>MDJB01000017.1 GCA_001752465.1 Haemophilus quentini
TTACGTGCGGATTGTTATTCAAAGAAGGGAGATATATGAAAAATAGATGGAAAACACTGATACTTGCAATACTGCTTACAGGATGTGCAACAAAAGAAATCATCAATCCTCAAGAATATGACGCAACAAAACATGCCCGTATCCGAATCTTTAATATAGGAAAGGATGGCGAAATCAATGTAAAAATCATGGATTGTGAAAAAGATAAGAAAGGAATACATCTTCGTCCTACCGGATGGTTTAACGGCGGTGGGCAACATCGAATAGGTATGACTCAAACCGAGGACTCAGATATCGCCCAGAAGGAAAATTATACGTTTAGAGAATACGTCATTCCTACGGATAAAATAATCAATCTCACCCCATCGCATTAAATCAGTAAAGCTGTTTGCCGCGTTGCGGGAAAGCCTTGCCAGACCGAAACAACACAATTATGTCAGTACGGTCCAATTGCGGGCTATGATACTATTCGAAAATTTCTGATAAAAACCATTACGTTGGATACCACCGATGGAGGAGAACGCCGAGATGATCGTGCATCATTTATCCCTAAAGCTGGGCATCAATATGAAATTAAGCCAATGGGGTGCTCAGTTGTTTTGAAAGATATTACTGAGGAAAACATCACAAACGTTTCACTTTCCCCATACTACAAATGTCCCACAAAATAACAATGAAAAAACTTTATCTTATTTTAATTTGCTTGCTCACGAGTTGCGTTATCCATATTAACAAGCCCATAAAAACCACAGAAAAAATTTATGCCTTTATGATTGAAAAAAATAAAATTTATCTGATAGGAGAGCAGTCGGACTATCTTTTACAAAATCAAGATGTTGAAGCAATGCAACATTTCTTGACTAGCCCTTATGCAAAACAAACACTCTTTTTTACAATGAAATTAGATAGCCTTGATAATGAGGTCACTGGCGAATACACCGTTTATTTAGACGAAAGCAAATATAGTAAAGAGGAAAAAGAGCAGTTGCAAAAGCAATATTGGTTTAATCCTATTAGCTATATTCATTCGGATTTCTTATCAGCAGTAAAACTTAGAAATCCGAACTGGACAGCTAATCAACCAGCATTAAAACGGCAATACCGAGCATTTGGAAAGCGAATTCGCTTTAATAATAGAGATGAAATAATCAGTAAATTTTCAATGCCTGAACCAATCGAAATTTCTTTAGTGCGAAGAACATCACATAAAGAAGTTATAGCCGATGATATCGCTTTAGAACTGACAACTATAACGTTATTTACGCCTGTTTATGTAGCTTATACAACATTAACTACTGCATTTGTTGCACCCATTGCAGTAACACAAGGTATTATTTATATTTTAAATAAACAATCTAAGAAGTAACCTACAAAAAAACGACCAATCGACCAGTTTTCTTTTTAATTTTGCAATTATGCAAACACTACTTCAACGTCAATTAGGAAGGTAATGTGGCAATGTCAGTAATGTTCGACTTACTCAACATAGAGGGGCATTTTTGAAAAAGAGTGTGAAGGAGTAATATTTCTTTGAATGTAAAAACAATGGATAGGTAACCCCTAGCCATTGTTCAGAGCGCTGAAAATCTCTAGACATAGCCCTAAATGTTTGATCGAATAGGCATATCGAAAAAAAGGAAATGCCTATACTTAAAAATCCTCTCCTCCGCAATATGAACTCGAGATGATAAGTCTTGATAGCCAGTTCCCCAAGATCACTTTGTTCGCAAGGTCGCGTATCTTCATTGTCGAGATAACGGTCGTCCAGCAGTTGACCTTGTTCGATTATTTAAAATTATGCTGTTAGGCTATTTCTTCGGTATTAAAATCCACAAAACTGACGGCTTGAGTGGCTATTTAAAGTGAAATATAAGAGAAATAGATAAAACGGCAAGAAATAAACCCACCTTGGGCATATGCTCTTAAAGGTGGGTTTGTCAGTGGTCTGAGAGCTGCTAAAAATAGCCGCTCTTTTTGTTGATTTAACGTTTATATTGAACCATGTTTAATCCAAACTAAATACTCGAATATAAGGTAGCTTTCCTTTTTCTAACATCTCTTGAATACCGCTTTGATGGTCATTGGTGCCTAAACCTCTTAATTTTAAGGTTACGCCAATGCTATTATCGTAAACGACCTCATTATGCTTTTGATTTTGGTGGCTTGTGACATAGCGGCTAGCACCGACACCAACCGCCCAACAACAGCTGTTATATTGGACGCCAATATATTGTTCTACAGGTTTTTGTAACGCGAGATCTTGATAGTAGCGTCCTACTACAGCCCAATTATTTGCAATTTCCCAGCCTATAACTAAGCCCACTTGTTGGATATCTTGTTGATATGCGTTAGCCGATTTACCCAAGTTTTGGTCAATATATTCTTGGTTCGCATATCGATAATTTAACTGAATTAAATTATTTTTTTCAGGATTATATTCTAGTGATGTATTTGCTAATGATGTTGAATTGGTATGAGTATCAAATTGATAGCTACCACGCCAATGCCATTTATCACTCATTTTCCAATTAGATTCTAAGGCCCAAGCTGATGATGAAGTTGGTGTTTTATTTGCTGGGTTTTCATCAATACGAGAATTACTTAAGTAATAAATTTGACCTGCAGATAAATTAAAGCGTTCTTCGCCACCAATATCATAAAAACGCGTTGTGCCACCCAAGGTAACTTGATTTGCCGATGAAATTCGGTCTAAACCACTATAACGGCGATCACGGAATAGCGAATAGTAATCTTGCTGTACTAAGGCTGAATCGTAACCAAATCCTAAATATTCATTATTAAGTTTTGAACCAATATTGCTTTGATTTCGGTAAGGACGATATAAATACTGCACGTGTGGTTCGAAAGTTTGTGTATAGTCTTTTAAGAACGTTGTATCGCGTGCTAATACGCTTTGTAAATCAACTTTAAATTGTGGAATAAGTCGATTTACCGTTTTTTGCACGTCCTCTGTATTTTTTCCTGAACCTTTTTTCTGATCGTAGCGAGTAGCATAAAGTTTAGTTTCAATATTCAAACTGCCGTATTTATTTGACATTAAAGAATTTAGGCTAGGCTCTGCATGGAAACGCCATGCAGTTGGCATTAATTCACTGTCATTATCAAAACGAACAGCTTGTGAATGCAATTTGAAATTTAACCATCCATTAGCCAAATCATGTTTGTAATAATTGAAATCTAATTGTGGCATTGCACGATAAGGGCCGATGTCCACCTCATCGAAAATCTGGAACTGTCGTGCAGAAAGAGAAAAATTATAATTTGGTTGATAATAAGCTATGCGAGCATATTGGTTTGCGTAGCCGTCAGTACTGCGACCATAAACAGACTCAAAATCGCTGAAATAACGTTTATCGCTTACTCGGGTATAATCAATATTTAAGCGCCAATTTTGCAAAAAGCTAGAATTGTGATTCCAATAGAACAAATGACGTTTTCGATTATCACTAGAATATTCAGAGTAACGATCGTTACCTAAATATTCTCCTGCCACTTTACCTTCGCCAATAGGGGTTAAATAGCGAAATTCGCCATTTGCTTGCCAACCACGGCGAGACATATATTTTGGGGTAAAAGTAAGATCGTAATTAGGTACGATATTCCAATAAATTGGTTGTGCATACCAAAGACCATCTCGGCTAGATGTTCCCGCACTTGGAATCAATAATCCAGAACGACGACGATCTCCAATGGGTAATTGTAAGTAAGGGGTATAAAAGACGGGAACGCCATGCACTTTGAAACGAGCATGCCACATTTCAGCATATTCTTCTTTCACGTATTGACGAATTTCTGACGCATCTACAGCCCAAGCATTATCACCTTGCAAACATGAAGTAAAGGTGGCGTTTTTCATGACGCGATAATTATTACTTAATGTTATATCATCGGCCTTACCGCGACCTTGACGACCGACAAATTCATATTCTGAATTTGTTAAATTACCATCGTGACTATCTAAATTAAACTCCGCATCTTTACCTAACATATTGATCTGATTATCTTTATAATCAAATCCATCGTGGACATAAGCCATGCGTAAAGGTGTTAATTGGTTTCCTGATTGTTTGACCTGCACAGATTGTGCTAACAAATGACGATTGCCTTGTTTCAAATCCACATTACCTTGATAGGTCGCGTCATTTGGCTGATTAATTTCTGCATTATCCGCTTCAATATATACAGGCAGAGAATTCACATCACCCGTCACGACTTCACCGCTAAATTTTGGCACGCCCATTAAACATTGTTCATGCAAATCTGCCAAACTTTGTTGGCTATAAAGTGCGGTCAAAATAGCAAGTGAAATTAAAGTGTGTTTTTTATTCATCGTCTTATTTTAATTTGTCAGAAAATTGGTCAGATTATACTGGAAAAAGGGCAAGGCTAGTAATATTTTTCAATAAACTGTTGATCGGATGTATCTAAGGTTTTCTATAATTTTTCTTACATAAAATTAAAAAACTCAGCAAAAGCTGAGTTTTTATTTTTTATTATTTTACAACGTTAAAGGTCAAAGGATCGTAGACGATATCTCCAAGTTGAACTTGAATTGAGTATTGACCGACAGGATCTTTCTCATCAAAACGCCAGCAATTTACAACAAATTTACCCTGATTTAATGGTTCTCTAGTCATTGCAATTGTGTGCGTTTTTCCATCTTTAGATGTTTTAACAGAGCCAAGATTTTTCGGGATAGAAAAAGTCATTTTCTTAGGAGATTTAAAAATTTCGATTATGGAAATTTGTTTATTAAACTCACCATTTGCTGTCCAACACAGTTGTTGTTTTGGTATAGAGCGAGAAATCTCTTTTTTACCTAAATCCATAGGAACTTGACCTGACATATCATATACTGAAAGAGAAAGTATAGGTTGAGATTCTTGTGGTGTATCAGAAGTAGCAAATACAACAGATGACGCAGCACATATAGAAAGTGCGGCTAATGTTAATGATTTTTTCATTACGATTTCCTCTTTAAATAAAGTATGAATGATTAAAATTCATGGTGTTTTGGGATAGTTAACGCTATTGTACCATCAGTACGCCAATGCATCCCATATCTTCTAGCATTAAATTCGATACCCCAAATAAGAATGGGTAGTTGCCAGAAGATACTTGATCAAATTTCACTAAAATTTGAGTTTTGTTTTTTACCCAAACTGTATCTTTCCAAGCTAATTCTTCAGCTTGGAATTGATGTTCTCCTTGGCTTTCCACCACAAATTTGGCACCTTGAATAGTAAATCCTACAGGTAAACTTGCATTTAAAATCCAGCGTTCAATTGTTCCTTTTCGGGCTATTACATCAACTTTGCGTGGGTCAAAACGTCTTTGGTTAATTAAACTGTTTGTGACATCAATATTAAATTCTCGAGTTTGTGCAACGGCTTGTTGTAACATTGCTGGTGCATCCGTTTCGAAAGTGAGATTCGGTTGTTTATTAAATGCTGACATTTCTCCCTTGGCACGCAATTCAAGGACGGTGTTATCAGCGAGTTCATCGCTTGAGATCAACATATTTTTCATTTTGTCGTACAAGCCACGTTTACTTCCGCTAATGAGAGATACGTTGTCAATTTCATTCATATTAACGAGTATTTCTGCACGTTCTCCTGGCGAGAGAGCCAAAGATTTGACCGATTTAACTTTTGGTAAGAAACCTAAATCTTGTGCAATAAGCAGCATTTCTTGATCATTATCCAAGCGTAAATCATAAGCACGCGCTAATGAGGCATTGAGCAAACGTAAACGAATCCAACCCCGTGCAACATCTAAATATGGTGCTTCAATACCATTTACTAATAAGCGATTGCCTACAAAGTGCGGTTGATTTTGTTTGAATAATTGGAGACCATCATTGTTAAATTCCATATCTTGTAAAATCAATGGAATGTCATCTACGCCGTATTTATTGGGAAGATTCGCTTTTAGGCTTTGGTCATCTTCAATTAACCACATTCCAGCTAAGCCACGATAGGTTTGATAGGCTGAGTTGGCTAATGTCGCGGAACGATACCAACAGCTTGCTGCAGGTTGTTCAATAGGCACGATGGGTGCCCAAGACTCGCCTTTTTTTAGTATTCTAGCCGCCCCACCAAACAGTTCACCCGATGCTTGTAAGCCCTGAATAGACAAGGCAACGGATTGTGGCAAATTGTTATGATAATTAAGTTTGGCAAAGCTACCTGATTTGATTTTAATGGTTGGGCCAAGATAATTACCGTTGAATCCCCATACTGTCACATTGTGTGAGCCATCTAGGGGATAATTCATTTCCTGCATTGTTAATACAATCGGGCGACCGCGACGAACTTCAATGAGTGGCGGCACAACTAATTTTTCACGGTTTGCAGCTAACAATGGTGCGGGCACTGTGGAAAGTGCGGTAGAAATCGCAGCTGTTTTTAATAATTGACGGCGGGAAAGGCGTGGCATTTTAGTTTCCTTTTGCTATCTCTTCATCAAGTTCGGCAATGCGTTTTTCCATTAGATCGTGACAATAAGCCGCAAGATCTCGAACGTTGTCTTTGGTATAGCCTGAAACATCAATTGGATCCATTATTTTGCAAATCACTTTGCCATTATCCCAGCGATTTAAATTAATTTTATTATGCGTGGTTGAGCAAACCACAGGAATAATCGGTACACCTGCTGAAATCGCTGCATGGAATGCACCAGTTTTAAAGGGTAATAAACCGCGACCACGACTGCGAGTGCCTTCCGGAAACATCCAAATAGATAAATTATCTTCATTAATTCGTCGTGCGAGCTGCGACATCGTACTGTGTGCTTTTGTGCGGTTTTCTCTATCCAAGAAAATATTGCCCGTTACCCAATACAGAATGCCGAAAAAGGGTATCCAAATTAAACTTTTTTTACCCACACTTACTGTGCGAGGTTGCACCATATAAGAGATCGTCACCATATCATAATTATTTTGGTGATTACCGATATAAATCGCGCGGCCAATCTGCTCTTGATTTTGAGGAATACGATGTTCTACTTTTAAGCCAAAAAGTGGATATAAACGTCCAAACCAACGTGCAACAATGCCTACGTTGCTTGGATTTTTAAAGCGGATAAAAGAATAAATCGTACCCAGTACACAAATTAGAATACAGCAGATTAATACGAGGAAAATTCGAAGTAATTTTAACATGAGGATGTCCTATACAAAATTTCGTTAAAGTATAGCAAATTCAATATCAATATGTGCTAATCTAAACAAAAATCGTGGAATTTTTATGAAACATAGCTATTTTATTTCTGATTTGCATCTAAGTGAAAATCGGCCTGAATTGACAGCACTTTTTGTCGATTTTATGCAGAATCTTGCCCCGCAGGCTGAACGACTTTACATTTTAGGTGATCTTTTTGATTTTTGGATTGGTGATGATGAGCAATCCGCATTGATTCAACAAGTTAAAGATTTAATTAAGTTTGTAAGTAATCAAGGTGTGCAATGTTATTTTCAGCATGGCAACCGTGATTTCTTGATTGGTAAACGTTTTGCGAAAGATACAGGTGTTCAGCTTTTGCCTGATTATCAACTGATCACACTTTATGATAAAAAAATCTTACTTTGTCATGGCGATACGCTTTGCATTGATGATGAGGCTTACCAACAATTTCGCCGTAGAGTGCATCAAAAATGGCTGCAGCGTTTGTTTTTGTGCTTGCCATTAAAAGTGCGGGTGAAAATTGCGGAGAAAATTCGGGCAAAGAGTAATCAAGATAAACAAGCCAAATCACAGGAAATCATGGATGTGAATCAAGCCTTTACGACGGAAAAAGTACAAGAGTTTGGTGTGAATTTATTAATTCACGGACACACTCACCGTGAGGCGATTCATCAACAAGAAGGATTTACCCGAATTGTATTAGGGGATTGGCGAAAAAATTACGCGTCAATTTTAAAAATGGATGAAAGCGGAGAATTTGGTTTTATTAAAGATTAGAAGTGCGGTGAAAAATCACCGCACTTTTGATGTTAAGAGTTGGCTCGAGCAAAAGCCGCAGCTTCTTCTATTAATTCATCGCTTGGGCGTTGATGTGTATAAAGTTCAAATTGTTCTACTGCCTGAAGTACAATCACTTTTGCGCCAGAAATGGTTTGTTTTCCTTGTGCTTGAGCATAACGAATAAAGGGCGTTTCAGCAGGAATAGCTACTACATCAAACGCGACACCAGCATTATCAATGAGTGCTTTTGAAAAGGGTAAATCCATTTCTTCCTTGCCCCCTTTCATGCCGATTGGCGTAACATTGACTAAAATGTCAGCCTGTTGGTTTTCTGAAGAATCAATGTATTCATAGCCATAAAGTGCGGCTAGATATTGACCTGTTTTTACGTTGCGTGCGTAAATTTTTAACTTCTCAAAACCTGAATTTTTAAAGGCAGCAACGACGGCTTTTGCCATACCACCACTGCCATAAACAATGACTTTAGCATTTTTATTTAAGTGATATTTTTCAATTAATTTTACAATAGCAATGTAATCAGTGTTATATGCACGCAAAAAGCCATTATCGTTCACGATGGTGTTTACGGATTCAATAGCTTGTGCTGACGGATGAATTTCATCTAAAAATGGCATACAAGCTTCTTTGAATGGCATTGAAACCGCACAACCACGGATGCCTAATGCGCGCACGCCTTTGATAGCGTGTTCAATATCCTGCGTGGTGAAGGCTTTATAAATGAAATTTAATCCTAGTTTGTTGTACAAATAATTGTGAAAGGTGGTACCGAAATTGCCTGGACGACCTGATAACGACATGCAGAGTTGGGTATCTTTATTAATCATTTTATTTCCTTAAATATTCAAATTCATGCCATCATCAATGCCGATAAAATATTGATTCATATCAAAAGCAGGTTTTGCCGCTTTATCTTGACTCACAATGCGAGCAGGTACACCCGCTGCTGTGGCATATTCTGGTACGGGGTGAAGCACAACAGAATTTGCTCCAATTTTGGCATATTTACCCACTTCAATATTACCGAGAATTTTTGCTCCCGCCCCAATCATAACACCCTCGCGTACTTTTGGATGGCGATCGCCTGATTCTTTTCCCGTACCGCCAAGCGTTACGCCTTGCAAAATTGAGACATCATTTTCAATTACAGATGTTTCCCCTACAACAATACCTGTTGCATGGTCGAACATGATACCGTGGCCAATTTTCGCAGCTGGATGAATATCGACATCGAAAGCCACGGAAATTTGATTTTGTAAATAAAGGGCAAGGGATTTACGATTTTGATTCCATAAATAATGAGTGATTCGATAACTTTGAATCGCATGGAAACCTTTCAAATAAAGCAATGGAGTGGACCATAACTCCACAGCGGGATCGCGGTGGCGGACAGCTTGAATATCGCAAGCAGCACAATCAATGATCGAAGGATTGGCTTGATAGGCTTCTTCAATAATTTCACGGAGAGAAATAGCTGGCATAATAAGATTGGCTAATTTGTTAGCCAATAAATAACTTAGAGCTCCGCCCAGATTTTGATGTTTTAAAATCGTAGAATGAAAAAAACTCGCAAGCATAGGTTCGTTTTCGGCAAGTTCTTTGGCTTCCTGGCGAATATGTTGCCACACATCTAATGTCATAATTTTTCCTTTTATTCGCCTTTACATTCTCGCCCCAAAAGGCTGATTGCTACATCTTGTGCACTTTTGCCACAAAACAGCATTTGATAAATTTGTTCTGTAATCGGCATTTCCACACCTTGTCTTTGTGCAAGCAAATAGGCTTCTTTTGTATTATAAAAACCTTCCACGACTTGCCCGATATTTTCCATAGCCGTTTTGGCATCTAATCCTTCACCTAGCATTAATCCAAAACATCGATTGCGCGATTGATTATCGGTGCAAGTTAGCACTAAATCGCCTAATCCAGACATTCCCATAAACGTATTGGGATTTGCTCCGAGAAAGGTACCTAATCGGCTGATTTCTGCAATGCCACGCGTAATCAGTGCGGTGCGAGCATTTGCGCCAAATCCCATACCATCTGAAATACCTGCGCCAATTGCGATCACATTTTTAATTGCACCACCAAGTTGAACGCCAATCATATCCGAATTTATATAGACTCGAAAATGTTTACTACAATGAATACGAGACTGAAATTCCTGCGCGAATTGATCGTTATTGGAAGCGAGCGTGATAGCTGTTGGTAAACCTTGTGCTAATTCTTTTGCAAAAGTTGGACCCGAAAGTACAGCTAGTGGATATTGTGTTCCGAGTTGTTCTTCAACTACGGTTTGTAGTAAACGCCCCGTGTTACGTTCCAGACCTTTTGTTGCCCAAATTAATCGGTGATGAGCTTTTAAGTGCGGTTTGATTTTTATAAGAATTTTACCGAAAGCATGGCTTGGCACCACGATTAAAATATCTTGAGAATATTCCATTGCTTGTGCAAGATTGCTTTCTAAATGAAGTTCCTCAGGAAAGATGACATCTGGTAAAAAACGATAATTTTGTCGTTCTATCTGCATTTGGGCGATATGGGCGGGATTGTGCCCCCATAAATAAGTGGGAGAACCATTGCGAGAAAAGGTAATTGCCAGCGCAGTTCCATAAGATCCCGCACCTAGCACAGTGATTGGTGTTTGCGAAGTTGTCATATCCACAATTTATCTAGTGAAAGAGGAAATAAGTATAGATATCTTTCGGTGACCTATCAACCACAGGAAAATATTACTTATTCACTGGGCGGAATTTAAACGGCACAATGGATATGCCATTTTTTCCATTTTGTAGTTGATAAAATTGAGGATAGTTAAAATTACGTTGAACGATATTGTAAGGATTTTTATCGCCTTCCAGTTTAGCACTTTGATAAAGTTGATTAATTTCCCGCACTTTTTCATCTTTTTCACCATCGCAGTGGCGATAGATTTCGAGACGATTAGATTCATCTAAAATGTAAACATTGAAGCTGTGATCGGAATTATCTTCAAAAAAGAATTGTAGGAATCCTTCACTTGCGAAGGCATCCATTTCTGGTGGATAGCGACGACTTTCTTGGTTTGTCTCTCCATCTTCAATTGGCGTTTGTAAAACTTCGTCAAAATCCACCGCACTTTCAGCTTCATTACAGACCGATTCATTTCCGATTTCTTGTAAGCTAATCCCGCGATCTTCAAAAAATAATTGCCAGTTTTTACCCGCCACGCGTAAGCGTGATGTTTGGCAAGGTTGTTGAATATCGCCTACTTGGATGCTAACGCATCGATTGACTAATCCCATCACTAATTGGCGTAAATCTTGGCGGTAACGTTCACTATAACAATAGACTTGGATGGAATCTGGGCGATTAACGCCACGATAAATTTTGTTAGAAAGCACTTTTAGCGCAAGCAAAATGGCATTTTGCCCTTCAAAATGGAGCGTTCGGATTTCGTTCCACACATTGCGATAAGTAAAATCGATGCTGCCCACAAGGCTTTGTTCAAGCGCTCCAAAACTAAATAAATCTCGTGATGAAATGCCAGTTAATACTTCTTCTACTTTGGATGTTGGATCGGTGGTGAGATTTATGGCAATAAATAAGCTACGAATTTCGCATTGATTCAATAAATCGCTATTTTTAGGTTGCTTGGCGATGGTGCTTGGAAAAGATTGACCCAAGTTAGTGACAAAGCGTTGTAATGTACTTAGAGTCACATTCTTGCTAAAAATGGCAAGCCCCGTTTTTTCCGTTAGCAGATGATTAAAATATGCCCAAGAGACTAATTTATTTAGGCTTTCCCCGTATTCAATGACTCGTTCTTTGGAGAACATAATATGGTGCGTTGGTTGATTGATAAGGTACCAGCCATCTTTAAAATGTTTATTGCCGCGGACTTCCACAAAAGTCAGGTGTGCTTCTGATAAATTGTGAGATATCTGTGTGTTGAGTAAGGACACTTTGCCGGGAAGTTCTTCAAAAGCAGTATAAAGTTTGCGAGAAAGAATATTGATATCTTGTGGCACGACGCTCGAGTGAATGTGATGCTTTCGCGCAAATTCCACTAAATTGCGATAGCTCAACATTAAAAACTTCACCACGTTATCATGGCTTTCTTTGACTGCTTTAATTTTCCAAAATGGACGTTTATTGAGGTGTTTCACCGTTTCAGCAGACCATCCCCATTCATGAGCAAGGATTTCCATGTAACGAACACGCCAATTATTAGCTTGGTAAAGTGCAAGATCTTCCGTTGCTTTCACATAGAAACAACGGCGCACAAAATCCAAACGCTTAAATTCAGAAAGTGCGGTTAAATATTGGGTTACTTTTGCAAGGATGGCAATGTAAGGATCAAAATGGTGATCAGGATTGGTATTGCCTGTAAGTAGATCTCGCTTAAAAGTGCGGGCAATTAAGCAAGTGTTTGGGTATTCCTTGGAATAGGCTTCCAACAACAAAATTTTGAGCACAGATTTATAAGGCGAATCAATCCCTTTATAAAGATGCCATAAGCTGGCACCAAAATATTCGTTTGCAGAAAATTGTCCTAAACCGCCAAAATCGACCCAATCATTTGGATCAATTTCCCCTTCCGTAATTAAACGAGTGACCTCTTTTTCATAGTCTTTTTCATTTTCTACCCATAAATGTAACCAAAGTAGAGGTTTACCTGCTAAGCGTACGGCGGAGCGATAGAACTCATCAAGCAATAACATATATTGCGCAGAACCACTATTTTCAATAGTCAGTGGGTCAGCGTAATGTTCGTTGCGAAAACGTTGTTGATCCATCAAATAAAAATTAATTTCCACATTAAATTGCATTGCCCATTCACTAATCCGTTTAGTTTTTTGGATAAGAAGAGCGTGTTCATCAGGAGTTAAGCCGTCTCGGACACAAATCCAAGTGTCGAGATCTGAAGAAGCGGTTTGACTTATTGAGCCAAAGCTACCCATTAAATAAATGCCTAGAATTGGTGGTAAAACCTCGTGAAAATTTACCGCACTTTTGAGTGTTGAAAACTTATGATCGGCATAGTGAATACCGTATTCATTGGTAAGCCATTTTTTTTGATAATCAGATGCGAGGAAACTTGCAATGCCAGAGGGGGTGTGAATAACATAGCCTGGAAGTTGCGGATGGTTTAGGTGTAAAAGTAAAGGAACAACCGCTAAAACGTGTTGAAATACATCGCCAGAACCTTGTAATGCACGCTCAAAACGGCGTTGATCCAAGGCATTAACCCATTGTTTTGCTTGTGCTAGATTGTATTCCACGCGGTGTCCCTACCAGAACAACAAAAATTGGCGAACAATTTACCACTTAGAGAGTATAAATGCAAAAAATTGTGACACAAATCACAGTTTTTGAAGCATCAGAGACTTTAAATTATCAGAAAGCAAAATTTTAATTCAATTTCTCATATCTGAGGTGTTTCTTATATCAACAATCAAAATGACTTTTTAACCTAAGAGTGATAGGATAACCTTCAATTTCATTGCGTAAATTACTTAATTTCACTAATGTAAGGATTTACATTTCTTTACAGTTGGTGGAAGAACCGCTCCGTATTTTTCTTGTCAAAGCGAACGCATTACAGATTTTAAAAATAAGCCTAAGGGAAAAATATTGTGATTTTCCTAAAGGGCAATAATTTGAATTTATTGAATACCTTACTCAATCTGACTTATTAAGGAATTGATATGGCAAAAGATCAATCTAACGATATCACTGAACAAGTCGGTGATACGCTGGAAACGGTGGTTGAAAAAACTGAAACGATGCAGCCAGTTACACAGACTATTGTGAAAAAAACGGGCACAGCATTGAGTTTATTGGCAATTCTCATTGCGCTAGGTGTCGGTGGGTCTGGTTATTATTTTGGTCAGCAACAAGTAGCTGAAATTCAGCAAAAATTAACCGCACTTGAAAGCCAAAGTGGTGTAGCTGTTTCTGCCCTTGTGTCTGATAATAGTGGACAGGTTACACGATTAGAACAAGGCTTAAAAACCGCACAAGATAAAGTCGAGCAACTTGAGCAATTAGTTGCAGGCAAAACAAGCGAAATTGCTACGTTACAAGCTCAAGTAAAACAAGTTAGTCAACTGGCTGGTGCGCAACAACCGAGTGACTGGTTATTTTCCGAAGCAGATTTCTTGTTAAATAACGCCTTGCGTAAACTTGTTTTAGATAACGATGTTGATACAGCTATTTCTTTATTAAAATTGGCTGATGAAACACTCGTTAAGGTAAACAATTCACAAGCGAATACAATTCGTACTGCAATCAACCAAGATTTAAAACAACTTCTTTCACTTTCAAGTGTAGACCAAAATGCAGTAATGCAAAAACTTTCACAGCTTGCCAATACTGTGGATGAGTTACAAGCGCTGAATGTGAATTTTGATGAAGCCCCAGAAAAGAGCGGTAAATTATCTGATGATATTGCAGATTGGCAGCAAAATGTGGAAAAGAGCGCAACTTCTTTCCTCAATCATTTTATTCGTATTTCGCCAAAACAAAGTACGGATAAAAAAGAATTGCTTGCTCCAAACCAAGATATTTATCTGCGTGAGAACATTCGTTTACGTTTACAACTTGCTATTATGGCCGTGCCACGCCAGCAAGATGAACTTTATAAACAATCTTTAGATGCAGTTGCCTCTTGGGTTCGTAGCTATTTTGATACGAATGCAGAAGTGACGCAAAATTTCTTAAAATCAGTGGATGAGCTGGCTGATTCCTCTATTTATGTCGATGTGCCAGAGCAATTACAAAGTTTGACCTTGCTTGATAAATATCTTAATCGTGCGCCGTTAGATGTTCAAAAGGTGGAAATTGAAGCGGATAAAGTCATTGAAACCATGCCTAAAGCTGAAGGTGCGGCAACAGAACAATCAGCACCAGAAAAACAAGAATCTCAACCGGCAAAAGCTGAGCCACAAAAATAAGGATAGCCTATGTTTAGAGTGCTTTTTTTAATGCTAGCATTGCTTGCTGGGTTGATTGCAGGGCCTTATCTTTCTGGTCAGCAAGGCTATGTTCGTATTGAAACAACAAATAATATCGTTGAAATGTCGATTACGACATTAGTGATTTTCTTCGTAATTGCTTTAGCGATTATTTATGGTTTGGAATGGATCGTAACGCGTTTTTTACGTTTAAGCCGCGGTTCTTATAATTGGTTTTCTAGCCGTAAACGTGTGAGAGCGCAGAAACAAACCCTTGAAGGTTTGATGAAGATGAATGAAGGAGATTACGCCAAAGCAGAAAAATTGATTGGTAAGAATGCCAAACATTCTGCTGAGCCTGTGTTAAACCTCATCAAAGCAGCTGAAGCAGCACAACAACGAGGTGATGAATTTAGCGCAAATCGCTATTTGATTGAAGCCACTGAATTAGCTGGTTCAGATAATTTGCTGGTGGAAATTGCCCGCACGCGTATTTTATTGCAACAAAACAAATTGCCCGCAGCGCGCAGCTCTGTGGATAGCTTGCTAGAAATGGCTGACCGCAATAAAGAAGTGTTAAAACTGGCGGTAGAAATTTATCTTCGTTCTAAAGCTTATCAAGCCCTCGATAAGATTCTAGATGGGGTTGAAAATAGCGGTTTATTCAGTGCTGAAGAGTTCAAAGATCTTCGTTCTCAAACAGAAAATGGTTTGCTCGATGAGAAAATGAATGAAGAAGGCGTAGATGGTTTACTTGAATGGTGGGATGCTCAGTCTCGTAGTCGTCGTAATAATATTGATCTCAAAGTTGGTTTAATTCAGCGTTTAATTGATTGTAATGATCATGAGTCAGCATCAGAATTTACTGTTGAAGTATTGAAGAAAATTGGTGATAACACTAGCATTAGCAAAGAACTTTGTACTCAAATTACACGTTTACAACCAGAAGATAATAGTAAACTTCTCAAGCTAATCGAAAAACGTGCAAAACGTGCAGATGAGACACAAAAATGCTGTATCAATCGTGCTTTGGGTTATTTATATGTTCGTAACAATGAATTTGCTAAAGCAGCAGACGTATTCAAAAACGTGATAGCTTGCCCTGAACAGTTAGAGCCAAATGATTCGATGATGGCATCTTATGTATTTGAACAAGCGGGTGATAAAGCATTAGCTGAGCAAGTTCGCCAAGAGAATTTGAAATCAGTGATGGCAATTCAAGATGTCGTCTCAGAAAGTGCGGAAGAAAAAATAGAAGAAAATTCAACCGCACTTTTAGAAAGCAAATCTGAGTAACTCAACTTAAAAGACAAAACGCACTTCAAATTGAAGTGCGTTTTTTGTTGCTTTGAATATAAAGCTATATATTTTTCAGTTTATTAGAATATAACACCAAACAAAGTGCGATCACCATAATCAAAATTGCACCTGCAAATAAGATGGTATCCACCGAGCTTTCATGATTAACAATGATTAAACGCAACATCGCGGTGATCCCAGCATAAATAAAATAGCGCAAAGGGAAGTGATAGCCACTTTTAAAATACTGCACAATCAAACCAATAAACCCGAAATATAAGAAAAACATCACTGCTTGTTCAGCCACGTTATAAGGCACCACAGCCGAAGTATTAAGCACCATCATTGCTAAAGTATAAGTAATTTTTCCAAGGGCAATGATGAGTACAATCGCCAACGTAATCAATGCCGTGCAAAGCACGATTTTCAATACACCAGTAATAATTCGTGGTAATTTTTCTAATTCTGGAGATTCTTCCATTTTTATTCCTTACAGCAAAAATCAAAGGTTCGTATTCTAATGCAATATTGTAAAGTTGGTCAAAGTCATTTGGAAAAATAAAGCGTGGCGGAATTAGAAAAGTCTATTGTTTTTAGGATTTCAATTTCTTTCTTTTTCATCTTTGGCTTCATTATTTTCAGTGTTTTAAGGTTTGTATAAGGCGATTTTACGCCATCAAGCCCTCTTTTCCGAAATGCTTTTAGCCAATAAATGATGAGACCATGGGAAGTTTTATAAAGTTTCGCCACCTCACGGATACCATAATCCTGTTCGGTGACGAGTTTGATAATTTTCAAACGAAATTGATAAGAGTAGGATATAATCTGCACCTCAAATTAGGCGTCCAGGTTTTGGGGGGCAGATCAAAAAGTGGCCAAAATTCGTTATGATTCTTGACCGCTACTTCTCTGTTCCTTTATCAAATTAATAATGCATGTTTCTCTGCATGAATTCGTAGCTAATCATATGTAAAGAAACAGTGCTTTTACAAGTCACATTGTAGACTACTTCATGCCAAAAGTAGTAATAATAGAATTATAAAACTGACTAGCCAACTCTTTTGCTCGTTTTTCAGAAGATTTCTGATCCCAACCTGCACTATTTCTATACTTAGAAACAAAATCTCTAACTATCTCTAATTCTGACTCCTCAAATAATTTTAATTTAGCTTTAAAACTTTTCGAATCACATTTTGAGTTGATTTCTGGTCCTAAGGGTATAAGGTTACCTATTCTATGCTCCCAAGCTTTCTTAGCACTTCCTTTTATTTGAGATTGCGGAGTAATATGTTCTAAACTCATATTGTTTATAGATAATTCTCTAGTATTTCGATACACAAACATCTCAAGATGCATAAATATAAGGTTAATCGTTTCTTTATCTTTTAAGAAAGAGAGTTTCGTAAACTTATCTAAAACAAGAGATTCTAGTATTAGTTTTAGTTTTTCTTTAAGTTTCGCCTCTAACTCTCTTATAATTGTTACTATTTCTTTATTATCTCCTGTGCATTTATAAATTCTTCTGGCATATGTAGCATAGCTTATTTCTAGACCTGATTTAGGAGAGGATGTTATTTCAGAATGAATAAAATGAAATATTGATATTTTATTAAGAATATCTTTTAAATTTTTTAAACTGATTCTTTTATTATTCCACAACTGAAGCAATACAAGAATTAACGGTCTTGCTATTTTAATATTAAAAACCTCTAGTTTTTTTAGCGACTCATAAATCTCCTTATGCTCCAAATTCTTCCAGTCTTCTTTATTAGGTAATGCTATCTTTAGATACTGTTGTGATGAATTTAATAAGTCGAGTAAAAACTCATTATATTTTTCTTCACTGCATTCCACCTCATCTAGAAAACTTCCATAAATATCAGACTCAGAATCTCTCTTGTACTTTGCATTCCAATACTGATAGAAAAAGTAGGTTAATGTTTCATTTTTAATACTCTGAATATTTTCTTTTATACTAATCCAACTTTCCTTTGCAAAATCATTGGGATGAGTAGAATCTAAAACAGAAAATAATTCATTTTTTATAAGATCAATATACTCTAACTTTTTTCCTTTAGCATTCAAAGTTTGAAATATCTTTTGCGAATCTTTCTTATTATCTACCGTGATATAAATTGTTTCACATAATTTTAACTGCTCTCGTAAAACCTGCAAAAAAACCAAAGGGTCATTTTTCCATTGCCATTTACTATTTCATCTTTAATTTTATTATAAAAGAAATTATAGGCCTTATTTAACCTCTTATTTTCAAGAGGCGAAAGATCAATACTATGTTTAGATGCTTTATTCTTTTTTCTAAATTGTATTTCATTAGGAAAGAATTCACTATTGTTTTCACTTTTTAATTTAAAAAATGGATCATCATTTGTATCTTTTCCTTCGATGTATCTATAACAGGTATTACTAAATTTTTCGTATTCCTTTCCATTTTGTGCTGTTTTAGCCAATTCATCTCCAATATTAACCAAAGCAGATAAAAAGATAGTTATCGTTGTAATTCTTTGTTGCCCATCAATAATATAATATTTTGAATCTGTATCTTTTATTAAAACTAATGATCCTATAAAATATTCCTTAGCTTTGAATGGGGTACATTCATAATCAATCTGTTCATTAATATCCTCCCAAAATTCCTGGATCTGTTCTTCTTCCCAAGAATATTCTCTTTGATATCTTGGTACAACATACTCTCTCTAAACTTAAGATATCCTGTATAATTTTAGGTTCCGCATTAAAATTCATTATATATTCTCCAATAAAAACAGATAGTAGGTGGAATATTATCTATTTTTTATTATTAGTTTTATATTTTAATAACAAAAAGGCTTGCTGTTTATCCTGGCAAACCTTTTAAAATAACGCAATTAAGCAAATTGTTTTTTATTATTTAAATAGCGTTTTGCACATTCTGCTGCAGCAACTAAGCCACCTGCCATCATAATAATATCTTTAATCACGAGTCGGCCGGCACCTGAGAGATATGGGAAGCCATAATTAGGGGTTGGGAAGTCCCCTCCTAAATTCGGCACCCAGGTTTCTGGCGTAAATATCAGGAACGACAGCGTGACTATCGACATGCCAAAGGTGAGTAAGCCTCCGAATAAACCTAATGTTGGAGACCAAATTCCCGCTAATACTAAAATACCAATGGTCACGATCATCGCGCCAATAATATAAGAAGCCGTATAGGTGCCATTAGCTTTATGCCATTCAATATTTTTTGCGACCATTTTACCTTCAGGGTTTTTATATAAGGTATATTCTTTTACTAAAACACCCTTATCATTTTCTACCATATTCGCTCCATTTTTATAAAGGAAGCTTAAGAAAGGGCTATTTGACACAAAATGTGCTATACCATCTGCTTCATATTGGCAAACTTTTAAGCCACCAATCCAAACCATCACAACACAAATCGCAGTTAATAAATTTGACGTTGCAATGGCGCAACAATATTAGCTAGCAATGTAACTAATGCACTCATTTAGGACTCCTCATATAGTTCAATTGATATTACGGACATAATGTCCAAGAATTTTTATATAAATTATTTACAATATTACTCCCTAATATTGTTGGCATTTTTTTATTACTCAGGTTTACGCAATAAAAAAGAGATACCAACTTGGTAGTATCTCTTATTTTTGATTAATTTTCTGTGAGTAATCTCATATTATTTGAAATTCACTCTCGCATTTCTAAAAATTCGCATCCAAGCACCATCTTCAGACCAATCTTCTGGGTACCATGAGTTGCTCACGGCACGGAATACACGTTCTGGGTGTGGCATCATCGCGGCGATACGACCATCCACGTTAGAAATGGCTGTAATACCTAGTGCCGAACCATTCGGATTGGCAGGATAGGTTTCCGTCACGTTTAAATGGCTGTCGATATATTGTGCCACAATCAAGTTTTGCGCTTGAAGTGCGGTCAAATTCTCAGGTGTTTTGAATTCTACGCGTCCTTCACCATGAGAAACGGCAATCGGCATATGTGAACCCGCCATGCCTTTAAACCACAATGAATTGGTGTCGTTGATCTTCACCATTGCAGCACGCGCTTCAAAACGTTCTGATTTATTACGCACAAAACGTGGTCAATTTTCTGCACCAGGAATAATTTCCGCAAGGGTCGAGATAAATTGACAGCCGTTACATACGCCTAATGAAAGGGTATTTTCATTGGCGAAGAATTGGCTGAATTGATCGCGTAATTGTGGGTTGAACAAAATAGATTTCGCCCAGCCGCCACCTGCGCCTAATACGTCACTGTAAGAGAAGCCACCACAGGCCACCATTGCATTGAAGTCATTCAAGTTGTAATGCCCCGCCATTAAATCGCTCATGTGAACATCAATCGCGGCAAAGCCTGCACGGTCAAAAGCCGCTGCCATTTCAACGTGGCTGTTTACGCCTTGTTCACGTAATACGGCCACTTTTGGTTTCACGCCTTTGCTGATGTATGGCGCGGCAATATCTTCATTCACATCATAGGTTAAGTGAGCGGATAAACCTTTGTTGTCTGTTGCTTTTTTCACTTCAAATTCTTGGTCAGCACATTCTGGGTTATCACGTAAGCGTTGCATTTGGTGAGTGAGTTCTGCCCAAATACCGCGTAATTCAGAGCGTTTTTCGCTTAATAGTTTTTTGCTGCCGCGCGTGATTTCAAAACGATCTTCTAAGCTTACAGAACCGAGTTCATAAGTTAAGCCAAGCAAGTCATGGGCTTTTAATACCTCACGCACTGCGCTTAATTCACTTTCTGATACTTGGATCACCGCACCTAATTCTTCATTGAATAACACGGCTAAATCATTGTCGCCTAATGCCGAAATATCCACATCTACACCACAATTACCCGCAAATGCCATTTCTGCAAGCGTGGTAATTAAACCACCATCAGAACGATCATGGTAAGCCAATAATTTACGCTCTGCTACTAATGCTTGCATTGCATCAAAGAAGTGTTTCAGTTTGGCTGCGTTCACCACATCGGCTGGTTTATCACCTAATTGTTTATACACTTGCGCAAGTGCGGTTGCGCCTAAGCGATTTTTTCTTTCGCCTAAATCAATCAACAATAAGCGGCTAGCGCCTTTGTCTGTGCGTAATTGAGGTGTCACGTTTTTTCGGACATCTTCCACGCGCGCAAAAGATGAAATCACTAAAGAAAGCGGTGCAGTAACGGATTTTTTCTCGCCATTTTCTTCCCAAGTGGTTTTCATCGACATCGAGTCTTTACCCACAGGAATGGTAATACCTAATGCAGGGCAAAGTTCTTCACCTACGGCTTTCACCGCTTCATATAAGCCGGCATCTTCACCACCATGACCCGCTGCAGACATCCAGTTTGCAGAAAGTTTGATACGTTTAATATCGCCAATGTTAGTGCCTGCAATGTTAGTAATGGATTCTGCTACCGCTAAACGTGCAGATGCCCCAAAGTCTAATAATGCCACAGGTGCGCGCTCGCCCATTGCCATGGCTTCGCCGTGATATCTGTCTAATGACGCAGTTGTCACGGCTACATCCGATACAGGAATTTGCCATGGGCCGACCATTTGATCGCGTGCCACCATACCGGTTACCGAACGGTCACCAATGGAGATTAAGAAGGTTTTTTCAGCCACCACCGGTAAGCGTAATACGCGATGGAAAGCTTCTTTTAATTGAATATTTTCCGTTGCAAGCGGTCGATTTTCGACAGTTTTTGACGAAACCTCGCGCATCATTTTCGGGGTTTTGCCTAATAACACATTCATTGGCAAATCAATTGGATTATTGTCAAAATGGCTATCGTGTAAGGTTAAATGTTTCTCTTCCGTTGCCTCACCAATGACCACGAACGGCGCACGCTCACGTTCACAAAGTGCGGTAAATAATTCGAGTTTTTCTGGCGCAACCGCTAAGACATAACGTTCTTGCGATTCGTTACACCAAATTTCTAATGGCGACATGCCTTTTTCATCACAAAGGATGGAGCGTAAATCAAATTTACCGCCACGTTCGCCATCATGCACCAATTCAGGCATCGTATTGGATAAACCGCCAGCGCCCACATCGTGAATAAAGAGAATTGGGTTTTCATCACCTAATTGCCAGCAGCGGTCAATCACCTCTTGGCAGCGGCGTTCCATTTCTGGGTTTTCACGTTGAACAGAGGCAAAATCTAAATCCTCTTTTGATTTACCACTGTCCATGGAAGACGCAGCGCCACCGCCTAAACCGATGTTCATGGCTGGGCCGCCTAATACGATCAATTTCGCACCGACTGGAATTTCGCCTTTTTGAACGTGTTCGCCACGAATGTTACCGATACCGCCCGCTAACATAATCGGCTTGTGATAACCACGCACTTCTTCCCCATTGAAACTGTTGACTTTCTCTTCGTAGGTACGGAAATAACCCAATAACGCAGGGCGACCAAATTCATTGTTAAATGCTGCGCCACCTAATGGACCTTCAATCATAATATCTAAGGCTGAAGCAATACGGTTTGGTTTGGAAAGTGGATTTTCCCAAGGTTGTTCAAAGTTTGGAATGACAAGGTTTGATACGGAGAAACCGGTTAAACCTGCTTTAGGTTTGGCACCACGACCCGTTACCCCTTCGTCACGAATTTCACCGCCTGAACCTGTTGCAGCGCCAGGGAATGGCGAAATTGCGGTTGGGTGGTTGTGGGTTTCCACTTTCATTAAGATATGTGCATCTTCATTGTGATAGCGATATTGTCCATCTTGATCCGCAAAGAAACGGCCGACTTTTGAGCCTTCCATTACCGCAGCATTATCTTTATAGGCTGAAAGCACGAAATCAGGGGTTTTCTCAAAGGTATTTTTAATCATTTTAAATAGGGATTTATCCTGTTTTTTGCCGTCGATAATCCAATCTACATTAAAGATTTTATGGCGGCAGTGCTCAGAGTTGGCTTGCACGAACATATAAAGTTCAATATCGTGTGGATTGCGCCCTAATTGAGTGAAGTTTTCCACCAAATAATCAATTTCATCTTCTGCCAGTGCCAAACCTAATTCTACGTTAGCTGTGACCAAGGCTTCACGTCCGCCTTTTAAAATATCCACGGTTTTGAACGGTTTCGGATCTTGATGGCGGAATAAAATCTCAGCATCTTGTGGATTGCGCACCACCGTTTCCATCATTCGGTCGTGTAAAAGTGCGGTCAATTTTTCAGTTGTTTTTTCATCAAGCGGTTGGCTTAACTCAAAATAATACGCCAAACTACGCTCAATACGCTCCACTTCACTTAAACCACAGTTATGCGCAATATCTGTCGCTTTAGAAGACCAAGAAGAAATGGTGCCGACGCGTGGAATCACGATAAAGGTTTCGCCTTTGGCATCGTGTTCTGCCAAAGTTGGACCATAATGTAACAATGCTTTTAATTTTGCTTCCTGCTCGCTAACAAGCGGTCGATTTAATTCCACAAAATGCAAATATTCCGCGTAAACCGATTTTACCGGTAATTGATTTTGTTGGAATTTTTGCATTAAGCCTTGAATACGGAATTCAGAAAGGGCGGGGGAGCCACGAAAAGTTTGAAACATACGGGTACCTTTGAGTTGTGTTTGAGGTAAAAATCGCGGGCTATTATAAAGGAAAAACACCAAAACGAAAACGTTTGCGTAAATGGGGAATAAAATCCTCATCTTTAATAATTTGATGGGGATAAGAAGATTAAAGGGTTATAAAACCGTCATATACATGGGTTGCTTCGCCAGTCATATAAAGTGGATGACCGATGCCATCCCATTCAATGATTAATGAACCGCCTGGCAAATCGACTTGAACTCGATTGTTCAATAAACCTTGCATAATTCCAACTGCAACAGCTGCACAAGCTCCGCTTCCACAGGCTTGCGTTTCTCCTGCACCACGTTCATAAACTCTAAGTTTAATATGGTCTTTATTGATGATTTGCATAAAACCAGCATTGACACGTTCGGGAAAGCGCTCGTGGCTCTCTAGCAAAGGGCCAAGTTGTTCAACATTTGCTGTTTGAATATCATCTACTTGCACAACACAATGAGGATTTCCCATTGAAACGGCACCACATAATACGGTTTGAATGTCTGTACGTAAGATGTAATTTTTTTCGAATTTATTTGCGGTAAATGGAATTTTTGCTGGCTCCCAAATCGGTTCACCCATATTCACACGAATTTGGTTATCGTCTTTTACCGTTAGAACCATATTGCCTTTTTGCGTGCTAACCGCGATGTCTTTTTTGTTAGTTAGTCCTTTTAATGTCACAAAACGAGCAAAACAGCGGGCACCATTTCCGCATTGCGAAACTTCACTTCCATCAGCATTGAAAATGCGATAATGAAAGTCGAGTTCAGGATCATAAGGTGGCTCGACAAGTAAAAGTTGATCAAAGCCAATTCCACGGTGGCGATCAGCTAAGCGTTGAATGGTTTCTGACGTGAAAAAAACATTTTGAGTAACGCCATCAACCACAACAAAATCGTTGCCTAATCCGTGCATTTTGGAAAACTGCATTTTTCCATCCTTTATTTAAATTCAAGATTGATTGCATTATAGAGAGCGGTAAAAAGAATGGCAAATTCAGAATTTTAGACGAAGAAAAGTGCGCTAAAACACAGGAAATTTTTACCGCACTTTATTCGCTAATTTACTCAGATTACATCCAAGCATTATTGCGAATGATCCCTACGGCAATGCCTTCAATCTCAAAGTTTTCTTGCTCTTCAAGATTTACCACGATTGGATCAAATTCTTCATTTTCTGCGTGTAGATAAATGATAGAACCTTTTTTCTCAAGGCGTTTTACCGTCACTTCATCTTCAATACGGGCAACGACAATTTGTCCATTACGTACATCCTTGGTGCTATGTACAGCTAATAAATCACCATCTAAGATACCAATGTCTTTCATGGATTGACCATAAACTTTGAGTAAGAAATCTGCTTGTGGTTTAAACATATCGGCATCTACGCGATAAGTTGCTTCGATATGTTGTTCTGCGAGAATTGGTTCTCCAGCCGCTACGCGGCCCACGAGTGGTAAACCATCAAATTCTTCATTTGCACTATTGTCTAAAATGCGGATACCCCGAGATGCGCCAGGAATAATTTCAATCGCACCTTTGCGTGAAAGCGCTTTTAAATGTTCTTCAGCCGCGTTGGGGGATTTAAAGCCTAATTCTCGAGAAATTTCGGCTCGTGTTGGTGGCATGCCAGTTGTTTCTAAATGACGTTTTAATAAATCCAACACTTCTTGTTGGCGTGCTGTTAATGGTCTCATATACACTCCTGTTTTTAAATACAGATAACTGGTATTGTATACAGATTATGTGAAGTTGCAATAGTTATTTTTTAAATCTGTGTATTAGGTCACATTCTGCCACTAAATTTTTTAAAGCGGTTGAGATCAGATGTGTTAAAATATTTCAAATTTACAACAAAGAGAAAATTTATCATGGCAAATTTTGTAAATATGTATCGTCAATTATTGAGCTTGCCTCTGTCAGTATTAGTGAAAAATAATCCAATTCCAGCCAATCCGATAGAAGAACTTTCCCTCAATATTCACCAACCTGTTGTTTATGTTTTGCCTTATACCTCTCAAACCGATTTCGTTATTTTCCGTCGAAATTGTTTGGCGTTAGGTTTGCCTGATCCTGCTGAGAAAAATGAAATTGCAGGTGTGAAGTTGCCTCGTTATGTCTATTTAGATGAGGGACGCCGCATTTTTAAATCGAAAGGTGCGAAAGATGAAACCACCACGATCTTCAATAAATACCTCGAATTACACCGCACTTCAGAGAGTTTAGATGTGCAACTTATTCCAGTTTCTGTCCTTTGGGGGCGTTCTCCTGGGCATGAAGATAAATCTGGCTTGCCTAACTTGCGTTTGTTAAATGGCGTGCAAAAAACTTTTGCTGCTATTTGGTTTGGGCGTGATACTTTTGTACGTTTTTCTCAAGCCGTTTCATTACGTTATATGGTGAATGAGCATGGCTCCGATGAAAAAATTGCGCAAAAGCTAGCTCGAGTTGCAAAAATGCATTTTGCTAAACAGCGCATTTCTGCGACAGGTCCGCGTTTACCAAATCTCCAAGCTATGTTTAATAAATTATTGCAATCAGAAGCAATTCAACGCGCGATTGAAGATGAAGCAAAATCGAAAAATATCAGTATTGAAAAAGCGCAAAAAGAAGCGCATAAGATTTTGGATGAAATCGCTGCAGATGTAAGCCATTCAAGTTTACGAGCCGCTGATCGTTTTTTACGTTGGCTTTGGAATAAACTTTATTCTGGTATTGATGTGCAAAATGCAGATCGAGTACGTAAATTAGCACTTGAAGGTCATGAGATTGTTTATGTGCCTTGTCACCGTAGTCATATCGACTATTTATTGCTTTCTTATGTGCTTTATCATCAAGGGCTTGTTCCGCCGCATATCGCAGCAGGAATTAATTTAAATTTCTGGCCTGTGGGTAGAATGTTCCGCAGTTGGGGCGCATTCTTTATTCGCCGCACTTTTAAAGGAAATAGATTATATTCTGCAATCTTCCGCGAATATTTATCAGAGTTATTCCATCGAGGCTATTCTGTAGAATATTTTATTGAGGGGGGGCGTTCGCGCACTGGTCGTTTACTTGTGCCAAAAACGGGCATGATGTCGATGACATTTCAAGCGTTGCAACATAATCAAACTCGTCCAATTTCCGTTGTTCCAGTTTATGTAGGCTATGAGCATGTATTAGAAGTGGATACTTACGCAAAAGAATTGCGTGGCGCAGCGAAAGAAAAAGAAAATGCAGGTTTGGTTATTCGAGTAATAAAAAAATTACGCAATCTTGGTCAAGGTTTTGTGAATTTTGGTGAGCCAATTACGCTTTCAAACTATTTGAGCCAACATTTTCCTGATTGGAAAGAGCAAAATCACGAAGAAAAACCACAGTGGTTTGCTCCTGCAGTTGATTCTGTATCAAAACAGGTGATGGTAAACATTAATAAAGCTGCCGCGGTGAATGCAATGAATTTAGTTGGAACCGCATTACTGTCTTCTCGTCAGCGTGCACTTTCTCGTGAGCAACTTTTAGAACAATTGGCGAGTTACCAACAATTACTACAAAACGTGCCTTATTCCGCAGATGTTGTCTTGCCAACGGCTACGCCTGAAATGATGTTAAATCATGTATTAACGCTTGATCGTGTTGGCGTGTTAGTCGAAAAGGATAACTTTGGGGAAATTGTGCGTTTGGAACGCGCGTCGGCCGTTTTGATGACTTACTATCGCAATAACATTCAACACTTATTTGTATTGCCGTCTTTGGTCGCAAGCATCATTTTGCATTACGAGGCTATTCAAAAAGATTTATTAGTGGAGGCTGTCGGCAAGATTTATCCGTTCTTAAAAGGCGAGTTATTCTTGCACTTTAGTGAAGAAGAGTTAAAAACTCAAATTCACCAAATTATTGATGAATTTGCGCGCCAACAGGTGATTAACTCTAATGATAATTTCTTATCTATCAATAAATCAAAAGTACGTATTTTACAACTTTGGTCTGCTGGAATGCGTGAAATCTTGCAACGTTACTACATTACGGTGACAATTTTGCAAAAACAACCAGATATTTCACGTGCAGAACTGGAAAAAGAAAGCCAACTCGTTGCACAGCGTTTATCTGTGTTACATGGTATTAATGCACCAGAGTTCTTTGATAAAGCCGTCTTTTCTATGTTCATTGCAAATTTGAAAGAGCAAGGTTATTTTGATGAATCAGGCAATGGCAATCTTGAGAAAATAGAATATTTGGCGTCAACGCTTTCTCATTTGATTTCAACGGAAATTTGTCTGACCGTCAAAGGAACGGTTGAAAAAGCAGAAGAGCACGCTTGAGTTAGGTTTAAATTTTAGGAGCATCATTTGATTCTCCTTTTTTATATTAGCTATATAAGAAGTGCAGTGAATTTAATAGTCCAAAGAAACTTTCTATATGTCATATATCTAAGAAATTCCTTTTTCTTGACATACTTTGAATACTGCCATTTTCAGTAAGGATATCGACGATATGCCTCCATCTGATAGAAAATGATACCATTAGTTTTGTTTATTATAAATACTAGTGGATTCTTAATACTCATTTTTCTATTAAGAATAGATTGAAGAACCTGTAATTTAAATTCGATTATGTAGTGTTTACCCATAATAAAATCTGCACCTCAATTGTTGGTTTGGTTAGTCCAACTTTTGGGGTGCAGATCAAATTTCATCGCACTTTTTTGTTTTCTAAATTGAGAAATTAATTGGTTTTTAATTTGCTCCAATATTTTTCATAAATATCGACAGCTTCTCCAACATCACCTTGCATAATCCCTTTTTCTATTTCTGATGCTGGTGGAAATAATTTCGGATCATTGGCAACTTCTGGGCTGAGTAATGCTTTGACTCCTTCATTTGGCATAGAAAAGCCCATGCGTTCTACTACAACTTTGGCATTTTCTGGACGAAGTAAGAAGTCAATGAACTTATGCGCGCCTTCAACATTTTTTGCTGTAGTTGGAATTGCATAGTTATCCATCCAGAAAATTGCGCCTTCTTTTGGATAGACAAATTGGAGAGATGGATTTTCTTTATGTGCTAAATAAGCAGAACCATTCCAAATCATACCAATTGCTGCTTCACCTTGTACGTAAGGGACTTCTGGCGAATCAGAGTTAAAGGTCGCTATATTTGGTAAAAGTTTTTCTAAACGCTCGTAAGCTGTTTTGATGTCTTCTTCATTGGTGGTATTTGGCGATTTACCATCAAGCAATAATGCTACGTGGAATACTTCACGCGCATCACTGGTCATGAGAACTTTGCCTTTAAATTCAGGTTTCCATAAATCCGCCCAGCTGGTGATGCTTTTAGGATCAATCTCATCAGCATTAACTTCAATACCAGTAAGTCCATAAACATAAGGTAATGAATATTTATTTTCTGGGTCGAATTCTTTATTTAATAAATGTTTAGGGATTTGATGAATATTGGTCAATTTACTTTGATCAATCGGTTGAAGCATCTTTTCCTTAATCATTTTATTTACGTAGTAACTTGATGGAAACACCAAATCATAGCCAGAGCCAGTATTCTGAGTAAGTTTGAGTTTCGCGTACATTTCTTCGTTGCTTTCAAAGGTAGAATAAATCACCTCGATGCCGGTTTCTTTAGAGAACTGTGCGACTAAATCAGAAGGTACATAGTCTGTCCAGTTATAAACGTAAAGTTTGTTATTGGCAAAAGCGGAAACCGCGAAAAGTGCGGTGGTGGAAAGGAAAAGATTTTTGAGTGAGTGAGCAAAGAATTTTTTCAATTTATTGACCTCCGAGGGTTATCGTTCATCATAAAACGCACAAATTTTGCGCGTGCGCAGTATAGCATTTTTTTCGTAAAAGGTTTGACATATTTCCCTTTCGGGGTAAGATTTTGCCAGTTTTTTCCTAAGAGATTTTTTATGCTTAATTTTGCCTATCAAGAACACGTTCGCTCTTATTATTTCGACTCTCGTAACCAAGATTTTCAATTCCCGCCGTTAACTCAAATTGAACATGCTGATGTGTGTGTGATCGGGGCTGGATTTTTTGGTTTATCTGCGGCATTAGAACTGGCGGAGAAAGGAAAAAAAGTCATTGTATTAGAGGGCGCTCGAGTGGGCTTTGGCGCTTCTGGTCGTAGTGGTGGGCAAGCAATTAATGGCTTTGAAGAAGGCATTGATGAATACGTTAAACAAGTTGGCGAAGATAAAGCGCATAAACTTTGGAATATGTCATTAGAGGCCATTGATATTATTGATGAGCGTATTGAAAAATATGGCATTCAATGCGACTGGAAAAAAGGCTATGCCACATTGGCATTAAATGGACGCAGAATGGATGACTTAATTGAAATTGAAAAAGAAAGTCATGAAAATTTTGGCTATCAGAATATGCAACTTTGGGATAAGGCTAAATTAAAACAGCACTTAGGCAGTGATATTTATGTGGGGGGCTTATTTGATAGTAACTCAGGGCATTTACATCCACTTAATTATTGCTTAGGTTTAGCGAAAGCTTGTGTCGATCTGGGTGTTCAGATTTTTGAACAATCTCCCGTAGTGGATATGGTTGAGAAAAATGGTTGCGTTGAGGTTAAAACAGCTAAAAGTGCGGTTATTTCTCAAGACGTTATTTTAGCCATCAATGCTTATATTGATGCTCTCCCAAAATCTATTCACCACGGAATTAATCGTAAAATATTACCTGTAGAAAGTTTTATTATTGCCACAGAGCCGTTAAGTCAAGCGGTTGCTGATTCTGTTATTAATAATGGAATGTCGGTGTGCGATAACAATTTATTATTAGACTATTATCGTTTGAGTGCTGACAATCGCTTGCTCTTTGGTAGTGATTCTAGCTCAGAAAAAGATATGGTCACGATTATGCGGAAAAATATGTTGCGCGTATTCCCGCAACTTGAAAATGTAAAAATCGATTATGGCTGGGCTGGCCCGATTGATATGACATTAAACTCAACGCCACATTTTGGTCGTATTTCTCCGCATATTTATTTTGCTCATGGTTATTCTGGTCACGGTGTTGCTTTGACTGGTCTTGCAGGGCGAATTGTAGCTGAGGCGATTTTGGGTGACGATGAACGTTTATCTATTTTTGAAGGCCTGAAAGTTCCTTCTGTTTATGGTGGTCGAATTATCAAAGATCTTGCGACAAAGATTGGTGTTCAATATTACAAATTTTTAGATAAATATCGTTAAGATATAAAAATGATCTAGTCTAAAAGCTAGGTCATTTTTTATAAGTGGGCTAATTTATATAACATCACAGATTTTAATTGTTTCTGTTCAAGAACCAAAGAATGAATGCTCGCTAAAAAATAGGTTTGTTCTGCTTCAGGAATGAAAAACGGCATCAAGTTGAGTAAATCTTGATGGATAGCTAAAACTTGTGGAAAAATGACCGCACTTTGAATTTCTTCGAGCATTTCTGGATAAAGTGGTGAAACGCAACCCCCTCGTTCTATTCGACCTAAGCTGCAAGCAATGTGTAGCAGCATAAAATCCACTTGAGGCGTATTCACATCAGCTTGCCAGTAATGAGCTAATCGATCTCGTAAACGAAATACTACATCAATAATAGATTGATTTATTTGCCTGCGAATTTTCCAACGTTCTAGTTGCTTAAATAACCGCATTTGTTTTTATTAGTTCAAAATTTGTCCACTACTTTACCGCACTTTACTGAAATAAAATAGTGCACAGATCACAGTTTTGTAGCAAAATGGTAAAAATTTGTAAGGATGTAAAAATGTTAGATTATGAGATGTTCAATCCATATGAAGGATTGATTTTTGATATGGATGGAACTTTAATCGATACCATGCCTGTACATGCGCAGGCTTGGACGATGGTGGGAGAGCGATTTGGCTATGAATTTGATTGCCAAATTATGTATAACTTCGGCGGGGCGACGGTTCGAACCATCGCGGGGGAAATGATGAAAGCGGCGAATATGCCACGAGATCGAATTGAGGATGTGCTTGCTGCAAAACGTGAATTGTCTTACCAACTTATTCCGACTCAATCAAAGTTATTGCCAACCTTTGAGATTGTTAAATCCTTCCATCAGAAAAAGCCGATTGCGCTGGGATCTGGCTCACACCGTAAAATTATTGATATGTTGATGGATAAACTGGCTATCGCACCTTACTTTAATGCCATTGTCAGTGCAGATGATGTAAAAGAACATAAACCACATCCAGAAACTTTTTTACGTTGTGCGGAATTAATTCAAGCGAATCCAAGTTGTTGTATCGTATTTGAGGATGCTGATTTAGGTGTACAAGCGGGATTAAATGCGGGAATGGACGTATTTGATGTGCGTACACGAGAAATCATTTCGCCAAGATAATGGATATTTTTTCATTTTTTAGTGCTGATTTTTGGCAAACTCATGCGTTATGCCTCATGTTTGTCAGTGCATTCTTGAGTGCAACGGTATTACCAGGTAATTCAGAAGTGGTGTTTGTTGCTCTTGCAGTCCCTAAATTGGCGCTGGGATCTTTATTTAGTACAGATATATTGGCACTCGTTTTTTTCGCCACGCTTGGCAATGGATTGGGGAGTTTAACTACTTACGGGATTGGGCGATGGATGCCAAAATTTGATCCAAAAAATCACTGCACTTTATGGGTAATGAATCAGATAAAGCGTTATGGGGCGATTACTTTACTTTTAAGCTGGCTGCCTGTAGTTGGTGATTTATTTTGCGCCATAGCAGGTTGGTTAAGATTAAATTTTGTGGTAAGTAGCGTCTTTATCTTTATTGGAAAACTGGTTCGTTATGTTGCGTTATTGTTTTTTAGTGCCCCATTCTTATTATAAAATGCGCAAGAAAAAGCCCCACAATGAATGCTAGGCAAATAACCTAAGGAACC
>MDJB01000018.1 GCA_001752465.1 Haemophilus quentini
TTGACGCTACAGTTGCTTTCTTATCAGCTGCTACCGCTGTAGTTTTGGCATCTGTAGCTAATTTATTTAATGCGGTTGCAGCATGGTAAAGTTGCGCACCGTTCACCGCATCGGTTGATGTTGCTGACACATCACCTGCGGCAACATTTTTGATTTGGCGTCTAACACTAGAACTACCTACTGAAACGACTCCATTGTTTGTGCTCTTGATATTAGCATTATAAGAGTTAGCTAAGTTTGTGCCTCCAACATTCCAAGCAGATAAAGTGTTTGTTGCACCTGTTGTTGTTGAATCAGCACCTAATGCGATATCACCAATATTTTCTGCGGTTGCACGCGTACCTATAGCCGTTGCGTCAGTTGCTTTAACGGTGAGATGAGAACCGATAGCTGTTGCGTTAGAGAGTCCACTACTAAATGTAATATTTGAACCGACACCAACTTGATTTTTGGTTGATTCCGAACCAGATGATGTGATTGAGCGACCAATAAAAACAGAATTAATTGCTCCATCAGAAGTAATTGAATCCCCAAAGAATACGCTACGTCTTAAAACTGTTGAACGTGCTAAATTTTTATCATTTGGATTATTAGTGTTAGCGCTATTATTTTTTTTGTCTACATTGATATCACGTCCGACGACTAAGTGATTACCGAATGCATTAATAGATTCACCGAACGCTAATCCAGCAGAATCGTCCGGGCGGAATCCTCCATTGAATTTTAACTTATCTAGAGTAATATTCCTACCTATCGCTCTCCCCCCACCACTGAGAGTTAATTCATTACCAATACCAAATGGAGAGTTGTTCAGATTGTTTTTGTGTCCAATAACGAGACCATAATTAGTGGGATTTTCAAGTTTGTTATTTGTACCAAGTACAAGAAGATCACCATGAACCCCATTATCACCGTAAATATTATTACTATCACCGAATATATTTACACGATTACCATACTTTACTAAGTTGCCTCGCCCAACTACATTGAGTGATAAACCAGATGCTGGAGTATTTAGTCTATTATCTGCACCAACGATAAAAGCTTTTTCTTTATCTCTGCTCAATTCTGGACCATATTTATTACTGGTACCTAACTCAAAAGCTCCCTTAATAGTTGCATTATCAGGGTAGTTATTCCATCTAATATTGTCAGCCCATTCTGCTGGTGTTGCTGCTATAACAGGAATAGAGGTTATTCCTATTATTAACGACGAAATAAGAGAAAGTTTAAATTTAGGTGTAAAGCTAATAGGACTTCGCTTATCCGTGCTTACTGTTGCTTTCCCTTGCGATTTTGCTAATTCAGAAACGACTTCCAATCGTTGGGTCGTTTTATTCCAAATTATCTTAAAAATTTTGTTCATTGATTAGTTTCCTAAAAAATAACTGGTAAAAATAGCAATACATTATGTACTACTATTGCGCATATTTGAATTTCAAAAAGAAACCAAAAATATTTAGCTCCCTTTTAAAGGAGCTACGCATGGTATTTTGCCATAAAAATGATGATAAATATACAATCTTTTTGTAAAAATGGAAGAAATTGAAAGGTTTTATTTTTTTAGGATTGGCACAAACTCAGACAGCATTTTTATATCTTTTTCACTCAATCTGCTTTTTACCATGTTGCCTGCACCTTGTATTTTTCCGCTTTTACGATCGGAAAGTGCGGTGTAAATTTCCTCTGAATTTAGCGTATTGATAATTCTGGATTGTCCCAATGCTGATTTTTCAGCGGATTTCCCATGGCAAGTCGCACAGGTTCGTTTATAAAAATTTTCAGCTTGTTTCGCATTCATATCAGCCAATACAAGTTGGCTGGCAGTAAGTAAACTTAAAGAGAATAGAGTAGTTTTGTAAATTCGTTTCATTGGTTATCCTTTGAATAATTTGTTTAGATCCGATTCGGGTATTTTTCCTTCATATTTAGCTTGAATGTTTCCTTCAGGGCTAATGACAAATGAAGTTGGCGTGCCGATAAGTTGATAACGTTCAGCTGTAATTTTCATTTGATCTTTAATTACAGGCAAATGGAGTTCACGTTTAGCCACGACGGCTTTGGTGTCCATTTTATCGCTATCCACATTAATCGCAATCAGTGAAACTTTGCCAGGATTCTCTTCTGCGAGTTTTTCAAATTCTTTTAACTCTGCGATGCAACGTCCACAAGTTTCTGACCAAAAAATAAGTAATCGTGTGCCTTTCCAATTCTCAAGGTTTGCAGGATTACCTTGAAGATCATAGGCAGCAATATCAGGTGCTTTTTGCCCTACTGAGGCAACTTCATCTTTACAAGAAACGGCGCCAAAAATAACCGCACTTATGGCAACTAATTTCAATAGTTTATTTGTTCGCATGATTTTCTTCCTTTACAAATTTTCCGTGATGTAAATAAATAACACGATCGGTGAGTTTACCTAACTCTGGATTATGCGTCACCATTACAATAGTGCGCCCTTGTTGATTAAGTTTTGTGAGCAAATCTAAAACTAAAGATTCATTTTGCTCATCTAAATTTCCCGTTGGTTCATCGGCAAAGATAACGGGCGGTTGATTCACTAATGCACGCGCAATGCAAACACGTTGTTGCTCACCGCCTGAAAGTTGGCTAGGGCGATGATCAATGCGATGGCCTAAGCCTACTTGTTCCAATACCGCTTTGGCAGATGCTTCATCAATCACGCTGTGATAATGTTGTGCCAGCATCACGTTTTCAAGAGCAGTCAAATAAGGGATTAAATGGAATTGTTGAAACACTAAGCCAATTTTTTCTGCGCGGAAACGTTGACGACCGACTTCATCTAATTGGGCCGCATCCACGCCATCTAAAATGACTTTTCCTTCGCTAGCGGTATCTAAGCCCGTTAAAATATTCATCAGCGTGGTTTTACCAGAGCCTGATGCCCCCATAATAGCAACAAATTCCCCTTGTTTGATTTGAATATTTATGTCTTCAAGGGCGGTAACTTGCCCAAAGCGTTTATATAAATGTTGGGTTTCTATTACAAAGTTAGTCATGGTTTTTCTCTTTTATTATCTAATTTATAAGCATTTCACTTTTACTCACCCTTCAACACATTCGCAACATTAATACTTAATGCTCGACGTGTTGGAATAATAACAGCCACAAATGTCACTAATAACGAAAGTACAATCGTAATTGGCAATACAGGAAGTCGCATATCAATATAAGATTTGAATACAGTTATTCCCAATACTTGAGCTAATAAATAACCCAAGCCAAGTCCGATAATAATGGCACAGAAAGCGATAATTAAAATTTCGGTGCTGATTTGGCGAATGATGTCAAATTTTTTCGCACCCAGTGATTTTTGTAAGGCAAATTCTTTGGATCGTTCGCCGACAATTGCAATTAAGGTGGTATTCACACATAAGGTTGCAAGCACCAAAATCACAAGGGAAATTAAGCACATTAAGCCTTTAATTTTTTCTAAAATCCGCCCTTCTGAGGCGGAAACTTTACGGATCGGGCGTGCGGTTAAATCGGGATATTGTTGCATGATTTTTTCGGCAAATTGATCCACTGTATTGGCGCCTTGCTCATTTTGCACATTGAGTAATGCGTTGTTTGCTACGCCTTCTTTATCTAACCAATTTTGTGCAAATTCAACATTTACAATAAGCATGTTGTCAGTTGCATCACCAGTTTCTACAATTCCTTTAATGTTGAAACTGTGTTTTTCTACGGCATTTTTAGACAGTTGTAGGCTATCGCCCACTTTAACATGTAATCGTTCAGCAAGGGTTTTCCCAATCATTGCATTGCGGTCGTCAAAGTTTACGTTGATTGCAGAACCTGTAATTTGCCAGTAAGGGGCGAGGATTCGCATCGCATCAAAATTTACGCCCATCAGAACAATTTTTTCTAAATCACTGCGTGCGACACCATAAAGATAAGGACTGGCTGCGGTGATAAAACCATCGTGTGCTTTTTGTAAAATTGCGTTTAACTCTGCTTGATTCATCATTCCGCCATCAGCTGAACCAATGTAGAAATTTGCTCCGAAAGTACGCAGTTCTTGGCTCATTTTGGTGTTTATGTCGAAGTAAACCGCTGCCATTGCAGTGACAATGCTTGCGCCCACAGTAAGTGCGGTGAAAATAATGAATACTCGTTGGAGGCGTAATCGCAATGCGCGGAAAATTAATCGCCAGAACATGCTTTGAGTATTTGCGCTTTTATGCTCTGCCATAAAGCACCTCGACAGGGTAAAGTTTAGCGATTTTATGTGCTGGGAACCAAGTGCCAATCACCGCAATAAGAATAGAGAGTACGAGAACACAAGGCACGACGATCCAAGCGAAATCAAGAGGCGCACCGAATAATGCGGCACCGATAAATTTGGCTAATCCCCATCCAGCTAAACAGCCAAATATTCCGCCTACTAATGCACTTAGCACCGCTTCGCAGTAGAACAGTAAGGTAATTTGCCATTGATAAGCGCCTAGTGCTTTCATTAAGCCTATTTCTTTTGAGCGTTCGATAATTCCTGCGCTCATTAAGGAAGCGATACCCATTGCCGCAGCGATTAATGCCACGAAGGTAACGACCGCCAGTAAGAGTTGGATTTTACCAATGACTACACCTTCAGAGGCAGCAACTTGCCAAATTGGGCGAACCATTGCGCCAGAAATCGCTTCTTCTAATTGATGAGAAATTGACGAAACATAAGCGGTGCAATACCAACGGTCATAGGCTTCCGCATCTAAGGCATCCGTATTGGCACGCGCTTTACGGGAAAGATCATTTTCAGGCACGGTGAGGGCAGATACACGGACGGATTGCACTTTGCCTTCTAAACCCAGCAAATTTTGTACCGTACTTAGGGGCATCACAAGCTGATTATCTTCTGTTCCACCGGTACTTAAAATTCCTTTAATTTCTACCGCACTTTGTTGGCTTTCGCCGTTATCGTTTGTGTAGCTTAAGCTAAGTTTATCGCCAATTTTCCAATCATTACTTTTGGCTAGTTGTTCGCCAGCAAGTGCAGGGACGATTTCGCCAAAGTCATTGTTTAAATCATCAACCCATTCCCCTTCCACTTTCCAATAAGGGCTAATGATTCGTTGTCCTGTGTGGTAATCCTCTTCATCAGGTATGGCAATATTATGATCAAAAAAGGTACCAAGCGCATTAATCGTTTTTGAGGCTGAAAGTGCGGTGGAATTTTGTGAATATTTTGTCACTTGCACATTTGCTGAAAGCAACGGGGCAAACCCCACGATATTGTTTCGCCAGAAAATATCTTTGATGTTGGGAAGCTCTTTTTCATCTAAAAAATCTTGGCTAGATAATGACGCACTATGGCTGAGTTCATCAGGCAATGCCGCATTGTTGGCTGGCTCCACCAAAATATTGGCACCGTAAGATTTCAGCTCTTTCGCCATTTTGTCACCAATATCAATGGAAATAGCAAGTAGCGCAGAGACTAAGCCAGCGGCTAAGAAAATAGTGATAATGGCGAGCAATTTACGTTTGATACCAAATCGCCAAGATTGAAATAACATTCTAGCAAGCATTGTTATTCCCCTTTTGGATTTTCGTTTTTGTTAATGCTGAGATAGTTATCGGGATTATCGCGGAATAAATCGAGATTTTTTTCGTTCTCAAAGAAATAAGTATGCCCTTCGTGGCTATATTTATATTCAGTTTTAGTGTTTTTGAGTTTGGCGCCACTAATCGGATCTTGTACTTCAATTTCTACAATCGTACTGAATAGATTTAAGCCATCTTCAAGACTTTTACGAGAAATCACGATTTCATTTTCAGTTTGTTGCCAATTTTCAATCGGTACAGGGTTACAACCGCCTGGTTTACCGATAGATGGAATAAAGAGATGCACGCCACAACCAACGCAGACCACTTGATTGCCTTGCATGACATAGCCTTGATCGCCGCAGAGTAGGCAAGCATCGAATACTGCCGCCATACTGACTTTATTCGGTTGACGATTGATAATGAAAAAACGTACGGCTTTGCCATCATCAGCAATCCAAACGAAACGGTGAAGTTTACCGTCTTTAAGTGGCTCTAGTGCTAAATGCACTTCATTTTTGTCATTAAGTTGTACTGGAACTGCTTCAGAAAGTTGTGGCGGTTGAGAGGCAACTTTTTCCCAATAAAGTTGGCTTGCAGCCACAAATAAAATACCAAATATGCCCCAGTAAATTGTGCGTTTTGATGTTTGTACGAAGGCTAATCTTTTGCGTTTTTCAATCAGATCTTTTTCGGCTTTTGCTTCTCTTAAATGTTTTGAATGTGTTTGAATGGTAAAAATACACAAAATAACTGACATTAACGCAACACAAATGATATTGAGCCAAGCGGAGATTTCTCCTGATTTTGCCACAAAACTTAACCGCACTTTGGTGAGTTCAATGAGTTGTAATTTCATCAAGGTAAGCAGTAGTTCTGCTATAAGCGGAAGAATTAACGCGATAAAAAGTAAAAAGGTGAGTGCAAAAAGTGCGGTAGATTTTCCTTGTGTTTTTTGTTGCTGTTTAAGTAAGAAATAGAGCCATGCACTTGAGGCTAAGCTAAAGATTACGCCAAAAATGACCGCACTTATATTTAAAATAAAATCAGTGTTGATGACATCTGTGTTGGTGAGTGCGGTGATGTTTGGATCTTTCGCCCAAGTTGCTCCTGCGATAAGCATTAATGCAAATTGCCAGAATGCGGCAAGATTTGATGATTTGCTCCATTGGCTGATTGCAAAAAGTAAGAAGATAATTAAAAAGCAGATGGTTAGAATAAGATTGGTGGTTTGTCCATTAGGAATATTTAGTCGTAGGACAACACCCAAAGCCAAGCCAATAAGGCTTAACCAAATAAGCGTTTTAGGCGAAATATTGCCTTTTTTAATTGCCCAAGATGCACCGAGTAAAAGCGAAATTGGCAAAAGAGCTTGCAGAACAAAAATGAAAAAATAAGTCATAGAAAGCGTATTTTAAATGGTAGGGTGGGCTTTAGCCCACCGTTTTTTATGTCTGATTGTTAATTGGTGGGCTGAAGCCCACCCTACAGCACTATTATTTTAAACCAGTAAATTTAAATTCATAATTTACATCAAATGGTTTCCACCAACGACCCACGCCAGTTTCTTCGTCAGTGTGGCGGTGCATACCTGCTTTTGGTGGCGGATCGATATGATAAGTTAATTTGTAGTTACCCACGCCCATCATTTTGATATTTGCGCCATAGTGTGGGCCATCGCCAGCAACCATTGGCATGAAGGTACCTTCTTGTTTAGCACCAGTATCGGTATTGACTAAGGTATAGTTGATGGTTAAATAAGGCATCCATTCACCTTCACCAAAACCGTTTTTGTTACCTTTCACCGCGTGAATATCTGCTTCTAAGTGAATATCAGATTTTGCTGCAGGTAAGCCCATACCGCGAGGTTCCATATCCACTGGTTTTAAGTAAACCGCTGCAATTTCCATGTCATTCATGGTAACCGCTTCACCGATTGGATATTCTTGGAATGCGTAAGCAGAAGTTGCTGCAAACATTCCTGCTAATAAACTTGCGCTAAGAAGTGCTTTTTTCATAGTTTCTCTCCTGAGATGAGTTTTGAGTTAATTTAAAACCGCTTTTTTGCTTTGATATTTCATAACAAACAAAGCAAAAATAGCAGCAAGAATTAAGATTGCTTGTGGTACAAGGGTTTCCACATAAGGATAAACACCTAACCACGAGATTTCTGGTACACCGTTAATTAATGTTGGTTCAAACAGTTTACCCTCAATAAGTTCAAGTACAGATTTGCCGGCGAATACAAATGCCATTAAATACATAAATGAACCTGTAAACATAAAGAATGGCTTAAGTGGTAATTTCACTACTGTGTAACGCATCACAAAGTAACAAATCGCCAGTAAAATCACCCCGCAAATAAAGCCAGCAAAAAGATAGGCTAAACTGACCGCACTTTTCGCATCACCAGCTAGGGCATAATAGAACAATACGGTTTCTGCGCCTTCACGATATACAGCAAGGAAACTGGTAAGCCATAAGCCGAATAGAGAGCCTGCTGTTAATGCCGTTGAAAGTTTGCCTTCGAGATAGCGTTTCCAGTTTTGTGCTTCGACTTTAGAAAGCAACCAGTAACTCATACTAAATAACATGAAGACTGCAATAATCATTGTGAAACCTTCAAGCAATTCGCGGTTTTGCCCTGAGTTTTCAAAAATAAGCTGGAATATGAATGCGGTAACTACGCTTGCCACTAACGCCACATAAACGGATTGGCGAATAACTGGCAATTTATCGTGATGATTGTTTTTCACCATATAAGCCACAATAGCGGCAACGATTAACAACGCTTCTAAGCCTTCACGTAAAATAATAAGCAAGCTATATAAGAACATGGACCAATCACTCTGTTCGCCACCTTGCAATATTTGAACGGCTTTCGCTAAGTTTAGGCTTAAACCTGTAGCTTGTTCTTGTAATTTGTCGCCATTTCCCGCTTTCATCAGGCTGACTAAACGAGTGAAATAACCTTCTAATTCTGCTTTAAAGTTGCTATCGCGCGAGCCTACTTTGTTTTCCATGCCAGAACTTTCAAATACATCGAAGTAAGTGTCTTGCACCGCAAGCATGGCTTTTTTCGCATCGCCTTGTTCATAAAGGGCGATAGCTTGTTGAATACGTTGGTTGATTTCAGTCGTAATTTTTGTCCAATCTTGCTCTGCAACCTTATCTGAAGTTTGCGCTTGTGATTGTGTCGCTTGAGTGTTTTGCTCATCGCGAGTGGTTGGCAAATTAGGAAGCTGTTCTTCAATATCTTGCAAGAGTTGTGTGCTTTGGTAAGCAATTTCTGTAATTTGATCAGGCTGCTCACTCAAACGAATCAAATTATAGAATTGTTGATTGATCGCCGCAGAAATTTCAGAAGAGCGGTTGGTTCTAACCGACATTTCCATTTCAGAATTTTTGTAGCCGTCATATTGAGCTTGTTGGAATGCTTTTTTAGCATTGGCAAAATCACCGTTTTCATAGGCGGTAATGGCTTGTGCGACGAGATCATCAATGGTTTTGAAACTTTGTTGCCAATAAGGTTTGATGGCTTGATTATCATAAACGCCGTGCTGACTATCAGCATTGAGTTGATGCCCTTCAACAAGAGAAGGTAAAACTTCTTGTAATTCCTTTTTTAAACCGTTGATTTTGGCTTGAACCTCATTCATTGGTTTACCTTCGCCAATCATTTTGCGAATTTCACCAAAAGTGGCTTCCATTTGATAGCTTTTTTGCGCAGAAAAATTAATTCGAATGGGGCCTTCTAAATTTTCAAATACTTCAAAATAAGCCATTTGTACTTCGGTTTTGGCATCATCAATTTTGTTTTCTTTAAGAAGTTGTTCGGTGTGATTCAAGCGTTGAGTGATGTCATCTACCCATTTTTGATAGTTATCGGCAAAGACTGCTTGAGAAAATAAAAATAGTAAAGATATGCTGATATAACGTAAAAGGTACGGCATAGAACTAATAACTTTATAAATGAAATCTATTCGTATTTGAAAGATATATCTAATGAGAAAAAATCTCAACAATAAATTTGAGTTTTTGCTACTTAGATCAAGTTTTATTTGAATATTTAAGATTTTTTAATGACATTATGTATAATGCAAGCGTTTTCCAATTGTCCTTTTAGGAGATTTTTATGACAGCACAAACTGGTATTTTGCTTGATGGTTGCAAAGCAGGCGTATTTTTAGAAGCAAATATCTCAGATTATTCTCAGATTCCAGCGGCGGCTCGCCAATTCCTTACTCGCTTAGAACAGCTTCAACAAACTTATCCCGATGCACGTTTGGGAGCAGTAGTTGCTTTCGGCGATAAAGCTTGGAAAACCCTTGGTGGGCAGGATGCACCAGAACTTAAACCTTTTATCACTTTAGGAAAAGGTGATTTAACTGCGCCAAGTACACAAACTGATCTTTTAGTACATATTCAATCGTTACGCCCTGATGTTAATTTTTCTGTTGCACAAGCTGCAGTGAATGCTTTTGCTCAAGCTATTGATGTTCAGCAAGAAATTCATGGTTTCCGTTGGGTGGAGGAACGAGATCTCACTGGTTTTATTGACGGAACTGAAAATCCAAAGGATGCACAACGATCAGAAGTTGCCTTAATTTCAAATGGCAATGATAAAGATGGGAGTTATGTGTTTACTCAACGTTATGAACATAATCTCGCTAAATGGGAAAAATTAAATACAGCAAAACAAGAAAATGTGTTCGGACGCACCAAAACGGATAGCGTAGAAATGGAAGATAAGGCAGATACTTCTCATGTTGGTCGTACAGATTTAAAAGAGAATGGCAAGGGATTAAAAATCTTACGTCAGAGTTTACCTTATGGTACGGCGAGCGGTACGCACGGATTATTCTTTATTGCTTACTGTGCAACGCTTTATAACATTGAACAACAGTTGCTGAATATGTTTGGTGAAAAAGACGGAAAAACTGACCGCATTTTAGGTTTTACTAAGGCTGTAACGGGTGCTTATTATTACGCACCATCTATTGAGCAGCTAAATAAACTTTAATTTATGAAAAAACTAAATTAAAAAAATTTAGTTTTTTTTATGTTTCTTAATCTTTTCTTAAGATTTATTTGTTTTAATACGTACATCCAAGCAATGGTGCTTGAAATTAACTGACTTAAAAAGGAAACATTATGAAAAAATTTGCATTAGCAACAATCTTCGTATTAGCAACCACTTCTGCATTTGCAGGTTTTAATGGCGGAAATGCTCAAGGCGGTTTTCAACAAGCAACCCCTTCAGCAATTAGTGTAAAACAAGCTTTATCTGCGGCAGATAATTCAATGATCACTTTAGTGGGTAATATCACACAACAAATTGATGACGATGAATTCTGGTTTACTGATGGGACTGGGCAAATCAAGATTGAAATCAAAAAACGCATTTGGAATGGTTTAAACGTAGATTCAAAGGATAAAGTGAAAATTTATGGAAAATTGGATAACGAGGTATTTGAGAAAGCAGAACTTGATGTATTGCGTATCGAAAAAGCAGAATAATTATCTTTGAAGATAGCGAGCATTAGCTCGCTGTTTTTATTTATAAAGTGCGGTCAATTTTTATGAGAATTTTATTGATAGAGGACGATAATCTAATCGGCAATGGTTTACAGATTGGTTTAACTAAACTTGGTTTTACGGTGGATTGGTTTACAGATGGTAAAACAGGAATGGATGCCTTAGCGTTTGCGCCTTATGATGCGGTGGTATTGGATTTGACATTGCCTAAACTTGATGGATTAGAGGTATTACAACAATGGCGTTCCAAACATCAAGATGTACCCGTATTGATTTTGACTGCCCGAGATACCTTAGATGAACGTGTTAAAGGTTTACAAAGTGGTGCAAATGATTACCTTTGCAAGCCTTTTGCTTTGGCTGAAGTTGCGGCGCGTTTGCAAGCACTGATTCGTCGTCGTTATGGCCATAATCATTCGGTGATTGAGCACGCAAGCGTTAAACTCGATCCAAATCAGCGTTCTGTTTGGCTAAATAATCAACCTATTTCTTTAACAAGCCGTGAATATAAATTGCTTGAATTATTTATGCTGAATAAAGATCGCGTATTGTCTCGCTTATCTATTGAAGAAAAATTATCAAGCTGGGATGAAGAAATTAGCAGCGGAGCGTTAGACGTGCATATTTATAATTTGCGTCAGAAATTAGGTAAGCAATTTATTCGAACAGTTCACGGAGTTGGATATGCGTTGGGAGTAACCCAATAAATGAAAAACAAACGTTTAAGTTTTCGTCTTATTTCTGTTCTTTCTTTCACCGCACTTTTTGTGTGGGGCGTATCTACTGCTGTCGCATGGTGGCAGGTGCGTAGTGAAGTGAATGATGTTTTCGATGCCCAACAAATTCTTTTTGCTGAACGTCTTGCCAATCCAGATCTTAGTCATATTCTGTTAGAGCATGTGGAAAATATTAATAAAATCCAGCCACATTCGTTCAAAAAAACTATGATGATGACGCATTGGCTTTTGCTATTTTTTCTAAGGATGGAAAACGTTTATTAACAGATGGGCGTAATGGCGATAATTTTGTGTTTGATAATGAAATTGGCTTTGCGAAAGGCTATATGCTGAATGATGACGATGAATGGCGTATTTTCTGCAGCCTGTAGCAAATGGAAATTTGATTATTGCCGTTGGGCAAGAGCTTGACTACCGTGAAGATTTAATTGAAGAAATGATCTTTGGGCAAATGTGGATTTGGTTTGCTAGCTTGCCTATCTTGATTATTGTTTTAGGATGGTTGATTCATAAAGAACTTCGACCGATTAAACGTTTAAGCCAAGAAGTACGAACGAGAAAATCTGGTGATCTGTCATTACTGAATACTGAGGGGCTACCCGTTGAAATTTTACCCTTAGTAAAAAATTTAAATCAATTTTTTGACCGCACTTCGGCTATGTTACAACGCGAACGTCGTTTTACCTCTGATGCAGCCCATGAATTACGTAGTCCATTGGCGGCACTGCGTATTCAAACCGAAGTTGCTCAACTGGCTGGTGATGATAGCGAATTACGAGAACAAGCACTTTTGCATTTAACACAAGGGATTGATCGTGCATCGCAGTTAATTGAACAACTATTGACCCTTTCAAAACTGGATAATTTACAAGAATTGGAAGAATTACAGCCTATTGATTGGGAAGGCATCATTCAATCGCTGATCGCAGATCGTTATTTTGTGGCAGAAAAGCGTAAAATTACGTTGGCTTTTGAGAAAGAATCTGAACCAAAGTCAAAACAAGGGCAACCAATTTTAGTTTCATTGATGTTTAGAAATTTACTCGATAATGCCATTAAGTATTGTTCTGAAGATACAACCGTTTCAGTGAAAATAGCATCCTCTCAGGTTATTGTTGAAGATAATGGCGGTGGCGTTGAACCTGAAGATTTGAAAAAACTTGGTCAGCGTTTTTATCGTCCAGCTGGGCAAAATGAAAAGGGCAGTGGTTTAGGGCTTTCTATTGTCATGCGAATTGCGGAATTACATGGATTCAAAGTGCGGTTAGAAAATGTTATAAAAGAAGGGCAGCGAATTGGCTTAAAGGCACAAATATTTTTATAAACATTTCCTTTAAAAAAAGAAAACCGAGTAAAGACTCGGTTTTTCTTTTTTAGAATAGGTTGCTGATAAAGATGACTAAAATAATCACTGGCACAACGAATTTCACATAGTTAAACCAGATTTTAGTGAATGTTGAGTCAGGTGTCGGAGAAAGTTCTTTTTTCGCCTCATCTTTTAATACGAAACCAACGAAAACAGCACAACCAAGTGCGGTCAGCATAAAGAGAATATTTCCACTAATATAATCATAGAAATCAAAAATGCTTTTGCCAAAAATGGTAACATCTTTCCATACATTATCCCCTAAAATTGCTGGAATATTACCTAAGACAAAAATTCCACCAAGGGTTAATACAATCGCTTTGCCACGGCGCATTCTGAGCTTTTCTTGTAATGCGGTAATGATCACTTCATAAATTGTGATAGAAGTAGTTAGCGCAGCAATTAATAATAAGCCGAAGAAAATAATTGCAAAGAATTTACCCGCCCATAAGTGAGAGAATACGATAGGTAAACTTTGGAATACTAAAGTTGGGCCGGCGTTTGGTTCAATCCCAAAGGTGAAAAGTGATGGGAAGATCATAAAGCCCGCAAGTACAGCAATAATTGTGTTGGTGAAACCTGTAATCACTGCGGTATGGATTAAGTTTTCTTCTTTATTTAAGTAACTGGAAAGGGTAATTAATACGCCAAAACCAAGGCTTAATGCGAAGAATACCTGACCTAAAACGAAGATAAATAATTGTGGCGTAATTTTTCTGAAATCTGGTTTTAAATAGAATGTAATTCCTTCCATTGCACCAGGTAATGTTACGTTGCGAATAACCATTCCAATGAGGAAGATGAATAGCAATGGCATTAAATATTTTACAGAACGCTCAATTCCGCCAATGATACCTTTAGCTAAAATAATGTAATTCACCACAACAAATAAGAAGGTGTACAACATAATTTCATAAGGGCTATTACCGATATAAAGATCGTAGAAATTTTTGGCAATGTCTTTTGTGATGGGGGTTGAAATGTCTAATGTACCGCTAATTAGGCTGATAATATAAGAAATAACCCAACCACCAAGCACCATATAATACGCCATAATGCCAAATGCGCCGAGTAAGCCCATATAACCTAATATTTTCCAATATTTAGAAATGCCTTTTCCTTTGTCGAGAATTTTATCGCCGAATGCATCAATGGAATTTACACGTAAGCGGCGACCTATCACGTTTTCAACTAAAATCATTGGGATACCGATTACAATCATTGCGATACAAAAAAGTAGAACGTAAGCACCGCCACCATTTTCCCCCACAAGATAAGGGAAACGCCAAGTCGCACCGAAGCCGACAGTTGCGCCTGCGACCGTCATGACATAAGTGAGGCGGCTTGACCAAGTTTGTCGCTGTTTATTATTTGTTGTCATTTTTTATCCTATTTTTAATAAAAGTGCGGTAAATAATTAGAGTGTTTTACCGCAAAAATTAAAACTCAATTTTTTCTTTATATTCACACAGATCTTCAATAATGCATGAGCCACAACGAGGTTTACGTGCTATACAAGTGTATCGCCCGTGTAAAATTAACCAATGGTGAACATCCACTTTAAATTCATCAGGTACGACTTTAAGCAGTTTTTCTTCCACTTTTACCACGTCTTTACCCGGTGCAAAATTAGTTCGATTGCATACACGGAAAATATGGGTATCTACCGCAATGGCTGGATGACCAAATGCCGTATTTAGTACAACATTGGCTGTTTTTCTGCCCACACCTGCTAATGCCTCTAAGGCTTCGCGATTTTCAGGCACTTCACCGTTGTGCTTTTCAATTAAATCGCGGCAGGTTTTGATAATATTTTCTGCTTTGCTATTAAAAAGCCCGATAGTTTTGATATAGCTTTTTAAACCATCTAATCCTAAATCTAAAATCGCTTGTGGCGTGTTTGCAACAGAGAATAGTTTTTCTGTCGCTTTATTTACGCCTTTATCAGTTGCTTGTGCCGATAGAATTACCGCAATTAATAATTCGAAGGGCGAATTATACTGTAATTCTGTGGTCGGGTGGGGATTTTGATCTCTTAATCGGGTTAATATTTCGATTCTTTTTAATTTATTCATCTTATTTATCAATTTGATTTTTTATTGCAAGGAGCAAGCCTAATCCTATAAATGCGCCTGGAGGCAGAATGAAAAGTAAAAAACTACTGTCTGTATGGTTAATATGGAGCGTTAAAAATTTCGCTTGTTCGCCAAATAGATTTTCAATGCCATCAAAAACTGTACCTTGCCCAATGATTTCACGCAATGCGCCAAGTACTGTCAAGCTAAGCGTCATTCCTAATCCCATTGAAAACCCATCCCAAACGGAATGGAGTAAGCTGTTTTTTGAGGCGAATGCTTCTGCTCGACCAATCACAATACAGTTGGTAACGATGAGTGGAATAAAAATCCCAAGTGATTGATAAAGCGTATAGGTATAAGCATTCATTAAAAGTTGAACAACAGTTACTGTTGTCGCAATGATCATCACGTAGATTGGAATGCGGATTTCATTCGGAATATATTTACGGAAAAGCGAAATAACCGTATTTGTGCAAGTGAGCACAAGCATTGTCGCTAAACCTAAACCAAGTGCATTGGTGGCGGTGCTAGACACCGCTAACAGCGGACAGAGCCCGAGAAATTGGACAACCGCTGGATTATTTTTCCAAATTCCTTGAGCAAAGATTTCTTTCCACATGGATTTTTGTTGATTTTCAACCGCACTTTCTATCTGTTCTTCTTCAAGTGCGGTATTTTTTTCAGTTAAATCTGTCATATTATTTCACTTGTGTTGAAAGCTGTTGTAACAAGGCTTGGTTATTTAGCATGATTAATGCTGATCGTTTAGTTTGATTCACCACTGCGCGAGGTGTAATAGTTGCACCAGAAAATTGATCAAATTTTCCGCCATCTTTTTTTATCGTCCATTCGCTCAAATTATGCTCATTAATCGATTGATGAGTAAAATTTAGAATCCAGTTGGAAATACGGAGTTCAATTTTATCGCCTAAGCCAGGAGTCTCATGGTGTTCGATTACTCGTACACCTAATATTTCACCTTTCGGATCTAATCCCACAAGCAAACGAATATCGCCAGAATAGCCATCAGGTGCAGTGGTTTCATAGGCATAGGCAGAAATATTTCCATCTTTTTTCGCAAAATAAATTTTCTGAATGCCCACCAAATTTTTATCTTGAGGGATAACCGCACTTTCTAGCAAATTATTATTGAAATAATCTTGTGGAATGACCTGTAAAAGTAATTCTCGTTGTTGTGCCGCCATCACCGCGTCAATTTTATCTTTTGTTAGGAAAAAAATACCCGCAGAAATTGTTGTGCAGAGTAGGGCGACAAAGCCTAACAATATGCCGTAACGCGATGTGATTTTTACTGTACCCATTATTTTTTCCCTTTTGTTGGATAACCAGATACTCGTGGACGCGTGTAATGATCGATAAGTGGAACGCAAATATTACTTAATAAAATTGCGAATGCTACACCATCTGGAAAGTTTCCGTGATAGCGAATGAGATAGACAAATAACCCCACTAATGCGCCAAAAATAATTTTTCCTCGTGGTGTAATGGAAGCTGTGACAGGATCTGTCGCAATAAAAAATGCGCCAAACATCATTGCGCCACTCACGAGTTGGCTAATCGCACTTAAATGCGTGAAGCCAGTAAAAGCGGTTGCAGTGGCTAAACAGAAAAAGGTGACAAGCATCGCCACTGGAATTTGCCAATGAATGACACGTTTTAAAATAAGGAAAATTCCGCCCGCTAAGAAAGCCACGTTGACTTGCCACCAGCCTTGAGCAAAGTCGGTTCCATTACCCATAAAAATCGGCAGTTTAATTAATTCATAAAAATCATTTAATTGAGTGTGACTTTTATAGAAAATTTTTGCGCTATCCAAAGGTGTTGCTTGGGTGATGCCATCAATGTTATGTGTAAGTTGTGAAAGTGTAAATCCGTCAGTGGTTAAACCTGAAAATATTAATGAAAACGCATCTGAAAAAGTCGGTGGTTCCTGTAATAAATTAATTGGTGGCATCCAAGTTGTCATTTGTAACGGAAATGAAATTAGAAGAATTACATAGCCAATCATCGCTGGATTGAATGGATTTTGTCCTAAGCCACCATAAACCTGTTTACCTAATAAAACTGCACAAAGTGTTCCAATGATGATGACCCAATAAGGTGCATAAGGTGGAATAGCCATTGCCAAAATTAAAGCAGTCAGGGATATGCTGAAATCTGAAAGATAATTTAATGGCTTTTTACCGCGTAATTTTATTGCAATAAATTCCGCAATGATTGCTGTACCAATGGCTAATACAGATTGAAACACCACGCCAAACCCAAAATAGTAAATTTGCGTGAAAAAAGCTGGCATCATTGCCAACATTACCCAAAGCATAATACGCGCAGTGAGTTTCCCCGAATGAGTATGAGGAGAGCTAACCATTTTAAACATTATTTTATTCCTGATTATTTTCTAATGTTGCTTGTGTTTTTGCCAATTTCTTTGCTTTTGCTCGAGCAATAGCCGCGGCTACGGCTGCTTTTTTCGGATCGAGTGCGGTTGGATTTTCTTCTGTTTTTTCTACCGCACTTTCTAAGGCTTGAGTGCTTGGAACTGATTCTGTTGTTCCTGCTTGCGCAAGTTTTTTCGCTTTTGCACGGGCAATCGCTGCAGCTACCGCTGCTTTTTTCGGATCAAGTGCGGTTGAATTTTCGTCTGTTTTTTCTACCGCACTTTCTACGGTTTGAGTATTTGAGACTGATTCAGAGGTTTCATTTGCTTGTGCAAGTTTTTTCGCTTTTGCACGGGCAATTGCTGCAGCTACCGCCGCTTTTTTTGGATCAAGTGCGGTTGAATTTTCTTCTGTTTTTTCTACCGCACTTTCTAAGGCTTGAGTGCTTGGAACTGATTCTGTTGTTCCTGCTTGCGCAAGTTTTTTCGCTTTTGCACGGGCAATCGCTGCAGCTACCGATGCTTTTTTCGGATCAAGTGCGGTTGAATTTTCGTCTGTTTTTTCTACCGCACTTTCTACGGTTTGAGTATTTGAGACTGATTCAGCGGTTTCATTTGCTTGTGCAAGTTTTTTCGCTTTTGCTCGAGCAAGTGCGGCTGCAACTGCTGCTTTTTTCGCATCGGTTGGTTGAGTTTGTTGTTCTTGGTTTTCAACTTGAGATTCCGCTTGCTGACGAGCCAGACGACGAGCTTTACGTTGTGCCATTAAATCAGCGTTATCAGGTAAAACTTCCCCTTTTTCTGAGGTAATCGTTTTAACTTGTTTTGATTCTGTTTCATTGGCTTTTTTCGCTTTCAAGCGTTCTAGTGCTGCTTTAACAGGATCTTCACCTTTGGTTTGCGCTAATTCTTCTCGACGTGCTTCTGCTGCACGTTGTGAACGTGCTTTACGCTCTTGTTCTTCACGTTCCATTCGCGCTTGTTTGGCTTCAAAGCGAATTTTGGCTTCATCCGATTTTTTCTGTTTTTCTTTGATTTGCCAAATTTTTGCTTTTTCTTGGCGGAAATACTGAATCAGCGGAATATGGCTTGGGCATACGTAGGCACAAATCCCACACTCGATACAATCTTTGAGGGCGTATTCTTCCGATTTTTTGTGATCTTCACTACGCGCAAACCAGTAGAGTTGCTGTGGCATCAAGTTGACTGGGCAGGCATCAGAACAGCTAGAACAGCGAATACAAGCCTGTTCAGGCTCTGGTTCTGCATATTCAAAATAGTCTGGTGCAAGCAAGCAGTTGACAATTTTTGTCACTGGTGCATTGAGGTTTGAAAGTTCCAATCCCATCATTGGGCCACCCGCAAACACTGGATAACGTTCATCAAATTGATAACCCGCGTGCGTCAATACTTGAGAAATTGGTGTACCAAGTCGAACCCAATAATTACCTTTTTCAGGAATTTTATCACCAGTAAGGGTGACCACTCGTTCAATTAAAGGTTCGTCATTTATCACCGCTCTTTTAATTGCAAAGGCTGTACCAACATTATGCATCAGTACGCCAATACTAGAAGAACGTGCACCACTTGGCACTTCTATTCCTGTAAGCAAATAAATAAGCTGTTTTGCGGCACCCGAAGGATATTTTGTTGGAATCACTCGAATGCTAATGTCATTTGCTCCCTGTAGCGCTTTGCGGATTGCCTCTATTGCTTCAGGTTTGTTATCTTCAATGGCAATGACTACGTTTTCAGGTCGTAGGATATAGCGCAAAATACGAATGCCTTCAATGATTTCATCGGCTCGTTCACGAATAAGACGATCATCACAAGTAATATAAGGCTCACATTCTGCACCATTGATAATTAAGAGTTTAACTTTTTTCTCTGCTGATTGAATTTTAGCGGCAGTCGGAAATACTGCACCGCCCAAGCCAGCTATACCCGCTTGATAGATTTTGTTAATGAGTTGTTCCGGCGAGAGTGTCAAAAAATCATCAATAAGATTACGCGCTAGCCATTGATCTAAGCCATCTGCTTGCAAATGAATTGCTGGTTCATCAAGACCTGACGGATGTGCAGCGACATAAGGTTTAATCGATTTGATTGTGCCTGAAGTTGGCGCATGAACGGGTAGCATACGCAAGCCATCGCCTTGCGTTAAAGGTTGACCTTTTAATACGTAATCGCCTTCCTTTACTAAAAGGTTACCTATTGTTCCTGCGTGCTGTTTAAGAGGAATGTAAAAATCCGTGATTAAAGGGTGATGACGTAATGGTTGTGAATTAGATTGTGATTTCATTTCAGGCGGGTGAATGCCACCTTTGAAATCCCATAATTTACCGGAATTGAAACGAGATAATACGTCCGCCATTTATTCCCCCACAACCAATTTTTTCTCAGTACCATTTACATTCATTACTGGAATGACTAATTTTGCATCAAACTTCCAAACCCAATTATCGATATTTTTTTTCACGGGAATCATTGAGATACAATCTGTCGGGCAGGGCGCAACGCAAAGTTCACAACCAGTACAGAGATCTGGAATGATCGTATGCATGAATTTATTTGTACCAATAATGGCATCAACAGGACAGGCTTGGATACATTTCGTGCAGCCAATACACATATTTTCATCAATAAAAGCGACTTTCTCGATAGGTTCTTCTACGCCGTCCATAGCAGGCACATCAACACCTAAAATCTCTGCAATTTTTACAATGGTAGGGTGACCGCCAGGAATACATTTTGTGATTTCATCTCCATTGCAAATAGCTTCAGCATAGGGTTTGCAGCCTGGATAACCACATTGTCCGCATTGGCTTTGTGGCAAAATAGAGTCGATTTTTTCCACAATGGGATCAGCTTCAACTTTGAGTTTAAGTGAAGCAAAGCCCAAAATCGCACCGAAAATTAAAGCGAGTAAAGTGATTACGATGAATAGAAGGGTCATTATTTCTTTCTTTTTCCTGAAAAATATTGAGAGAACCCAATAAATAAAATCAAAATGGTAATAGCCATTAAAAGATAGATCATTTTATTATTTCACTAGTCCTGTAAATCCCATAAATGCGAGAGACATTAAACCAGCTGTGATAAGTGCGATAGATGAACCCTTGAAAGTTAAAGGTACATCGGCCGCGACAAGACGTTCACGAAGTGCAGCAAAAAGCACTAATACAAGTGCAAACCCAAGAGATGCACCAAAACCATAAATGACAGATTCCGTTAAATTATGAGCAAGATTTACATTTAATAATGCAACACCAAGAACTGCACAGTTTGTGGTTATCAAAGGCAAGAAAATTCCAAGTAAACGATACAGTGTTGGGCTAGTTTTATTTATCACCATTTCGGTAAATTGTACAATTACGGCAATAACCAAAATAAATACTAATGTGCGTAAAAAAGTAGCATTTAAGGGAACAAGAATATAATGATCAACTAAATATGCACAAAGGGAGGCGACGGTTAATACAAACATTGTTGCTAACCCCATTCCCACTGCGGTTTCAATTTTTTTGGATACGCCCATAAAAGGACAAAGTCCTAAGAATTTCACCAATACAAAGTTGTTAATCAGTGCAGTACTGATAATTAATAAAATATAGTGTGTCATTGCTTTCTGCCTTGTGTATAAGTGGGCTATTATCCTCATTTATAGGTGTGATAACAATAGAAAATTTGGGGTAGGAGAAAGAGAAAATTGAGATTTTCACGTTTTATTAGATATGAATAAAAAACGCAGCTAATCATTTAAACTATTAGCTGCGTAATATTTGAATAATGATACTCAACTTGACTTATGTGAGTAGCGTACTGTTTGAAGTTCAATATCAATTATTTTTGATATAGTTTTGTTGGACCTTGAGTACCACCGTTAGATTTTCCACCTTCTTGTAGTTTTAATTCAGAACCAGAGGCAGTGATCTCAACACGACGATTAGGACGTAAACAATCTTTTAACGCTTGTCCATTAACACCCTCACAAGCTTTCACTTGCGGATTTTTACCATAGCCCACAGCAGTAATCAGAGAATTCACACCATCTTCAACTAAACGAGCTTTAACGGTATTTGCACGACGTTGAGATAGATCCAAATTGTAAGCATCAGAACCTAAACGGTCTGTATAACCAGCAACCTTAACTTCTTTAGCTCCAGTAGATTTTAATTGAGATGCAACACTATCAACTACCTTCTTCCCCTGAGCTGTTAAAGTATCTTTGTTAAAATCAAATAAGAAGTCGCCACTCAAATTGAATGCTGAATTTCCGTTACAACCGTTTGGATACCAGAAGAAACTTTGCGCATTATGATTTTTGTCAAATAATACTTTATATTGACAAATTTTATGGGTGCCGTTTTCACGATAATTGAATACATAATCCCATTCAGACACGCCATACAACCCTTCTGTAAAATGTGGATTACTAATTAATTGGCGAATTTGGTCTTTGTTCATACCATTTTCAATCATGCGTACGTTATCCCAATTTGGCCAACTACCGAATTGGCTACCATCGTGGTTGAAGGTCGCAGAATCAATTTTAGGCCATACTAATTGAGGTACTTGTTCACCATTTACGTCTTTATATTCTGGAGTGCCTGCGTCAGTCACTTTGCTTAAGTTGCCACAAGCTGCAGCAGTTGCGATAGCAACTGTTGATAATAAAATACGAGATAATTTCATTGGTTTTACCTTTTATTTGTTAGAAACCCTAAAAGGGCATAACTAAACTTTACGAATTAAATATAACAAAACTGTTAAAGTTTCGAGCGCATATACTAATGGCAAAAAATCGCCTTGTAAATAATAAAATCAGTAAATTAGCCCTCTTTTTGTAAAGGAATGTAAAGATATCTATATTTAATGTATAAAATCATTTGCTCGCTTTGTAGTATAACGATGAACAATATTTACCGCACTTTCTTCAGCTTGATGACCTAATTTTTTTATCAAGGATTTTTTCAAGCGGTACTTCACGCTTACTACATCTTTTTCTTTCATTTTTTCTAAAATTAAATCATCACTGGTTGAAATTTCATCGACTAATTTCAAGTCGATAGCTTGTTGGCCAAACCAATGTTCCCCTGTCGCAATTTTATCAATATCTACACAAGGGCGATTTTGTGAGACAAATTGTTTGAATAATTGATGTGTTTCTTCCAACTCTTGTTGAAATTTTTGTTTGCCTTTTTCGGTATTCTCACCTAATACAGTTACTGTGCGCTTAAATTCACCCGCTGTCATCACATCCACATCAACATCATGTTTTTTCAATAAACGATGAACATTTGGGATTTGTGCTACGACGCCGATAGAACCAATAACAGCAAAAGGCGCAGATACAATTTTATCTGCTACACAAGCCATCATATAACCGCCACTTGCCGCGACTTTATCTACAGCGATGGTTAATTTTATGCCTTTTTGTTTCAAACGAGACAACTGAGAGGCTGCAAACCCATAATCATGAACAATACCGCCCGGGCTTTCTAAACGTAATAATACTTCGTCTTCTGATTTTGCTACCTTTAAGATGGCTGAAATTTCTTCTCGAAGTGCGGTCGTTTCTGATGCTGAAATATCACCATGAAAATCTAAGACATACACACAGCTTTTCTTTTCGTCATCTAAGGTTTCACCTTTTTTTAATTTCTCTTTACGTTTTTTTGCCTTTTGTTTTTCAGCTTTTTTCTCTGCTTTAGCTTGCTGTTTTAGCTCTTCTTCTGAAAGATTAAAATCACGCAATAGACGAACTTGATGATCAAATTCTTCAGATAAATCTTTAATTTCTAATTCCCCTATTTTAGATTTGTTATGTTGACGATAAGAAATCACCAAACCAACAATAGCAAGAATGAGTAATAAAATTGTCAAAATTTCCAGAATAAAAATTCCATAGCCAGTTAAAATATCGTTTAACATTGTTACTCCTATTGATATTTTATAGATTACATTGTGCTTGATACTAGTCGTGATTAGTCTAGACATCAGCATAATAAAATATTGTGACTATTTGTGCTATTACAACAAAGATTTTTTAAACTAATTCTTACTTTTTTTATTTTCATTTCTGCTGATTTAGCATAGCATAAGGAACGATTTCATTTTCATTTATAAAAAGGAGTAATTATGAAATTACGTGCTGTTGTATTAGGTCTTGCAACATTATGTGCTAGCACAGCGACTTTTGCTGGCATGGTTTCTACTTCATCTAACCTTGAGCTTTTAGCCATTGATGGTCAAAAGGCATCTAAATCTCTTGCGAAGGATGCTAAAACCTTTGCTGTGAATGACACTCAAAACCATCAGGTTGTTGTTCGTTTAAGTGAAATTATTGGTTCTGGATCTAATCAAACTCTTTTTGAATCTAACCCAGTAATCGTCACATTCCAAGGTAATGCTGAGGATCTTGTTATTTCGGCGCCAGCTATTCGTGGTCATTCAGAAGGTGATAAATTCAATGAAATGCCAAGCATTATCGTAAAAACAAAATCTGGTAATACGCTTTCAGCAAAAGTGGATGTGTTAAAACAAGAAGGTTTATTCCCAAGTGCTAATGTGGTGAATGATCTTGCTGAATATAATGCGTCTGGTGCAACTGCATCTGTTGCTGCATTTGCTACAACCACAGCTGCTAGTCCAATGGTCGCTACTCCAGCAAGCAATGCAAAAGCGAATAAAGGTAAAGTGGTTGTTCAAGGTGAAAACATTGCAGAACAACAGCTTCAATATTGGTTCCAACAAGCTGATAAAGAAACTCAAACACGTTTCTTAAATTGGGCAAAATCCCATAAATAATTACCGCACTTTATACATAAAAAGTGAGCCTTGTTGCTCACTTTTCTATTTTGATAAGGATTTGAAATGAATATTCGGTTAAATGCCAAAGTAATCGCTGCGATTCCTATTTTTATTGCCGTAAATATTGCGGCAGTAGGAATATGGGCTTTTGATATTTCTTCGCAATCAATGCCTTTGATTCTAGGGATTATGGCAGGTGCTTTAGTGGATTTGGATAACCGTTTAACTGGACGATTGAAAAACATATTTTTCACGCTCATTGCCTTTTCTATTTCATCCTTTATTGTTCAGTTACATATTGGTAAGCCTATCCAATATATTGTGTTAATGACGGTGCTGACATTTATTTTCACCATGATTGGCGCCGTGGGGCAGCGTTATAGTACGATTGCGTTTGGTTCATTAGTGGTTGCGCTTTATACCACGCTGACTTATGTGCCAGAAGGAAATGTATGGTTTATTAATCCCGTAATGATTTTATGCGGTACATTGCTGTATAGCGTGGTGACTCTGATTGTTTACCTGTTTTTCCCAAATCGCCCCGTGCAAGAAAGTGTCGCTAAAGCGTTTTGTGCGTTGGGCGAATATTTAGATACTAAATCCTGTTTTTTTGATCCTGACGAAGTGGCTGAGATTGAAAAAAAACACCTCAATTTTGCGATGAAAAATGCGAATGTTGTCACGACATTTAATATTGTGCGTACCGCACTTTTTTACCGTATTAGAGGGCAACATCGCCATCCTTGCACTCAGAGAATGTTACGTTACTATTTTGCCGCACAAGACATTCATGAGCGCGCCAATTCTATGCATTTTGATTATCAACAAATAACGGAAAAACTAAAAAATACAGATTTGATTTTCCGTATTCAACGTTTGTTAGAGCTACAAGCACAATCCTGTAAAGAAATCATGGCGAGTTTGCGTGAAAATAAACCTTATCATTTTAATGAACGTGTCGAAAGTGCACTTTTAGGCACGTTGCATTCCTTTGATCTATATCGAGCACAACATCTCAATGATCAAGATGAACTGATTGATATCCAAACTTTGTTAGATAATTTACAAAGCATCAACTGGCAACTTCGCCAATTGGCACAAGAAACGACGGATACAGAACAATTGGCTCAAATTCATACGGAACAAATCACTGGGTTAAAAAATATAAGTGCGGTGATTTTTAGCCATTTTACTTTTGAGTCACCGTTGTTCCGTCATGCAGTACGCTTATCTATTGTGGTATTTCTGTGCTGTGCAATTGTTGAGTTTTTCCAATTTAATCTTGGTTATTGGATTTTATTGACCACTGTATTTGTGTGTCAGCCAAACTATTCTGCAACTAAAGTACGTTTACGTCAGCGCATTATTGGTACGATATTAGGTGTAGTGGTGGGGTCATTATTACCTTATTTAAATCCAACCTTAGAACTAAAACTGGGTCTTGTGGTGCTTACAAGTACGCTGTTCTTTTTCTTCCGTAGTAATAATTATAGTTTTTCAACCTTTTTCATTACACTACAAGTTTTGCTGAGTTTTGATGTCATGGGATTCGATACGGCAGCCGCGTTAATGCCTCGTTTACTCGATACTTTACTTGGTACCGCGATTTCATGGTTTGCCGTATCTTACTTATGGCCAGATTGGAAATATTTGCAACTTGATAAAGTGAGCCATCAAGCATTGCGTAGTGATGCGGTGTATTTATTGCATATTATTAGTCAATTACAATTTGGTAAAAGTGACGATCTTAAATATCGCATAGCACGTCGCAATGCGCATCAATATGCGGCCGCACTGAGTACAACACTTTCTAATATGAATAATGAGCCAGTAAAATACAAGGCATATTTACAGAAAGGTTTTGATTTGCTCAAGCTTAATTATTCTCTATTAAGCTATATTTCGGCCCTTGGCGCTTATCGCAACAGAATGAAAAATTTGCAACAGACCGCACAGTTTTTATCTGGTTTTTATCCTGTGGCAAAGAAAATTATCTATACTTTAGAACACATTGAAGAAATACCCGAAGCTATTTTTAACCAACAGCAAGAAAGTATCGAAACACATTTAAAAGAATTGGAAAAACAAGAGATGACCGCAGAAGAACGTGCCGTCTTTAGTTTACCGTATCAGCAATTGAATTTGATTACCCAACTCTTACCGCAGTTCTATGAGTATTTTAGGAAAGAGTCTTGTTAAAAGAATAAGCTATCAAAGTATAGGAACATTATAAATATAAAAGTGCGGTTGATTTTTGAGAGATTTTAAAACACCTTGAAAATTAACCGCACTTTATTTTTTATTAAGCAATAATATTGACGAATGAGTTATTACTGCCCCATGTTTTTCACTGATTTAAGGAAACCTTGGGCACTATCAAACACAGACGATTTTCCCTGCGCTTGTAAAATCATATCTGACATTTCACGGAAAGCACCTTTGCCTCCATGGGTGGAAAGTACATAATCAACGGCATTTTTCACATAAATAGGGGCATCAGCCACAGCAAAAGATGCGCCACAAACAGCAAAAGCGGGGAGATCTACGCTATCATCGCCAATATAAGCGGTCTGCTCGGCAGTGACGCCTGCTTGTTTCATGAGATCAAAACAAGCGGTTTCTTTTTCAAGTTTGCCAAGAAAGAATAATTTAATACCAAGATCGGCAATGCGACGACGTAAAATAGGGGAGTCGCGACCAGAAAGCACAGCCACTTGAATACCCGCATCCATCAGCATTTTTATGCCTAAACCATCACGCACGTGAAAATTTTTGATAGCTTCACCATTGGCATCATAATGAAGTTGTCCATCGGTGAGTACGCCGTCTACATCAGTAATGACAAATTTAATATTTTCTAATTTTTGTTGCATTGGGATTCCTCAGCTTGAAAATTCCACTAAACCTACTACGTGATTGTCATCATTAACAACGACTAGCGAGTGAATTTTTTTCGCTTTCATAAAGTCTTCTGCTTTTGATAAAAATTCGTCTTGATGAATAGTTTTTGGTGAACTTGTCATAAAGTCTTTGGCTGTTTTATTCAGCGTTTCTGCACCATTGGCTGTAAGTGCGCGGCGAATATCGCCATCTGTGATAATGCCTTTAAGTTGCCCATTTTCCATCACTAAGGCAACGCCCATTCGCCCTTCATTCATGACTGTGAGGCAGTCAGTAAAATTGGTGGTGGGTAAAATTGTTGGTAGGCGAGTTTGCATTTGATCTTTCACTTTACATAATAAACGACGACCAAGACTGCCACCTGGATGGAATTTGGCAAAGTCAGCTGGTTGGAAATTACGTGCAGTAATGAGCGATACGGCGAGTGCATCGCCAAGTGCCAGCGTTACAAGTGTGGATGTTGTTGGCGCGAGGTTATTTGGACACACTTCACGCTCAACAATAATGTCTAAAACATAATCTGCATGGCGTGCGAGCGTGGAATTTCTGTTACTCGTCACGGCAATAATTTTATTACCAAAATTTTTTAAACTTGGAATCAGTTTATTGACATCATCGGTTTCACCGCTATAGGAAATTAACATCACGATATCAATTGGTTTCAACATACCTAAATCGCCGTGGAAGGCTTCTGTAGGATGTAAAAAGAAACTTGGGGTGCCCGTAGAGGCAAATGTAGCCACCATTTTTTTGCCGATTAAACCAGATTTCCCTATCCCGCCGATGACTAATCGTCCTTCGCAAGCAAGAATTAAATCTACGACTTGATTAAAATCCTCGCCTAAACGTTGGCTAAGTTGCAAAAGTGCGTTACTTTCCACTGAAAGGGAATCCTGTGCAATTTTTAGATAGTTCATTCTTCTTCCTAAAAGAGCAGTTGAAATTGGCGCTATTTTAGCGGAATCATAAAAAAATACGAATGAAAAATTAGGCATTATTGTTTATAAGATTGATGAGCAATATCTAAAAATTGGGGATTTTATTGACCGCACTAATGATTGCCCCTATACTACGCGCCGAGTTGGTTAGACAATCGCTGGTTTATTGAAGCCCTTAACCGTATTTATACGACCTAGTGTGACAAGTAAACGAGAGGAAAGTCCGAGCTACACAGGGCAGAGTGCCGGATAACGTCCGGGCGGCGTGAGCCGACGACCAGTGCAACAGAGAGCAGACCGCCGTGTAAACGGTAAGGGTGAAAGGGTGTGGTAAGAGCGCACCGTGCCTCCGGTAACGGTTGGCAGCAGGGTAAACTCCACTCGTAGCAAGACCAAATAGGAATCCAATGAGTGGCCCGCTCAGGATTCGGGTAGGTTGCTTGAGCGGCAGAGTAATTTGTCGCCTAGAGGAATGATTGTCCACGACAGAACTCGGCTTATCGACCAACTCAAAATTTTTGTGGAAATGACCGCACTTTAGTTTGTTTTTCGAAATAGATTAAAGTGCGGTTATTTTTTGATGAAAATTGAATTATTTTTCGTTTAATACACGTGGAAATAAAATATTATTTTCCAAATGAATATGGTGCATTAAATCATCAATAAATTCATTGATACCGCTATATAAGGCTTTCCAACTGAAACAAGCATCTGCTGGTGGCGTGCAGTTATTAGTAAGCGATTTGATCACTTCCACATCTTGCCCTACTTCATCGTGTTCCATTTCCATTACACGAATTGGCATTGAGACCATAGCATAATTCCCCATTTTGATCATAGGGAACAAAATTTGTTCTTCTTTCATTAAATGCTGGCTAAGTTCAGCATAAATTTTTTCTAACTGTGCGGCTACGCCGACAGGGCAATCATCACGATCACCATGTACATTTTCTACTTTCTCCGCCAATGTAATTAGTTCAGGGAGTTGTTCACGGTGGCGATTATGAAAACGAGTAATAATATGATCGATCATCTCTGCATAAGATGCTGAAGTCCAATCTTTATCATTATTTTCTGCTTTACTTTGTTGTAAATCAGTTAAACGTTTTTCAATTTCAGCAAGGTTAAGATTCTTTTGTTGTGCTGCGACTTCTAATAATACAGAACCTCCGCAGCAAAAATCTAAATCATATTCACGAAAAATTTTAGTTGCACCTGGAATTGAAACAGCGAGTTCGCTAAGTTTTTGTTGGGCAAAAGACATAAATCACTCCTATATTGATTAAGTAAAAATAAATCCGATAAAAATGGTAGGATACTTTTCTGATTATGAAAAGTAGGGCGATTTATTTATTGATTAAATTATGATTTAAATCAATAAAAATACCTCATAATAATCAGCTCAAAATTGATGGTTATTTACATAAATAGGATTAATTATCACTAATGAGCCCGCTTTAAATTCATTATGTATTTTTTTATATAATTGATTTTTAAGAATTTAGGAAAATACTGATTTTCATCAATATTATTGATTGTGTTTATGAAGTGAAATCTTTTAGAATGACGTTAAATCAAATTTAACGCATAACTCCGAGCTTGTTTGGCCTAAGTTTCATAGAAATACGGCGGCAAGCCAATAACGCGGTATGTTATTCAGGGATACGCTGGAAACGGTTTATCCTCTCCATATTTAGAAAGGTGTAAAATGCAATCCATTCCTATCAAGAACGTAGGAGAGTCTCGCTTAGTCGATCCTTTCCAACGCCAATATTACTATCTACGACTGTCGATTACCGATCAGTGTAATTTTCGTTGTACCTATTGTTTACCTGGTGGTTATCAACCCGAAGCTAACAAACCAAGTTTCTTAACCTTAAAAGAAATTACCCATCTTGCTCAAGCGTTTGCTGAAATGGGCACAGAGAAAATTCGTTTAACGGGTGGCGAACCGACTTTACGCAAAGATTTTATTTCTATTGCTGAAAGTATTGCTAATATTGATGGAATCCGTCAATTAGCTGTCACGACAAACGGCTATCGCATGGCAAAAGATGTGGCTGATTGGAAGAAAGCAGGGATTACGTCCATTAACGTCAGTGTTGATAGCTTAGATCCTAAAATGTTCCATCAAATTACAGGTATCAATAAATTTGATGACGTGATGCGTGGTATCGATCGTGCATTTGAAGTAGGCTACAACAAAGTTAAAGTCAATTCAGTTTTGATGAAAAATTTGAATGACAAAGAGTTTGAGCAATTCCTTGTTTGGGTGAAAGATCGCCCAATTCAAATGCGCTTTATCGAACTCATGCAAACGGGCGAAATGGATAGTTTCTTTGATAAATTCCATCTTTCAGGACAAGTCTTAGCTGATAAATTGCTGCAAAACGGTTGGCAATTGCAACACAAATCCCATACTGATGGACCTGCTAAAGTATTCACGCATCCTGATTATGCAGGCGAAATTGGCTTAATCATGCCTTATGAGAAGAATTTCTGCGCAAGCTGTAATCGTCTCAGAGTATCAGCGAAGGGCAAACTTCATCTCTGTCTATTCGGCGAAGAAGGCATTGAATTACGTGATTTATTGCAATCCCATGAACAGCAAGATATTTTGCAAGCACGTATTTTTTCTGCATTGCAAGGCAAACGTGAACATCATTATTTGCATATCGGTGATAGTGGCGTAAGAAATCATTTAGCTTCTATCGGTGGCTAAAAGAAAATAGGTGACTTTTACTGTTCACTTATTTTGCTTTTGTCACACATGTAAAACATTCAATATTTTAACCGCACTTTATTTTATTATGACTACATTTACGCATATCAATTCTCAAGGCGAAGCCAATATGGTGGATGTTTCTGCAAAGGCAGAGACCGTTCGTGAAGCTCGTGCTGAAGCCATTGTGACTATGTCAAAAGAAACTCTTTCCATGATCGTGGAAGGCAAACATCACAAAGGCGATGTTTTTGCTACAGCACGTATTGCAGGTATTCAAGCGGCAAAACGTACTTGGGAACTTATCCCGCTTTGCCATCCATTGTTACTTTCTAAAGTAGAAGTGAATTTAGAACCGTTACTTGAAACCAATCAAGTTCGTATTCAATCTCTTTGTAAATTAACCGGAAAAACAGGTGTAGAAATGGAAGCATTAACGGCAGCAAGCGTAGCAGCCTTAACCATTTACGATATGTGTAAAGCCGTACAAAAAGATATTGTGATTGAGCATGTTCGCCTGTTAGAAAAGAGCGGTGGAAAATCTGGCCATTTTATTGCGGAGGAAAAATAAGATGTTAAATGTTTTATTTTTTGCTCAAACTCGAGAATTAATTGGTGAAGATTCAATTCAGCTTGAAGGCGATTTTGCCACTGCGGAAGCGGTGCGTGAACATCTTGCTCAAAAAGGCGATAAGTGGGCATTGGCACTGGAAAAAGGTAAACTTTTAGTTGCGATTAATCAAACTTTGATGCCGTTAGAAAGTGCGGTGAAAAATGGCGATGAAATTGCATTTTTCCCACCGGTAACAGGGGGCTAAATGACGGATATTCAAATTTCAGTACAAGAACAACCTTTTGATCAAAATGCCGTTTACCAATGGCTATCTGAGCAAAATTCGGTTGGCGCAACGGTTATTTTTGTGGGTAAAGTTCGCGATCTTAATTTAGGTGATGAGGTATCTAGCTTATATCTGGAACATTATCCCGCGATGACAGAAAAAGCTTTACGTGAAATTGTAGAACAAGCAAAAGCCCGTTGGGATATCCAACGAGTGTCGGTGATTCATCGTGTTGGACTTTTACAGACTGGCGATGAGATCGTTTTAGTGGGTATTAGTTCTGCTCACCGAGGTGATGCCTACCATGCTAATGAATTTATTATGGACTTCTTAAAATCTAAAGCGCCGTTCTGGAAAAAAGAACAAACCCATCAAGGTGAACGTTGGATTGAAGCGAGAGAAAGCGATAAAGAAGCGTTAGAGAAGTGGTAAATTAACCACTATAAAATAAATTTTTATTGATTTACAAGAAAGGACCAATTACCATGCTTGACAGCACAGCACAGCACAGC
>MDJB01000019.1 GCA_001752465.1 Haemophilus quentini
AGAAATGCCTATTTCCATATTGTGGGGTAGTGACAATATTTGCATAAGGAAAAAGAAAAAATTTGGTGGAAAAAATTGGCTGGATCCCCTGTTTGTGGGGCTTTGGCGTTTTTAGGGGGAAAGTTTATGCAAAAATGGAAAATGGTGGGGATTGGGGGAAAATGGTCGAAAATTGGGTTTTATTTTGCATAAAAGTTGGCGGTAAATTGTTAGGTTTTAAACATTTTTAAAAATTTAAAGTTTATTTTAAAGTTAGTTTAAAACGGCTTTAAACTGAATAGATCATTGAGTTTTGCTACTAAGAATTTACCTTAAATTTCTAACCAGAGACGATAACTTAGAAGCTAACTTACAAACTCACTAAATAAAAAAGGCGGTTTCAGTGGCATAAATCGCCTTTTTTGTTGGTTTTTGGGGCTATTTTGGTGCGTTTAGATGAAATTTAGCGGTTTATTGTGTGTGATTTGGGTAGAATTTGCGAAAATGCGCTATTATTTGAGCGTGTTTTTGGGAAACACGGGCATCCTTGCTCTTGAGTTTAAAAATGGCGTAAAAGCACGCGCAGCATGGTTTTGGTTGATGTGACCACAACCATGTCGGCAATATACGCCTTTATGCCGCATTTAGCTGATGATTCTCAAGTGGTTGCGCCTCGGTTTCTTTTTTCTCTTGTAAGGCTGCCATGGTTTCTGCAGTGGAAATAATGGCTTCCTGCCCTTCTTTGCTGGCTTTGCGAAAGCATTGCAGCAAACGCTGTTCAATTTGGCTTAAGCCTTCATTATTGGGCGTTTGCGCGTTGCTTTTGGGCGTGTTTTCCAGTTCTTCTAAGGCTTTTTGAACAATCGACATGGCTTGTTCTAGGGTTGGGGTTTGCGTTATTTCGGGCTGTGGCTCTACCTGCTGCGGTTTGCCAGCAAAGCCTAGTGCCTGTTGCACGGCTTTGGGCATATCGCCAACATAATATTCAAACACATTGCCTTTTACGCCTTTCTTTCGGCGTCTTTTCCAATTTTCTCTTTTCGCATTAAGTAACACACCTTGTGGCGTACTAGCTAAACCAGCCACTCCTAGTAGATCTTTCAATAGAACCCACTCTTTCATTTAAAACTCCTTAAAAGAAAGTAACTTTATATTAAAAATTTTAAAATTTATTTCTTTAATAATCAAAAGGTTAAAGTCAATAAATGCATTTTAAAAGAAATTTTTAAAAGAAAGCATTTGACTTTCATTTAGCTTTCTTTTAACATTTAAATGAAAGCTAAGAGTAACGCTTTTAGTTTACACCAAAGTTTAACCTAAAGTGGGTTTAATTTAAATGCAAGGAGATATTTATGCAGAAAAAAGATTGGAGCTGGAAGCGCATTGTGTATGAGCTGCACGAGCGAAATATTACGTTGCATTCGCTTTCGATTAAATCGGGATTAGCCCCTTCCACGTTGAAAAATGCACTGCGTGTGAGCTACCCCAAAGGGGAACGCATTATTGCTGCCGCGATTGGCGTGGCACCACAAGAAATTTGGGCGACACGTTACGCGGAGCGGGAGAACCGCTTATGTGGCTAACAACTCAAGAACTACTTGGATTGCCTTTTATGCCAAAAACAACTCAAGGCATTACTTTTAGGGCAAAACAAGAAAATTGGCAGAGAAGACGTAGAGAAGGTGTGAAAGGCAATGTATTTGAATATCACTTATCTGATCTCCCCGAAGAAACCCAAAAAGCCATCCGCCTAAAATTCGCCATCAAAACTGTGGCGAAAAAGCCGAAACCAGCATTGCCAGCGGGGCGGGATACGTTTGATTTGCGCACATGCAGCCAAAAGCAAATCAGTATTTCGGATGCGCGAATGGCAGTAGCGCGTTATGTGTTGAGCCTTGAAGGCACAGAAAAAGGACAACGGCGCAATTTAATAGAGTTGGTGTGCGATCAGGTGAAATTAGCCACCTTGCCTGAGCCTGTGCTGGATATGGTGCGTCTTGCCAATGCCAAACCGCGCAATGGTTTATCGCTTTCGCCACGCACGCTGTATGACTGGGTGTTGGCGTATGAAAAAGCGGAAACGCCGGAAGAACGCTTGAAAGCCCTTGTACCGAAGGGCTTTGGGGTGAAGAAAAAAGAATGGCACGAGTGGACGTGGATGCACGATTTTCTGCCGTTTTATCAAATCTTCACCGGTGTGACGGTGGCGCACGCATATAAACGCTTTATTGCCGCTTATGACGGCGAAAAACCGAGCCTGTACCAAGTGCGACGCGTAATGAGTGAAGTGCCGGAGATTGTATTACAACGCGGCAGATTAACTGGCGCAGCGTATTCACAAAAAATGCCGGTGAGACGGCGTGATTGGGAAGTGCTTGGGCTGTTTGATGTGTATGTGGGGGACGGACACGGCTTTAAAGCGAAAATTCGCCATCCGGATCATGCACACGGTTTTCAACCGGAAGTGACGGCGATTATTGATGGACGCACCCGTTATTTAGTGGGCTGGAGCTTGGCGAAATCGGAAAGCGTGATTGCGGTGGGTGATGCCTTACGCCACGCCATTGAGCGATGTGGCTTGCCGTTGATTTATTACTCGGATAACGGCGGTGGGGAAAAGAATAAACGGTTGGATTGTGAAGTGACCGGTTTATTCGCCCGATTAGGCATTACGCACAAAACCGGACGACCAGGCAATCCGCAGGGGCGTGGCATTATTGAGCGATTGTGGGAAACCACGCTGATCCCCTTGGCACGAGAGTATGAAACATCGGTAGTAAAAACAGTGGATAAATCTACCGCACATTTGATTCACCGAAAAATTGAAAGTGCCGTGAATGCCCTTGAAAAAGGCAAAGAACTGACGGCAGAACAACGCCGATTCTATAACAAGATGCCGCGTTGGGAAGAATTTATCGCCGATGTGGAGCGCGTGTTTGAAGAATACAACCGAAACCCACATAGCGAATTGCCGAAAAAGGTGGACGGCACGCATTTTAGCCCATTGGAATATCGGGAATGGATTATGCAGCACGAACAACCGCAACAACGCTGGCTTACCGCGTTTGAATGTGAATTATTATTCCGCCCTGAAGAAATTCGCATGGTGGCTCGCGCTGAAATTGAGTTGTTTACCAACCGTTATTCCAGCACCGACTTGGCGGAATACCACGGTGAGAAAGTGAAAGTGGGCTTTGATATTCACGATCCGTCTTATGTGATTGTGAAAACCTTAGATGGCAGATGGATTTGTCGTGCGGAATTAAACGGAAATAAATCGCCTGCCTTTGCGCAAAGTGTAGTGGAGCAAGCGCGAGAGAAAAGTATTCAAGCGGCGAATAAACGCCTTGAGAAGAAAATTGAGCGCAATAGCCGCGAGTTGCAGTCGGTGCATACGATTGAAGAAGCACCTGATTTTTCAATACTCGTGCCAAAAGTGAAGCAAAAAATCCCAGCCAAGCCGATTTTCCATAACTTAACGGAGAAAGAAGAGTGGGAAGCGGAACAGGCAAAGTTAGTGAATGAATAAGGAGAACAAGATGAAGAATTTTATTGAAAAAGAACGTAAAGCGCGCGCCAAAAGACGATTTAAATGCGCTAAAAGGTTGATTAAAAGAGATTGGTCGAAAATAAACGATTTCCCAGTTTGGATTTTAACCCCTAGTGGCGTTGCCCCAAATTTAGCATTGCAATCAACGGCTCTAGATATGAATCAAGGTACGTCTTCATATCCGTCGCAACAAAATCAGGCACATCAGTGCTTTGTAACAAAAGACGAAGCTGATCGTGCGAATCGCCCTGAAATTGAAGCAGCGCAAGTTGATCCTGCTCGGCAAGTTGAACAATTAGCGAGCGAATTAAAATCTGTTGTACAGCAAGCCGACCGTTTAGTGCAGAAAGTTGTTGCTGTAAGTCTTCGAGTTGAGTTTGCGACATAAGGTTCTCCTTGGTTTAGGTAGGTTTAAAACAGAATTATAACGAGGTTAAAAATGAAAAACAAAGAACTGCAACGGTTTATGACCAATAGCGGCATGACACAAAAGCAGATTGCGCAAGCGTTAGCGGTATCAGTGGGGACAATTAGTCTTTATTTGAAAGGACAATACGCAGGCGATGTGCAACGCCTTGATGACAAGGTGGCGGAGTATTTGGCACGCCAAGATCAGAAAATTTTAAATGCGCGTTACAACAAGCAATTTGTGCCAACGTTTCTCGCACGTAAAGGGATGGAAGCGATGGAATATGCACATACGGAAGGCGAGATGGTAGTGATTTATGGTGCGGCAGGGTTAGGCAAAACCCAGTTGTTAAAAGAATATGTGCGTACGCACCCTTCTGCAATGTTGATTGAAACCGATCCAAGTTATACCACCAAAGTCTTATTACGCAAGATTGCGGAGGCTTGTGGTGTGGTTGTGCAAGGCGTAAACAATGACTTTTTCGAGAAGATAGTGGAGCGTTTGGAAAATTCAGAACGGTTATTAGTGATTGACGAAGCGGAGTTGCTTTCTACACGTTCTTTAGAGTTTGTTCGACGATTACGAGATAAAACCAATATTGGCGTGGTGCTTGCTGGTATGCCGCGTTTAATGGTGAATTTGTGCGGTAAAAACAACGAACTGGCACAGTTATATAGCCGTGTAACTCGACCGTTTGATTTAGGCAATGCCCTTCCAGAGAAAGATTTAGCGTTATTAACGGAAACAGCACTCGGCACGGCTGAATTTAATGCGCCTTTTATTAAGTTTAGTAAGGGCAATGCACGTCGATTAAGTAACCTCATTAAAGGTGTGGTGCGATTGGCTGAAATTAATGAGTGTGAAATCACTTATGAAATGGTTGAAGAATACAGCAAAGTATTGATTGGCTAAGGAGACCAAAATGTTACAACCCAATACAACTAAACAATTAAACAAAAACAATGCCGTGATGTTGGCTTATTTAGAACAAGTGGAAAAAGCCGTGAGACGCTTAAATGAAATGGGGCTTACGGTAATTAATGTGCACTTTGAGAAGATAAAACCGACGGTGCGTGTGATGAATAATGCGGTAACAGAAAAGCTAGAGAAAGACCAACGGGCTTATGTGTATCACGTGGGGCGTGATGTGGCTCGATACCAAGAAGCGCAATTTACAGTGGAAGGTATCCGTGTGGTTTGGCGGAAATATTTGAACTAGGAGGAGGAATGGCAACGCGTCGGCAAATTTATGCGGTCTATCGTGGCGAAAAGAATTTGGGTGACGGGACTGCGGAAGAATTAGCAAAGAAACTCAATGTGAGCGAAAAAACGATTTACAGCTCGGCAACAGTCGCCCGATGTAAACGTGATAAAGGTAAGCGACTTGTGGTGATTAAGTTAGATAAAGAGGAGCTCTAAATGAAGCAGATGATTGAAGGGAAAGAATACTGGCGTGATGCAAGAGGCAATTTAACCCCTGCTGAATTGGTGAAAGACATCGACAAAGCACGTGATGTGCTTGTGCGTGAATGGGTGGAAAAAGGCGTGTCCTTAAATAAGGAGATGCGCAATTTTAAAGAAGGCATTTTTGGTGATGTACAAGCCTTTATTGAACTTTCTGCCGAAAAGTATGGTGCAAAAGTGGGCGGTAGTAAAGGCAATATCACACTTTATAGCTACGACGGTAAATACAAAATCCAACGTGCGATTAACGACCATTTGCAATTTGATGAACGTATTCAGGCGGCAAAAGTGTTGATTGATGAGTGTTTGAATGAATGGAGCGAAGGCTCTCGCCCTGAATTAAAAGCCTTAATTGAACGTGCGTTTAATGTAGATAAAGAGGGAAACCTCAACACTTCACGAATTTTAGGTTTGCGACGGGTAGATATTCAAGATGAACGTTGGCAAAACGCGATGCAGGCGATTAGCGAAAGCGTGCAAGTAGTGAGTAGTAAGGCTTATGTTCGACTTTATGAACGTGTGGGCGAAACCGATCAGTATGTGCCGATTGCGTTAGATGTAGCGGGGGCGTAGATGAGTGAGTCTGGCATCGTTTTAATTTGTCTTTTTGCACTATATGCGTGGTTAGCATATTTGATTATAAAACTTATTTAAATGCCCTTTAAATCTCCCCTAACCCCTCTTTACAAAAGAGGGGGATGGGATGAGGGGCATTCATAATGGGCTTTAAACCAACAGGAGAACCTTATGAACAAAAACATCAACAAGTTTGATCGCTTTAAATATTACAGTGAACAAGCGGCAAACAGTGAACGTAGAGGTGAACTGCAAGACGCCAAAGAGCAATGGGCGATTGCGGAACTTAACGCACCTAACGCACGTAACCGAGAGTGGTGCAAACACCGCGCCGCGTTTTGTGAACGAGTATTAAGAAGACCGTTTTAGGAGGATTTATGGCTGATTATATCGTGCGCCTTTATGGCGTAATTGAAGTGAAAATGAAAGCGGAAACACTAGAACAAGCTATTGAGTTGTGTGATTTAAACACCGCTCCGCCATTAACTGGTTTAGTTGTGGAAATTGATTCAGTGATTGAAGGGGAGGAAGTATGAGTGAATTAACAAAAAATGATTTAAAAATAGGTCGCTTTTACTCAGCTAAACGACCGCAACGTTTCGGTTTTTTCCGCTTACTTAACGACAGAGAGATTATTTGGTTAAGCGATACCCACGTGAAATATGATAGCCCAAGTGTGAAATTTGGCGCGAAATACCCGATAGTGACTATCGAAAGATTTTTGAAATGGGTAAAAGAAGATGTAACAGAGCAAATGCCGAAAGATGAATGGAGACGAGCAGGATGACAGAACAAGAAAAAGTGCGGTTGGATGAAATATTGCAACAAGCAGCAATGCAGCTTATTAAAGCACAAACCTATCTTCGCACAGGGCAAGCGCAACACGCAGCGGTATATGTGGGAAATGTACAGAATTTGTTGCCAGGGTTGAGAATGAGATTGGTGAAAGTATGAAAGTGCTAGATGAACACATCCTTGAATATATCTGGGACGAAACATTAGACCGTATTGCGCAAGAAACCTTAGTGACTTATATCGGTGGCAGTGTTGGCACGTATAGCGACGACCAAGCAAAGAAAAAGGCAGAAGACTTTGCAATATTGAGTGTAAGCCGACTTATTGCAGGATCTGGATTAAGCGATAGTCAATTTAGGAAACGGGTTAAAAAACTAATGGCACAAGGCATTTTATTGCAACGCATTTGGCCAAATAGCTTTGTGATTAACTCAGAGGTGATTAAAGACGTAGCGGTACAAGCCGCACGATGTTGGCGTGCAATCGGCGTACCATATGGTATGGACGATACCGGAAAAGCCTGTAAAACCTTACATATTAACGCTCTACCGAGAAGCATTTTTGAGTTAAAGACAAATTGTTATCGGATTTTGAGATCTGAATATCCAAGTTACAAAAGAAAAGGTGTAGAAAATGAGCAATGAAATAACCCAAAAAGTCCGCATGACAATCGAAGTTGAAATGGAAGACTACCAACGTGACCAACTCGAAATATCAAAAAATACGCAAGTGTTAGGCGGAAATATCGTGCAATTAGACTGGGAAGGAGGAGTGTTTGACGAAGTCGATGACTATCGCAAATTATTTGAAGCAGTTGATTCGAGTCTGATGGGTATTGCATTTGACAATATGGAGGATGAGGCCTTTATAGGCGAATTGCAACTGGCGATTAAACGGGTGGTTACGCCAATTATTAAAGCAAAACGTAAGGCGATTATGGAGGCAGAAAATGAGTGAAAACAATGGATGGATTAAGTATGACTCTTGCCCGCCAAGTGAAGATAGCTTTTTTATCGTATATTGCCCGGAATATGCCATACCTGTGAAGGTTGCATTTTACGATGCAGACTTGTGCGGATTTACTGAGTTTACAGATGATGAAGTAACCCACTGGCAACCACTACCACAACCACCGGAGGAATAAATTATGGATATCGAATACGAATGGTTACTTATTGATGATCTAGATGACGAAGATCAAGAAGAAGTAGAGAAAATTATTAAAGAGTGGTTGGAATTTGACCGAAAAAAACGACCATTTTATTTAGCATCAAGTGTCGTCAAAGAATTATTTATGCGTAATTATAGCAAATGGGAGTGTTATGAAGAGGATGAATATGTTTTCCTCACCATCAGAGAACAAGGGAGTAAACGGTACTCAATTTTCCGTGTGAGCCCATGGTATTGGTTAGCGCCGAACGTTGATGAAATTTATTTTGAGGACTAAAACCCATTTACAGCCTATTAAATCTCCCCTAGCCCCTCTTTACAAAAGAGGGGGATAAGTGAGATGAAGTGGGCTGAGTAATGTGTTTTAAATCAAGTTTGAGGGAACAATAATGAAACTATGCCGTTGCCCTATTTGCCACAGTGATATCCATTTAGATGCGTTGTTGGAAGATGATGCGGGGCGTGAGATGTTGGGGTTAATATCCAATTTGGGTGGGCGTAATGCGCGTGCGTTGGTGAGTTATATTGGTTTGTTTCGTCCTGAAAGATCGGCGCTATCTAATGGTCGGGCATTGAGATTAATGAAAGATGTGTTGGAGATGTATCAACCTAGTCCGCTACTCGCCCATGCGTTGAATGAAACGGTGCAAGCGGTGATGAAAAACCGTCGGGAAACACGCAATATTCAGGCGTTATCGAATCATAACTATTTGAAGAAAGTGTATGAATGGGCGAAACCCTTGTTTGCTGTGGTGCGTAATGAAGGCAAAGCTGAAATGCAAAGCGTGGCAGCGCAAGAAGAGGATCAACGTATGGCAGCCATTCAATATATTGAACGTTATGCCGCTGTTGGGCAGTTGCAATTTGTGGAAAATATGCCTGAGTTTGCGGTTTGGAAAGCCTGGAAAGCGGAACAGGAGAAAGGCTATGTTGCGTAAAAATTTAATCGCTAAAATCCATATTGGAAAAAGCCAATTAGGCCTTGATGATGAAACCTATCGTCAATTACTGGTGAGTACAACGGGTAAAACAAGTTGTACTGAAATGACGGAGATTGAATTGCAACAGGTGTTAAATGTTATGGTGCAAAAGGGGTTTAAATCCAGTTCAAGTTTTTGGGGAAATCGTGCGGCACCACGTGAAGATAAGAAAATTTATTTGGCGAAAGTTACCGCACTTTTAGCAAAACATGGTTTACCGAAAGAATATGCTGATGGTATTGCGAAACGTTCGTTTAAAGTGGATTTTGTGCATTGGTTACAGCCGTGGCAGTTGAAAAAGGTGGTGCAGATGTTGGCGGTGTATGATCGCAATCGACAAAAATCGTAAAACTTTTTGCATAATGTTGGGTAGAAAACCTTGATTTCTGATTAAAAAAAGGTTAATTTTGCGATCAGGGTATCAAAAGCCCAGCAATACGGTCGGCACAACCGTGATTTCGTGCTATTTTTTTGCCTGAAGTTTAGGTAAAAAAATTAAAACCAATTTATCAATGACCGACAGTGCGAGGAATACAATACCGCAAGGGAATAACTCCGCTGTTTATTGCACAGTTTTGAGCTGTCGGTCGCCCTACTCAAAATAGGGTCTCTATTCAGAGGTATGCAATTATGACAAATTTCCAAATTCAAACCTTCACTGGTTCAATTCAAAATCAATCTGTTCAATTAGTCAATGCTCGTGATCTTCATAAATTATTAGGAAACGGCAAACAATTTTCTGACTGGATTCAACACCGCATTAGCAAGTACGGATTTGCTGAAAACCTTGATTTTACCGTGCTTCACCAATTAGTGAACGTCGATAGAGGTTTCTTTGGTATTAGACAAGAAACACTCAAGGAATACCACATCACCCTTGATATGGCAAAAGAGCTGTGTATGCTGGAACGATCTGAAATTGGTCGCCAAGCTCGTCGCCATTTTATCAAAATGGAACAGCACGCTATTGCTTTAGCTACTGAAATGCAAGCGCAAATGCTCGCCATTCCTACATTTTTACGCAACAATCCAGATGAATTGGCACGTTTAATTACCACTGCGCAAACTGCCTTTTTAACGGCAAACCCACAAGCGAAAGACTTTTTACGCTATCGTGAAATGGGCTTAAGTTATCGTGAAATTGGTACGCTATTAGGCAAAACCAAAGATAGCGTGAAATGGATGGCATTTAAAATGCGGAATTTGGGCTTTTTTTCCTCCACATTACCAAAAACAACTGCGGTGCAGTTGGATTTGTTGGCGTAAGGGGGGCGAAGATGAGCATCGGATATGAATTAGAACATCAATTTGATGAAATTCAAAGTAGCCTTGGTGGCTTGCACTGTTTGCGCCAGTTCTTGGAAATTACTGACAACACGGCTGATACCTTAAGTTATAGCCAACTTGCGGGGATGATTGCGGTGTTTACCGCAGCATTGGATTGCCAAGTTAGCACGGTGCGACAGTTAGTGAAAGAATTGCCCATTAAGGCATAAAGATAATCCCACTTCGGTGGGATTTTTTTATCTTTTTTTTCAAAAATACCGCCTTTTTAAAATTTCCGTGTGAGAATTGCGTAAAACAATTTGCGGAGGTGTTTATGGTTGAATCTTTGGAAGATGTGGCTGAATTACTGCCTGAAACGGTGCAGCAGATGGTGGATTTGGTGGGCTTTGCTGCGGTGGAGAAAATTATTACAAATTTTGGTGGGGCTACCTTTCGATTTACTGATGGGGTGCATTATTTTCCTAAGCTTAAAGCATTAATTGGTTTGGAAAGTGCGGTGAAATTACGAGAGGTTTTTCGTGGGGAGTGGCTGTATATTCCTCGTTGCCAAACAGCATTGCGTGTGGTGCGTAATTATCGTTTTAAAGCCGATTATGATTATCTTACCCAGCATTTAAATAAATCAGGGCGTATGGCTATGCTTGAGCTTTGTCCGAAATATCAACTTTCTGATCGGAGCGGTTGGGAGATTTTGGCACAAGTACGCCATCTTGAAGAAACCCATAATCTTGCCTTGTTTTAGTGCTGAAACCGCTCCTCTCTTCTCTTTACTCTGCTTTTAAGACAATACCCTTAATCATTAATAGATTAAGGGTGTTTTTTTATGTCGACGTTAACTTTTCTAGATATTTTTAACCGTTTAATTGGGCATGAGGGGGGGTATGTTAATGATCCCCGCGACCCAGGCGGGGAAACCAATTGGGGGATTACTAAACGCACAGCTTTGGCAAATGGTTATCAGGGCAATATGCGTGTGATGACTCGTGAGCAGGCTTTTAAAATCTACTACTCCGCTTTTTGGCTACGTTATCAATGCGACAAGATGCCTGAAGCGGTGGCTTTCCAGTTTTTTGATGCAGCGGTAAACCATGGATTAGGCAATGCAAGCCGTATGTTGCAACGTGCGGTGGATGTGGCGGATGACGGCATTATTGGCAATATGACCATTGCAGCGATTAAGAAGATGGCGATATCTGATGTGATTATGCGTTTGAATGCAGAACGCCTGGAGTTTTATTGCAAACTTGGCACTTTTGCAACCTTTGGTAAAGGTTGGGTGCGTCGTGTGGCGGGCAATCTTAAATATGGGGCAATCGACAATGAAGTTTAAGTTTTTAGGCGTGTTTAAACGTGTTTTAAATTGGTTTCAAAAGCCTCAAAAAGTCACGCAATATCGACCGCACTTTTACAGTAAAAATGCGTGGAGTTATGTATCTAGAGGGAAACCGACTGCAGCCCAAATGATTATGTGGAGATTATGCCGATGAATAAGTTGCTTGAACTTTTTACCAATGTTGATGGCCGAGCCAGTACAACGGGATTTATTCAGTTTTTCGGCTTTTTGGTGATGGCGGGTGTATTAATTTATGCGGTCTATCTTGACCGTTCTACGGTCACTGATTTGTTTTTTTATTTTGCTTGTTTTTGTGGTGGTTCTGCTGCAACCAAAGGGGCGGTGATGGCTTTTCAAGCCAAACAAGCAAAACCAGAAGAACCGATTACCGGTGAAACCTATGTGGAGCCAGAACAAACGGATAGACCAAGGGGGATTTGATGAGTATGCAGATTATTTTAGCGGGGCTCGGAATTTTCGCACTATTGGGTGCGTATGTGATGTTTAAGCTGAAACATGCACACCGTGAGATTGAGCAATTATTAAAAACCAATGCGCAGTTGCAAGCGCAGAAAGCTGTCGTTGAAACTCAAGTGAAACATTTTGAAGTGAGAAAGAAAAATGAAGAAAACACTCGTATCACTAGCCGTGATGATGTCATTAACCGCTTGCAGCAATCAGGCGATCTCCGTGATTAATCCAAGTTGCAGTGGATTTGGCATTATTACTGCCAGCAGACAAGATACCACGGAAACCTTACGACAAATTGCGGTACATAATGCGACTTATCGTGAGATTTGCACTAAAAATAAGGAGTCAAAATGATTGACGATAAAGTGTTTATTGGGATTGGCACGACGTTGATTATGACATTAGTCGGCTGGGTGTGGAAATCAGTAAACGATAAAGTGGCTGAAAATGAGCATGCGATTAAAGCCTTAGAAAAGCAAATGCAACAGGATTTTCAGAGTAAAGAGCTTGCTGAAGTAAAAGATAAACACTTTGAAAGCATTTTGAAAGAGGTGCGCGATCAGTTGAAAGAAATCAATCAGAAGTTAGATAAAAAGGTGGATAAATAATGTCAGCAAGAGAGCGAAAACGATTAGAGCAATTGGCAGAAAAACAAGAAATTAATGCCAAATTAGATGAGATTCTGGTTTTAAGCCGACAAGCGAACCATAAAATCGACCGTTTAGACGGTCGAGTGGATGATATTGATGCTCGCTTGGCAAAGGTAGAAAACAGTATGGCTAAATTGGGTGTGCGATCCGCTTTAGTTGGCGGTCTGGGCGGTTTATTAGTATCGGTTGGATTTGAGCTAATCAAAGCCAAATTAGGAGGCTAGTGAATATGGCACATGATGAAAAAACCAAGGCAGATGTGCGCCGTTATTATGTGTTTGATTGCTTAACGCTGGAATTAGCCGCAGAAAAAGCCAAAGTGTCCTATAACACTGCTCGACGCTGGAAACGTGAAGCCGAAGCTCGTGGCGATAATTGGGATAAAGTGCGTGATGCGAACACGATGGCAAGTGGCAAAGTAGAAGATGTGGCGCGCGGCATGCTGACTGCATTTGTGCTTTATTTTGAAAACACGATGGATGAGATTAAGCGCGCGGAAGCATTGCCTGTGAGTGAAAAAGCGAAGTTGATTCAGGGCTTGGGCGATAGCTATTCGAAAATGGTGGCAAGCAGTAAACGGTTATTACCTGAAGTATCTGAATTAGCTACTGCGATTAAAACGGTGAAACTCTTTGGGGAATATATCCAAACCAATAAACCAGAACTAACAGGTGATTTTTTAGATTTGCTCAATGGATTTGGTGAAACATTAAGTAAGGAATTTAAAGCATGATGGAAGGTTGGAATGGTTCACTGGCATCCGAAGGTTGGGAAGTATAATGGGTGTAGAGGATAATTGTGAAGAATAAAGAGTTATTAGCAGAATTAAAAGCCTATTCGGACAGCTTGCGACAAAAGGTCGAGGCAAAGTTTGAGGGGTGGGATGATTCTCTTGCTGCCATTAGTGAGCGACGCAAAAAGGTGCTAGATCCTGTTTCGGGCTATGACTTTTTTGTGTCGAATTACTTTCCGCATTATGTGCGCTCCCCTTATCGTTCGGAGTTGCACGATTACTTGTTCAAAACCCTTCCGGAAATCCTGCAAGATCCGAAGTCGGTCAATATGGCGACTGCTGCGCCTCGCGGTGAAGCAAAATCCACGTTGGTGTCGCAGTTGTTTACGCTTTATTGCTTAGTAACTCAAAAAAAACGCTATGCACTCATTGTGATGGACTCTATCAATCAGGCTTATCCGATGTTGGAATCTATCAAAGTAGAACTGGAGTTTAACCAACGCCTGCGCATCGACTTTCCAGAAGTCGCTGGACAAGGTCGTGTATGGCAGGCAACGACAATTTTAACCAAAGCGAATCAAAAGGTTGAAATTGCCGGTTCGGGTAAAAAATTACGTGGTTTGCGACATGGGGCTTATCGTCCTGATCTTGTAGTGTTGGACGATATAGAGAATGACGAACAAGTCCGCAGCGCAGAACAGCGCGATAAGTTGCACGAATGGCTTAAAAAGACCGTACTTCCATTGGGTGTCCCTGGTGAAAAACTGGACGTGGTCTATATCGGGACTATCCTGCACTACGACAGCGTACTGAACCGCACTTTAAGCTCCAAAGCATGGAAAACCGCTAAATTTAAAGCCTTAAAGAAAATGCCTGATGACATGGCGTTGTGGGACAAGTGGGAGGACTTCTACTTAAATGAAGGCGAAGCGGTAGCTGATGCTTTCTATACACAAAATCAAGCGGCAATGGATAAAGGCGCAGTGGTGAGCTGGGCTGCTCGTCCCATCTTAACCTTGATGAAAATTCGGGCACGTGATGGGCATGCCACCTTTGATTCGGAATATCAAAATGACCCGTTAAGCAGTGATGATGCGATGTTTGCCAATAGTTTGACTTATTGGACGGAATTGCCAGCAAATTTAATTTATTTCGGTGCGCTTGACCCATCCTTAGGAAAAGCAGGGGCAAGTCGTGACCCATCGGCTATTTTAGTGGGCGGGTATCACCGAGAAACAGGCAAGTTATATGTTGTGGAAGCGCAAGTGAAAAAACGTCTGCCTGATTTAATTATTGAAGATGTGATCCGTATGCAGAAGCAATACCACTGTCAGCGGTGGTTTGTTGAAACGGTGCAATTCCAAGAATTCTTAAAAGACGAATTAGTGAAACGCTCGGCACAACGTGGCATTCCTGTTCCAGCGACGGCAACTAAACCAAATACAGACAAAATGTTGCGTATTGAGAGCCTACAACCCCACATGGTGAATGGCTTAATTTTGTTGCATAGCTCACAAGCTACGCTGATTTCCCAGTTACGCCATTTTCCGAAAGCAGACCATGATGATGGCCCAGATGCGCTGGAAATGTTGTGGCGTAATGCCGTGGGTAGTTCGGCAGCGATTGAGTGGATTGGGTTAAATCAACTGAATGAGATTGAATCAGATGAATACGAAGATGAAGACGATCTTTATTCAATATGGAAACATTAAAGGCGGATTAAATGGGATTTATTGATAAGGTTAAAAACCTTTTAAAAGGTAATGAAACAGAGCCAACACAAACCGATGATGCGGAAGTAACTGCAACGGGGCGTGTATTAGATGATCACCCCTCTGCAAAAATTACGCCAACAAAATTAAAGCAGATTTTAGAGGATGCCGAAAACGGTGATATTCAGGCGCAGCATCAACTTTTCATGGATATTGAAGAGCAAGATAGCAGCATTGCCGCCAATATGATGACACGTAAGCGTTCAGTTTTAACGCTAGATTGGCGTATTGTTGAGCCACGTAATGCCACTCCTGCGGAAGAAAAATTGCAAGCAGAGATTGATGAGTTATTTTACCAATATCCTAACCTTGAGGATTTATTTGTAGATCTCATGGATGCGGTCGGTCATGGCTTTTCTGCCCTTGAAATCCAATGGGCGCAGGTGAATGGCAAATGGGTTCCAAAAGGCTTTAAACCTTGTCCTCAGTCTTGGTTTAAATTGGATAAAGACGATAGTTTATTATTACGCACGCCAGCTAATCAAATGGGTGAGCCTTTACGTCCTTTTGGTTGGGTGGTACATCGCCATAAATCTCGTTCGACACAGTTGGCTCGTGATGGGTTATATCGCACATTGGCATGGATTTATATGTATAAGCATTATTCTGTGCGTGATTTTGCCGAGTTTTTAGAGCTTTATGGTATGCCGATTCGCATTGGTAAATATGGTGCTGGTGCCACTAATGCGGAGAAACGAACATTATTGCGTGCGTTGGCCGAAATTGGGCATAACGCGGCAGGCATTATGCCTGAATCGATGCAGATTGAACTGCATAACGTCGCTAATGCGGGGGCTGCATCGGGTAATAATCCATTTTTACAAATGGTTGATTGGTGCGAGAAATCTATTGCTCGGTTGATTTTGGGGCAAACCTTAACATCGGGGGCGGATGGTAAAAGCTCCACCAATGCGTTAGGTAATGTGCATAATGAAGTGCGTCGTGATTTGATGATTAGCGATGCGAAACAAATTGCGCAAACCATCACTCAACAAATCATTTTGCCGTATTTGCAAATTAATGTTGATCCAAATATTGCACCACATCGTGTGCCTTATTTTGAGTTTGACACAAAAGAATATGAAGATTTATCGGTCTTTGCAGATGCCATCCCTAAACTTACGGGCATTGGGGTGCAGATTTCGGAAAGCTGGGTGCGGGATAAATTAGGTATTCCTGAGCCACAAGAAGGTGAGTTGATTTTAAGCACAGCGCAAGGCGAGAAAACGGACGAAAAAACGACCGCACTTTCTGCCATGTTGAACCACGGCAAAGGCTGTACTTGCGGTTGTCGTGCTGCTGCGTTGTCGGTAGGTAATGTTCAAGACTTAGGTGATATTAATTTGTCTCCACAACAGTTAAATCAGCAAATGCAACCTTTAGTCGTAGATCTTGCACAGGCATTCCGTCAAGGAAAAAATTATGAAGATGCGATGGCTGCCGCATTATTGGTTTACCCGACCTTATCAGATGAGCAATTAGTACAAGGGTTAGCACAAGCTTTATTTGTGGCGGATATTTGGGGAAGAATTAACGGAGCAAAACAAAATGGATCTGAATGATTTTTTCTTTGCGATTGGTTTACCGCCCGAGAAAGCCATTGAATATTTGTCTTCTAAAGGTTATGCCGTTGGCTTTCATTGGCATGAAATATGGCAAGAAGCTCACACTAAAGCCTTTACAGTTGCAGGTATTTTAAAACAGGACATTCTTACCGATATTCATCAGAGCCTAATTGAGGCGCAAAAAACAGGGATACCACAGCAACAATGGGAAAAAAATATTGGAAAAGTGCTTTATGATAAAGGTTGGCTAGGAGCAGAAGCGCAATTATTGGGTGATGAAAACGGTGAGTTGATGGGAAAACGTCTTACGCCTCACCGTTTAAATACCATTTACCAAACTAATATGCGAATCGCAGAACGTGTCGGTGAATATCAGTCGATGAAAGAAGTTGCGCATTTGCGTCCTTATTGGCGTTATGTCGCTATGTCCGATGCACGTCCAAGCCATGCCGCATTGCATAATTCTGTTTATCCTGTTGATGATCCTTTTTGGGATACCTTTTATCCGCCTAACGGTTGGAATTGTCGCTGTAAAGTCTTTGCCGTAAAAGAGCGTGATTTAAAGGAAAATGCTGACTGGCAGTTGCGTAAAACCACTGAAGAAGACTACGAGCAATATGTGCAAAATATCGGTGGTATTGATCGCATAATGACAGCTTATAAGCTACCTGACGGTCGATTATTTAGAACTGATGCTGGGTTTAATTATAACCCTGGTAAATCATACCTTGCTAATTTAGGGCAAACCATGCTTGAAAAGGGGGTTAATGCACCACCTAGAGTTGCGGCAGTCGCAATTAATGAAACATTTAAACACCCACGTCTTATGCAGGAAGTAAAAGCTAATTTTGCCAATGAAGTCACAAATATAGCCAAAAATCTTGAACAAGGTATTGCTCGCCCTACAGGACGTTTACATTTTGTTGGCGCATTGTTGCCAGAGGTTGTAGCAAATTTACAGCAACAAAATATCGTTTTAGATAGTGCAATTATAGCTATCGAAGATACTGTAATTTATCATGCATTACGCAATGACAAAGCAAATCGAAAACAAGGTGATAAACGCTTGCCTAGCGTGTTTTGGGAAAACTTACCCGAAATGTTGTTAAAGCCAAAAGCAGTGTTAAGGGATAAAACGCACCGAAATCCAGAAACAAAAGAAAATTCGTTGCTGTATGTGTTTATAACCCCGCAAGGTAAAGTATCAGTGCGATTTAACTACAAGACACAAGGAGAAAAATTAAATAGTATAAGAAGTGGTGAAATTGTTTTAGATATGAAAACATTAAAAGATAGCAATAAGTTTGAATTGATATCTGGAAGTTTAGATTAGAACTTGAATTGATGGCAGGACTCGAACCTACATAACCAGGCTTTTACCCCCTCCCTTTCCCCATTGGTAACAATCAATTCAAGCTTTCTAATCATATCTCGTCTTTTTAAGGTAAGCAATAGATGATCAAAATTGAAATCGAAAATGCAGAAAATATCTCAAGGTTATTAGGCAAAGTTGCCGAAAAAACGCAAAACCGTCAAGATTTAATGGCAGATCTTGCAGAAACGATGCGCCTTGCCGTGGATAAAAACTTTGAAATGGAAGGTCGCCCTGATTGGCAGGGTTTAGCCCGCCCCAATAAAAGTGGAAAAATCTTACAAGGTAAAAGCCGAGATTTACGCTCAAAAATTATCTCCAAAAGTGATAATAGCGAAGCGATTGTAGGAAGTAACAAGGTTTATGCGGCTATCCATCAATTCGGCGGTAAAGCTGGACGAAATAAAAGGGCAGAAATTCCTAAACGTCCTTTTCTAACACTTACAGAAGAAGATAAGGAAGATTTATTAGATGATGTGCAAGGCTACTTCCAACGCTTAATTAAATAAATCAGAAAATTGCCCTAAATCGCACGTAGGGCGATTTTTTACTTTTAGGGTATAAGATTTCATCTTTAAATTTTTAAAGCAATTTAAAACGGTTTTAAAGCGTTTTAAAATGGGTTTGGGTTGTTTTCAATCATTCAATCTTTCACGTCTTTAATGTGAGGCTTGTTCCTCATTGTCTAAAATTTCAAATTATTTGGTTGCGCTGAAGCCAGTCATCTCTTGTTATCTCGTTCAATTCGATATTCTGCCATCCTAGATTGAGTTTTTAAGGATGGTTTCAGATGAAATTAACAGTTGCCGCTTGTAGTTTTGAAATTGACAAGGCGAAGTATGGTCGTATCCAACTTTTACCTTATGGCAAATTTCGCGCCACAGACGGCAGACCAACCGATGTGGAGGCATGGTATGTAACCGATACGAACGGGGCTGATGTTGTGGCATTAGCTAACAGTCAGAAAAATCCCCTACCCATTGACTACGAACACCAAATCTTACATTCCCAACAAAACGGCAAAGAGGCTCCTAGCGCAGGTTGGATGGAATATCTCTATTTTAACCCGCAAGGGATTTTTGCTGATGTGCGTTGGACGGATAAAGCCGCGGAATACATCAAAAATGGCGAATATCGTTATATCTCTGCCGTGTTTGCATATGACACGAATGGTTATATTCGCAAAATCTTTCACGCCGCACTGACCAACAACCCCGCTTTAGACGGTATGGATGAAGTGATGGTTGCCGCCAGTGTGCAACTTTTAAATCAACAAAAGGAAAAGCCAGAAATGGACAAAAAATTAGTGGAAGCCTTGTGTGCGTTGTTTGCTTTGAAAGCTGACGCAAGCGAAGCTGAAATTACCGAAAAAGTGACCGCACTTTCTGCCGCCAAAGGCGACAGCCAAGTGGCGGTGTTAGATGTGTATGCCAAGTTAGCTGAAAAAGAACAATCTGTTGCGGCATTAACCGCGCAAGTGGGTAAGCCTGACCCAGCTAAATTTGTGCCAGTCGAACAGGTGGTTGCATTGCAGGCTGATTTTAATGCGCTTAAAACATCTGTAAAAGCGGACAAGAAAGAGGCATTAATCACAGCGGCATTATCGCAAGGCAAACTGGCTCCTGCATTAAAAGATTGGGCGCAAAGTTTATCTGTTGAGGCATTAAGTGCTTACTTAGAAAAAGCACCTGCAATGGCCGCATTAAGTGGTGAGCCACAAGCAAAAGGCGATCCAGAGCAGAAAGTGGCAGCGTTAAGTGCGGCTGAACAAGCGGCAGCACGTGCGCTTGGTATGACTGAAGCGGAATTTATGGCAGAACATAAGGAGCAAAAATAATGAACTTTAAAAAATCAGAAGTTTTAAAGGCAATTGAAACCCAGTTTAAAAAAGACTTTGTAGCGGGTTTAGGTTTAATTAAACCGCAGTGGGACTTAATTGCAATGAAGGTATCCTCTAACACTAAAGTGAACACCTATGGTTTCTTAGGCCAGTTCCCGAAAATGGTGGAATGGGTAAATAAACGTCAGCGTAAAGCAATGCAAGCACAAGGTACCAGCATTGAAAACAAACTTTACGAAAGCACGGTGGGTATTCCGCGTACCGATATCGAAGATGACCAAGTAGGTTTATTCCGTCCAATGGTGCAACAGGCAGCACAAAGTGCGGCTGAATTGCCTGATGATTTGGTGTTTAGTTTGTTAAAAGCCGGTAAAACCACGCTTTGTTATGACGGCCAAAATTACTTTGATACTGATCACCCGGTTTACCCAAATGTGGATGGTACAGGTGCAAGTAAAGAGCAAAGTAACTTAACGACTGGCACAAAAGATGGTGCACCAACATTCTATCTTTTCGACACCACCAATGCGATTAAACCGTTAATTTGGCAAGAACGCACTGCGCCAGAAATTGAAACGAAATTTGATCCTTCCAAGTCTGACACCGTATTTAACGAAGATATTTACGAATGGGGTGTGCGTGCTCGTGGTGCAGCTGGTTTTGGTTTCTGGCAGTTAGCGCACTGCGTGGAGAAAACTGAACTTACTGCGGAAAACATCATGGATGTCATTGCCAAAATGCAATCCTTAAAAGGTGACGGTGGCAAGTTATTGAACATTCGCCCAAATGTGATTTTAGTGCCACCTGCACTTGAATTCAAAGCACGTCAAATCTGCGAAGGTGAATTAATTAACGGCACGACTAATATCTTAAAAGGTCGTTTGAAAGTGATTGTGTCTCCACAAATCATTGCGGAATAACCATCAATAAGGGCGAGCAATCGCCCTTTAGGAGCAAAAATGGCAAAGGAACAGCAAGATGAAGTAAAAGCTGAGACGCAAGATGAAACTGCAGAAAACACATCTGATGTTTTGGTAGAAGGCAGTGGGGTAATTAACCCAATTGCCTATGCGGTGACGTTACGTGCAATTCATCCGCAAGACTCTTATGGTCGCTGCGGCTATCGTTTTAACAAAGAAAGTGCGGTGGAAATTCCAGTTGAAAACTTGACGGGTGAGCAAGTCATTATGCTTGCTGAAGATCCCTGGTTGGAACTTATTCCCATCTGCGAAAAATAAGGATGAGTGATGCATTACGCCAGTGCAGAAGATTTTGTGTTACGTGTAGGGGAAGTGCAAGCCATTGAACTGACCGACCGCGATTTGACTGGGCAAGTTAATGACAATTTGCTTGATGTCGCATTGTCTGACAGCTCAAGCCAAATTGATGGTTATTTGGCAGCACGTTATACCCTCCCTCTTGTGAGTGTGCCACAAAACTTAGTGCGACTTTGTTGTGATTTGGCTCGTTATCGTTTAGCGAGTATGTCTCATGTGACGATTACAGAAGAAATTATTACACGCTATAAATTAAGTTTAAAAGAACTTGAGGATATCAGTGTGGGTAAGATTTCACTTGGGTTGCCGCCTACAGAGAATAATGATGCCAACGAACAAGACAATGGTGTGATCTTTACTAATCCGAAAAACAGGATTTTTGCGCGTGATCACTCAAATTGAAAATGCCCTTGTAGAACGCCTACAGCGTGGCTTAGGGCGTTTAGTCAATACTGTTAAAAGCTATGGCGGTGAGCTCGATGATGAAAGTCTTGGGACATCACGTTTGCCGATGTGTTTAGTCACTTTTGGGGGCGCACGTATCGAACGTATGGGCACCAATTTGAAGCGCCATCAATCCACAGCAAACTTTGTCATTATCGTGGCAGTAAATAGCTTGCGTAGCAATATTGCGGCACGACAAGGCGGAGCGGATAAACGAGAGGTGGGCGTTAATCAGTTGATTACAGCCGTACGCCGTTTGTTAGATGCGCAAACCTTGGGGCAATTAGTTAAACCATTGAAACCGACAAGGGTGCGCACGCTTTTTAATAATGCCACTTTTAAAGGTGGGGCGATAACGGCTTATGCGATTGAGTATGACGCAGTCTATGACGATTTGAGTCCGTTAGAAGATGGCCGTTATCCTGAAATGACACAGGATAGCAAAAATCCTGATTATTTGTTTACGCATTATCATGGTGAGCTATCGCCACCAGATCCGATGCTAGAACGTATTGGTAACAACATTTATGACCCAATAAGCGGTGCTAGAGTGCCGTTTGAGGTGGAGACACAAAATGAAAGTGAAAGCAGTAATAGGCATTAAGGTGCCGATGGAACATCAACCTTATACCTATATTGAACAAATACCGGTAGAGGTAGAGCCGTCGATTTATTATCAGCGCCGTATTAATGATGGCGATTTGATTGTAATCACAGACACACGTTCACGCAAAGAGCAGGAGAAAGACAATGGCTGAAACGAATATTGATTTTGATAATATCCCGACGAGTCTTCGTAAACCGGGTGTTTATACAGAATACAACTCACGCAATGCAGTGAGTACTTTGCCAACAAATGAGCAAAACGTCTTAATTGTGGCACCGATGTTAAATGCAACAAAAACATTTAGCGCACCGACACCGATTTATTCGGATGTAGATGCAAAAAATACATTTGGTACTGGGTCTTGGGCTCACTTAATGGCGCGTATTGCTATCCAAAATAATGCCATGATCCGTTTAACGGTAATTGGTTTAAAAGAGAGTGATTCAGGTGTGGCAGCAACTGGCACCATTACGCTAACAGGCACAGCAAGCAACGCTGGCGTGCTTAAAGTTATCATTGGTGGTCTTGATTATGCGGTGGCAATCGCTAAATCTGAAACCGCTGCCAACATTGCTGCCCGTTTAAATGCGGTGATTAATGCGGGGGAATATTGTCCTGTCAGTGCAACAGTCAGTGAAGGTACTGTTACGCTTACTGCGAAATGTAAAGGCGAAATTGGCAATGAGATTAGTGTCAATGCCACATTAAGCGCAAATGATATGGCGGTGAATGTTTCTGCCCTTGCAAATGGTGCCGAAAATGCCGATTTAGCGACGGCATTAGCATCAGTGGCTGGTCAGCACTATCACGTGATTATCTCCCCTTTTGCGGATGATAAAAATGTGAAAGCCTTGCGCGAACATTTAGAGTCGGTAGCAAGTCCTGTTGAGAAAAAACCGGGTGTTGGCGTATTAGGTTTTAATGGCACATTGGCAAGCGGTACCACTTATACTGAAAAGATCAATGCAAATCGCATTACCGTGGGTTGGTATAAAGGGGCGGTTGAATCTAATGCCTTAATCGCTGCGGGATATGGGGCGGTTATTGCAGGCGAAGAAGACCCCGCTAAACCGTTAAATACGCTTGAGATTAAAGGTTTAACCCCTGTTGATGCCACTCAAACACCGTTAAAAACCGAAGTCAATCAGGCACTTTTCCATGGTTTAACCCCTATTACAGTGGTGAATAATCGTGTGCAAATTATGCGTGCAATTACGACTTATACCAAGTCACCCGCGAATGTGGATGATCCTGCGTGGTTAGACTTAACCACAATTCGTACACTGGACTATACGCGTAAAGCGATTGAACAGCGTATTGAGTTACGTTTCCCTCGTGCGAAATTATCTAATCGTACCCCACAAAAAGTGCGGTCAGAAATCCTTGATGTGCTCTATCGTTTAGAGCAACAAGAGATTTTAGAAAATGTGGATGCGAACAAGGGTAAATTGCTTGTTGTTCGCAATGGCCAAGATCCAAATCGTTTAGATACGGCAATTCCAGCGGATGTGGTAAATGGCTTACACGTTGTCGCTAACCGAATTGATTTAATTTTATAGGGGGCGTAAATGGAAAAATATGCAGGTTCGGCTGTGCTTGAAGTGGACGGCACAGAAATTGAAATCACCGATTTAAACGTGACAAAACAAACCGGGCGTAAATTAGTCAAAACCATGAACTCTGAAGGGCGTGCACGTGGTTTTGCCAAAGGCATTGCGACTTGGGAATTATCATTGACGGCAGCAATGCCTGTGGATGGTTCGGAAATTGATTGGGCGGGTATCAGTGATGCGAAAATCACGGTATATCCGCTTAATCAAGAAGATAAGCGCACATCCTACCTTGGCTGCTTTACTACGCAAGTAGGCGAGAAATACACGGTGGATAACGAAGCCGTTATTGATATCCAGATGAATGCGCTTAAAGAGGTGAAAGAATAATGCGTTTATTGCTTGGTATTCCTTACGGTGATCGTCGTTATTTTGACTTTGACGTGCGATTACTAACCTTGGGGGGCGAATGTGCCACCCTTGAGAAAGTCGCCGAGCTTGGTTTAGATGAGAAAGAAAACCTCACGAGAGCGGAGCAAATGCTCGTGGACTTGGCTTATTTATCTGAACAGCTTGATATTATTGGTATTGCGCAAGATAAGCTCACGCCACAGTTTTTACTGGATAACCTTGCCACGGATGATTATGTGCTGATTACGCAAGCTATCGCAGAACTGCGAAAAAAGCACATCGACGCTGGGGAAAACCCGAGCAAAGCCGAAACCGAATAAAACAACATTACGGTGTGTTTGATGCCGAGAAGAATTACCGAAGTGCGGTTATTTTATTGGCTAAATTTGGGTTTACTGCTGAAGAAGTACGAGCAATGTGTCATGCGGAAGTTGCTGCGTGGGTGGCAAGTTGGCAACATTCGCAAGGTATTAAAACTCAGTCAGAAAAAGGCAACACGGTGCATTACAACCTTATGCGTCGTAAAACTAAGGGGGCGTAAGCCCCTTTTTTTGTGGATTTAAAATGAGTTTAAAGAGGGTTTAAAAATGGCTGAGTTGAATTTAGCGTTGACGCTAAAAGCACGAGACCAAGCAAGCCGAGTTTTTCAGCGGGCACAATCGCAGATTAAGCAAAGCACAAAAGCAATGGCAAGTGCACGCGAAGCGTTGGGCGTGCGAAGTGAACATAAAATCCAACAAGAAATTAATCATACCATTGCCGCTTATAACCGATTGAAACGTAGTGGCACAGCCACTAGTCGCGAATTAGCTCGTGCGGCTGAAGCGACGCGCTCAAAAATTGCTGGGCTTAATGCGGAAATGGGGAAAACCTCTTGGGGGCAACGATTAGGCAATATCGGGCGAAATATTGCTGGTGCAACAGTAGGTGTTGCCGCTGGTGCAGCGGTTGCTGTGCCCAAAATTAGAAAGGCGGCAGATTATGATCTTGAAGTAGCAAAAATTGCAAATACAGCTTATTCAGGTGCAAGTATAGAAGAAAAGACAAAAGGTAAAGAAAAAATCCATGGCGCAATTAAAGCGTCACTAAATTATGGCGGAACAAAAGAAGATGCATTAGGGGCTGTTGGACGTTTAATTGGTGAAGGCAATGTTTCGGTTGAGGACGCATTAAAACTTTTGCCAACGATTCAAATGAACGCTACTGCAACTGGGGCAAGCACTGATGATATTTCCGCATTAGTCAATTCATTGCTAAATTTCGGCATTAAAGTTGATGATATTCAACAAGCACTTGATTATGCCAGTGCCTCGGGTAAAGCGGGCGGTTTTGAATTAAAAGATATGGCACGTTATGCCCCTGAATTTCTTTCAGCCGCAGGCAATACTGGCTTGGGGGGATTGGAAGACTTAAAACAGGTGTTTAAAGGTGCGCAACAAGTTTATAAGGTTTCAGGCGGTACGGGACAAAGCTCAACTAACTTAGTCAATTTCTTTTCAAAACTGCGTTCTAGTGATACAGCAAAAAAATTTGAAAAATTAGAAGTTTATGATCCCAAAACTAAGAAAACCCATGGTATGGATTTTGAAAAATCCATGACCAACGAAATGAAAACAGGCAAAAATGCGATTGAAGCCTTTATGAGCATAATTGATCAGGTGCTTGCAAGCGATAGAACGTATCAAAAACTGCTAAAAAAACTTAATAACGCAAAAGACGATAAAGAAGCGCAAGCTATTGCAGAGCGTATAGCGAAATATGTGGAAACCACAAAACTTGCTGAAGTGATGCCAGATATTCAAGCAGGCACGGCAATGTTTGCAATACGCCGTGATAAAAATACGGCTCAAAATGTAGATGAGCAATATGCCATTGCTGAAAAAGGCAACTTCAACAAAGAAGATTTTGATTTTATGCGCCAACAAAATTCAGTTCGTTTTCAGATTGCTAAAAACAAACAGGAAATGAATTCAATTGAAAACTGGAATGGTGCAAATGATAGATTAGGAAATGCCGCAGACTGGTTAAGTGAAAATATAGAAGAATTTCCAAATTTAACCAAAGCCGTTGTTGGAGCAACAGACGCGTTACAAATTTTCAGTGCAGGACTTGCTGGGTTTTCTCTAATTGATTTATTAACGGATGGGAAAATGGGGGGCGGTGCTTTAGGTAAAGTGACCCAAGGTGTAGCAACAACATCCGCGATTGCGAATGGAGCTGGCAAATTACTCAATATCGGCGGAAAAGTCGCTACCGCAACAAGTGCGGCAATGGGTGTAGGTGGTTTAATGATTGCTGGAGAACAACGTACAACAGAAGAAGCGAAGACTGAAGAAAAAACCGAAGCCAAAACTGCACAAGAAAAGCAGTTAGAAAACCAATTTTATGCCAATGCTTACGGGGGCAATAAACCGGCCACAACCCATTACGCACCGCAAGGTTTCGGTTATAACAAAAATTCAGTCTGGGGAACAGCTGGACGTTCAGGCGAAGTAGCTGAAATCGCACGTAAAGATGAAGTGGCCGCTTTACGCCTTGAGCGAGGCACACTCACGCAAGCTCAATATGATGAGCGCACGCGCCAAAGTGCGGTGAAAATTGCGGAAATTCGCAATCAGGGGAAAGGCTATTCAGGTTTATCTGTAGCGGCTAATGACACCGACTCCGCTTTAAGTCGCACACTGGGAGATTTATCTGGCTTGGCTAACTATCAAGCGGATTTTCAGCATTTTGGGCAAACCATTAGCGACGGATTAAAAACCGCCATTGAAAGCCAAAATTTCACAATTCAAAATCAAATTAAGATTGATATGGATGGGCGACCTGTTTATGAAGGGGTTGCTGAAAATATCTATCAATCAATGAAACGGGGGTAACTATGGGTTGGACAATACCTGTACAACGTGCAAGTTTTCGCGGCGTGCGTTTTGATGTGCTTTCGGTGGATGATGATGTCTATCGCTCAACCATTGAGCATGCTTATCCTTTCGTCAATGGTGCAGATGTGGAAGATTTGGGGTTAAATCCATTAACCGTGCGTATGCAAGCCGTATTTTATGGGCCAGGCTATTATACGGACTTTAAGACGTTTTTAAGCGTGCTACAAAAATCAGGGACGGCAACATTAGTGCATCCGATTCGTGGGCGTTTGCAAAATATGATTTGCACTGGGGCGAGTTTTCACCACGAAGCGGAGATGATTGATTATGTGGCGTTAGATTTGACTTTTATTGAATCTACGCCAGCTAAACCGATTTTTGTCTTTAATTATTCCCTATTGGCAAAAATAGATGCCTTACTGACTGAATTAGAAAACGTTGTTGATGATGCGATGGCATTGTATGGCGAATTTATGGAGATTGTTGCCTTTGCCGCTAATACAAAATCACGTTTGTTGGGCGTGTATGGCGCATTATTTGGCTGTTTTGAGCAAGTGCGCGGGTTATTTGATTTTGACAAAACCAAGTATGGTGTGTCGCCTGTCGTGACACAAGATAACTTTAAAGCAAAATCTAGCCGTGCTGTGCGTGATTTGGTGACAATGATTGATTCGGGGTTGCGCCAAATTGCTGCGCGCAAGGACTTAACTACCCGAGCAAAATTTGATGAGGTACTCCGCACAATACGTCAAATTAAGCATATTCCTGCAGATTTGGTGAGTGGTAAGAATATTAAATCTGCCAAAGAACAAGCCGCGTTGAAATCATTAACGACCTCTTTTAGTAAGAGTGATACAGAATCTGTGCATTTAATGATGCAGTTAGCCTCTAGTGTTGCTTTGTTGCGTATTGCCACTGAATTGGTAGAGGACGATGATTTATTGCCACAGGATATTGATTACATCACGACTCAAGTGCGGTCACAAATTATGGATAATTTACAATTGTTACGCAAACAAGTGGACGATGAACATCGTGGGGAAAATATCACGGTATTAAGCACACCCAATACGAGTTTTTATACGGCTGCGCATAATACAGCAGAGCAATTACGCAATAAAGTGCATAAGTTTACTCAACTTGCCCTTGCGGCAATTAATCGTAAACCGCCTTTAATGGTTCGCGAGGTGCCATTTAGCGGTACTGTGCAACAAATTGCACATGCATTTTATCAGGATTACAAACGCGCAGATGAATTATTAAGATTGAATCCGCAGATCCGTTATCCGAATTTTGTTGAGCGTGGGGAGTGGTTAAACAGCTATGTCAAATAATTACCCTTATGAAAATGATGTTACGGTGGAAGTGGATAGTAAAGCCCACAATAGCTGGAAAAGTTATGATATTGATAGTGACTTTTTAATCCCTGCCGATGCCTTTAAATTTGATTTGGGCGTGCCTTCAAATAGCACGGTTTTACCTGACTTTTCGGGGGCAGAAGTGAAAGTGCGTATTAATGGCGAGTTGGTGATGACAGGCATCGTGGATACGACACAGCATACTATTAGTAAAACTAACCGCACTTATAGCCTCAATGGGCGAGACCGTGCGAGTATCCTTGTGGATTGCTCTGCCCCAATCACCAATGTAAAAGGCTTGACTGTGTTGGATGCAGTAAAAAAAATTGTTGAACCCCTTGGTATTAAAAAAGTGGAATTGCGTGCGGAAAATAACCCAACATTAGATAAAGTCGATATTGACGTGGGCGAAACAGCATGGAACGCGGCAATGCGTTGTGCAAACTCGGCAGGCTTGCACTTGTGGTTTGAGCCAAATGGGGAGCTGATTGTGGGCGGTGCGGATTACAGCACACCACCTGTGGCCACCTTGTGTTGTATGAAAGACGGCAAGCGAAACAACTTTGAGCAGGCAGATTTAACGTTTGATGTATCAAATCGTTTTAGCGAAGTCACTTTTCTTGCGCAAAGCCACGGCAAGCAAGGGCAAGACAATAAAAACGATCTGAAATGGGTTTATCACGATCCTGAAATGACCACTTACAAGCCGAAAACCGTGGTGGTATCTGATGTGGATAACTTGGAAGCCTTGCAAAAATGGGCGAAAAAATACATTGCGGACAGTATGTTAGAAGGTTTTACCCTTACTATCGTTGTTCCCGATCACAAAATGCAAGACGGTACATTATGGCAACCCGGGCAACGTGTACATGTAATTTGCGAGGAATATGATATTGATGCCATTTTCTTTTTGATGGGGCGACGTTTTATGTTGAGCCGTAATAGTGGCACGCAAACGGAGTTGCGCTTTAAACAAGACGGCATCTGGACACCAGACGCTTACAGTGCAAAAGCGGAAAAAGCCCGTAAACGCAAAGGCAAGAAATTAATGGCTACTAACGGATATGGCAGCTGGGTGGCTGCGAATTAAGGGGACAAAATGAGACGATTAAGCCAAGCCATTCAACAAAAGGCGCAAAGTGCGGTGGACGAAATCCGTCAAGCCTTTCGTGGTGTACTGCACTTGGTGAAAAGTGCGGACAATATTCAGAAAGTTCAGGCTTCAGGGCTTGCCGATGAAACCTTGCAAGATGTGGAATTGATGCAGCAGTTTGGCTTTACCTCTGTGCCTCCAGCAAACACGCAAGCAGTGATTTTACCCATTGGCGGACAAACTACCCACGGTATTGTGATTGCAACCGAGCATGGATCTTTCCGCGTGAAAAATCTGCAAGATGGCGAAGTCGCGGTTTACGATGAAAGTGGCTCTAGCATTGTATTAAAAAAGGGGCGGTTGATTGAGATTGATTGCGATGTATTAAAGATTAACGCTGCAACAAAAGTGGATATATCAAGTCCACTGGTTGAAACCGATCAGGTCTTTACTGCCCAAGGGCAAATTAACGGTAACGGCGGTATGGCTGTGCAAGGTGGCAGTGGTGCGAGCTTTACTGGTAATGTAGAACAACGTGGCGGTAGCTTTACGACCGACGGCGATGTGGAAGCTGGTACAATTTCGTTAAGGAACCACAAACATACTTGCGATAGCGGAGGAAAAACCAGTAAACCTGAATAATCTAACCTTAAAGGAGATGCTGAAACCCTGCATCTCCTTTCTTTTTACCTCTTATCTTATCCTGTCAATATGGACAGAGAGATCAGCCCGCTTACCGGGGACTATACAAGTAAACAAATCAGTACGCTTGCCAATGCAGCGTATATCAGATTGACCACACCATTAGGCTCTTGGTGGGCAGATGGGCGTGTAGGCTCTCTGCTTCATCTTATTTCGCGCGAAAAAGATTTGTCGCGCATAGGTTTAATTGCACAACAATATGCCGAAGAAGCCTTGCAACCCTTGATTGATGATGGACGTGCAGAGGAAATTATTGTCAATCATACCCAACCACATAACGGTGTATTGATTTTAGATATATCCATCCGAGATAACCGGGGCGAAACCTATCATTTTAAACACCCGGTAAAAGTCATTTAAAAAGGGTTTAAACCATGTTTATTGTGCCGAGTTTAGAAGATATTCGCCAAGCGATTTTGCGCGATGTGCAGTCATTAGAGCCGAGTGCTGATGTGAGCATAGATAGTGACTATTATGCACGTGCCAGTAGCCTTGCTGCTGTAGCGGAAGGTATTTATGCCCATCAAAAATGGATTATTAAACAATTCTTTCCCGACACTGCCGACACAGATTTTCTTGAAAAACATGCGGGCTTGCGTGGTATTCGCCGTCGTAATGCGACTTATGCTAGTGGTCGTGGCGCAACAGTGACAGGTACCCCTGATGCAGTACTTAAAGCTGGATTACAAATTAAAACAGACAACCGATTTTATGAAACCACCGAAAGTGCGGTGATTTCTGCAAGTGGTTCTGCCGTTGTTGCCGTGCGAAGTCTTGCGACAGGTGCCAGCCAAAATATTAAAACTGCGACAAAAGCAAACTTTATGGCGGCACCTTTAGGTGTGCAATCCGACGTGGTGCTAAATGAGGTGATTGGTGCAACGGATGCAGAAAGCGATGCGTCTTTGCTCGAACGTTTGCTTGAGATTATTCGCCGACCACCTGCTGGGGGGAATCGTTATGACTATCGTACATGGGCGTTATCGGTGGATGGCGTAGATGCTGCTTATGTTTACCCGTTGCGTCGTGGGCTTGGTACGGTAGATATTGCGATCACATCAAATAACGATGTGCCAAGCGATGAAACAATACGTCGCTGCCAAGAATATATTGATGATGTGCGCCCAGTAACCGCGCGAGAAAGCAAAGTGGTGAAACCTGATGTAACAAAAGTCAATTTTAATATTCAGGTGAAAATCAGTGGCGTAACCTTACCTGAAATTAAGGCCGCTATTTCCACCGCACTTGCGGATTATTTTAATACGTTAATCCCCGGTGATGATTTGATTGTGTCGCAATGTGAAGCGGTGGTGAATAACTTGGTAGGTGTGGTTGACCGTAAGTTTACGGTACCTATCACTAATCTAAAAGCGGATGTGCGTACAAAAATTGAGTGGTTTCGGTTAGGTCAAATCACCGTTACGGAGATGGCATGATGCAAACTGACCACAAAAAGGTGTTAGCAAAACTTTATCCGCCTATTTCGTACAACGTTAATGGGGAGCGTTTTTTAGCGCAGTGTGAGGTGGATGGTAATGCCTTTGACCGATTACAAAAAAGTGCGGTGGATTTGTTACAAATTATTGAACCAGCCACCTCCAATACGATGTTGTCCGATTGGGAACGTTTATGCGGCATAAAAACAGATTATACCAATAACTATCAAGCACGAGTAAAACGTGTCATTGCCAAGTTAAATGCGATTGGGGGCTTATCCATTCCCTATTTTAAACGTATTGCCGAAAGTATTGGATATCGCATCGAAATTAAAGAGTTTTCTCCCCTTGCGAATGATTTGCCAACGACGGGAGATTTAGCGCAATTTCGCAATGAAGCTCGCGACAACTTGATTTTTATGTGGCGAGTATCGGTGCTTAATGGGGATGACAATATTGTGTATTTTCGCGCAGGTAGCTCCTTTGCGGGTAATCATTTAGTGGAATTTGGTGACCCGATTATTGAGGAGTTCTTCCGAGACTTAAAACCTGCACATACTTACTGTTATTTTGCTTATCAAACAGGATCTTAATATATGAAAAGTTTAATGCCTCAAATTGATTCAAATGATGGCCTTTTCCACAATGGTAATCCAGCAACAGGCGAACAAGGCACGCGAGTAACCGATACGTGGCTTAATAATTTGCAAGACCGAGTACGCGATATACAAGCGGAAGCGCATTATGTGTTGCAAAAAGCGGAATTTACCCCGAAGGAAGAAACACAAACGCAGTTATATCAAGCGATTGTGAAGATTATTGATGATAACCGAAAAACGGCAAGTTTAACTCAAAAAGGCGAAACCAAACTCCACACAGGCTACGATAGCCAAAGTGAAGATTTAGCATTAACGCCTAAAACCGCTTATCAGCTAAAACAGCTTATTGACTCCAACATACGCTCTCTTGGCAATGTTATCCCTAACAGCAAAAAATCCTCTGCCGTAGATAGCAATAGTGCAGACACAGTTGCAACCAGTGCTGCGGTTAAAACGGCTTATGACCTCGCAAATAGCAAACAATCTCCCGCCACAACCTTAGCGGGCTATGGCATTGGAAATTTTAAAGTTGAACCTTTTGTTGGCGATATTAACACCCTTAAAACCGAAGGAA
>MDJB01000020.1 GCA_001752465.1 Haemophilus quentini
AAAGGCGAGGGATTTTAAATACCATAACTAAACCAGTATAAACAATAACTTATAGCAACATTAATTGCTTGCTCGTGCAAATAAGCACATATAAAGGTAAATATAAGACAAAACCGCCAGCCAATCGCCAGTAAAATAGAGGGAAAAGCACAAGGGATTTTTTGAAAAACAATCCCTTTTTTACTGTGCAGGATTAGAAAGCGGGTTAAATTTGACCGCACTTTCTAAGTGCGAAGGGGCGAAGTGTGCATAACGCATTGTCATTTCGATAGTTGAATGTCCGAGGATTTCTTTCAATACCAAAATATTCCCACCGTTCATCATAAAATGGCTGGCGAACGTATGGCGCAAAACGTGAGTTAGTTGCCCTTTGGGTAACTCAATTTCAGCACGTAAAACAGCATTCTCAAAGGATTCGTAAGCATCATTAAATAATCTGCCACGCTTTTTCGGTAGCATATCGAACAATTCTTTACTGATCGGCACAGTGCGGTTTTTCTTTGATTTTGTATTTGTAAAGGTGATTTTATATGGCATAACTTGTGATTGGGTCAGCGTTTCCGCCTCACTCCAACGTGCACCAGTTGCCAAACAAATTCGCACAATCAAGCCCAAATCAGCATTGCGAGAGTTATCGCACTCAGCTAATAAGCGACAAATATCACGCTCATACAAAAAAGCCAGTTCCGCATCCCGTTCTTTGAACAAGCGCACACCATCAAGGGGGTTCTCAGCCGTCCACTTACGCAATGATTTCAGTTCGTTAAACACTGCTCGCAAGTAGGCGTGTTCACGGGTTACTATGGCTTCTTTCGGGGGATTGTTTTTATTTACCGAAAACTCACCATCAAGGCGGCGTTTGCGGTAGTCGGCAAAGATTTCAGCGTTAAATTCATTGGCAGGCGGATCGCCCAAATTCGCACACAAGTTTTTAAGTTTAGCTAAACGTGCTTCACCATCGGAAAGCGTTTTCCCATGCACATCAAACCATTCTTGCACATAAAAACTTAACACAGGCAAATCGCTTGATTCCAAAACTTGCACAGAATCAACCGCACTTATCGTTTGTTCTTTGGCTTGATTATAAAAGCGCAACGCATCGCCTTTGGTTAAAAACCATTTGCGTGAACGCTTACCATTTACATAAACTTCCGCAAGCCATTTACCGTTTTTAGTGTCTTTACGAACTGCCATAATTAAGAAAATTGTTTCTCAACATCTTGTGAGCCATGTAGAACACGAACAATGGTTATAAAATCATGAGTGCGTTTAAAAAATATCACATAGCCCTCAACGACATAGCGACGCAGTTCAATATCAATAGAAAAATCATCAAAAACGCGACCTAAATCAAATTCACATAAAAGTGAAAAAGCCCTTTGAAATTTTTCTAAAAATGCAAAAGCGCAATCAAATCCAAAAGATTCAACGCCGTAAGCAAAAATAGCCTCTAAATCTTCTTCTGCTGCAGGAAGTACCTGTAATTGTTTAGCCATGGTAACGTGCTGCAATTTCACGGAAGAAAGCAGGAATATCAGTAACAACTTTAGGCTCGCCACTGTTTAAGCCTTTATCAATTTCTTTGCGCAAAGTGGCTAATTTCTGCTGGTATTGAAAAGATTTCAGCATCTCATCAAATAATTCATGTTCTGATTTAAAGTGGCCCGTTTTCATCAAATCAGCAAATTGTTCTGCTTGTTGAGCTGAAAGTGTAAACATTTTTTGCTCCTTATTTTGTGTTTTTGCGAACTGCCATTTATGGTAAATCTTCTCCGCCATTTGGATATTTACAACGCCTTAAACGATTTAATGCCATTTTCCAACCTTTCCAAAAACCGTATTTCTGCAAGGCTAAAATAGCGTAATTTGAACAAGTAGGCGTAAAACGACAAGCACCACGAAGTTCACGCGGTGCTATTCGTTGATAAAACAAGATGAATTGAATGCTAAGCCAAACCATTACACTGGTTTTCTAAATGTGATCACGTAATAATTTACAGGAAATGATTTTTGCCCAAATAGCGCAGCTAAACAGCCTGGTTTTTCTTGTACACCAATTTCATCTACACGTAAAAATTCCCAGCCATCCTCAGCGTATTCATTGACAACATTTTGCAAATAGTAGGCTGCTGCATTGTGTTTTTCTTTTTTATTTACTTCAATATTTGGTGGAATTTGAATCATTTTATAAGTGTAAGTCATAATAATTTCTCCTATTTAGTGATTTTTCTAAAAATAAGAATGGGCGTGATTGAATAACTCTGCTCATTTCTGCCAATAAACTCCTTAATAAGATTAGATACTTCTGTAATTTGAGTTTTATGATCAGAAAATAAAGTATTCGGCTCTTTCCCACCATTTGGAATTTCATCAACAATCCCAACAACAAACCATCTATAAGGGCTGTTAGTGCCATTAGAAAGCAATAAATCTTCTGTATTAATTAATAAACTTTCTTTTTTCAATGCCATCCAGTAACGTCTATCATTTTCGTCGATTAAGTCAATTTGCAAGTTTTTAGGGAATAGCTCTAAAGCTTTCATAATGGCTTTTTCTTCTTTATTTTTTGATGACTTCTTGCCTTCATGCATTATTAATGCCAAAGGAATAACTTTCTCAAAGATAGAAACATCAAAGATACGATAATCACCAGAAAATAACACAATATTTCCTATATTTGCTGTAGCAATATCTCTATGAATAAACTGATACTGGTCTAGAAGATTAAGAAGTGAAAAAGGTAAAGAGTGTGAGACATCAAATTCACGGGCGTATTTCTGGCTGTCTTGCTGTGTGCCACTGCGTTTGCCTATAGCCCATTTCTGAAAACCGATTTCGCCCGTGCTTGAATCAGTTTCAGTAAATTCTTCTTTAAAAGCAGTCAGCACACCCTTATTAATAAATTGCGCAAGAATATTACGGGTGCGCTCTTGATCGATATAAATAAAATCAGTAAGTGAATCGATGTTTGGTAAGGTTTGCGCCGCATTGTTTGACATTTTCAAACTCCTCTTGTTTTTGTTTTCTACGCTGTTCTGTTTTGGTGATCTGCGCTGTTACAGAACGGAAAAAATCTTCTTGTAGTAACAAGTTTTCTTTTCTAGTAATAATTTTCTTACCCATCATAGTCTCCTATTGTTTTTTCATCATTATACTATGATTGTTTAAAGTTTCTCCATCTTCAACATCACTTTCCCAACCACATCAATATCACTCAATTCACATTCAAAACTGAATTTGCCGCCGTCTACACGGATTTTTCCTGCAGGTAGCACAGTGATATAACGGATAAGATGGGAGTTTTCGACGATGACGAAGTATTCGCCATCCACTAAATTGCCGTAATCGATAGTCGCAAAGTAGGTGTGATTGTCTTCATCAATACGAAACACTTTGTCATAACTTTCACGGCTGTCTAAATTTGGTAAGTAAGGCAAAAGAAAGGGTTTATTTTCCATCATGAAAGATTTTCCGCTTTCTAGCTTTATTGCATGAAAATATTTCAGGTCATCTGAATTATCGAAAATCGGCTCATTTCCATAGGCCACATAATCTAATCTTGCTCCCGTTTCTTTCACGCAACGGATCACTAATTCTGCAGGGAAAAAACCGCGTTTAGCCCAGGTGCCAAAGGTACTGTGAGGCATTCCAAGATGTTCGGCTAATAATCTTCTATTCGCAAAACCATACGCTTCCATGATGCGAGAAATAACATCCTTGCCACCGATAAATTCTTTCATTGAGTAAATTGACCTTAATATTTTTATTGACAGGGTCAAATGACCCGAGGTATATTTAAGGGGTCAAATGACCCATATATAATATATACCATTATTTACAGATAAAGGAGTTTAAGCAATGAGCAGTAAAAATGCAATTTGTATAAACATACAGATCGCAACCCCTTACGTCACCGTAAAAAAGTTCCATGAGCAGACAGGACTTTCAGAAAGCAAGATTCGGGACTTAATTGATGAAGGATTTATTCCATCTCAAAAAGACCCGAACAAGAAAAAAGGATCGGTACTAATTAATTTAATGGCACTGGCAAAACAAGCTGCCACACAAGCATAAAAAAACCACACAAAAGTGCGGTTAGTTTCCAAAAGATTTTAGTTATAAGGGGAAGACAATGACTAAATCATCATTCACGTTTTTCTTTCAAGAATATTGCGAGAAACACAATTTAACCAACGAAGAAATTCAAGAAAGATTCGCTATTCTTCAGCATCAGGCAGAAGTCGAGCGAGATACCACTCAAGATCATCAGCAGCTTTCGGCGATTTTTGCGAAATGGCGTGAGAACTGCCCACGCAAACAAGCTAATAACGATGAGACAACTTCCCAATATACGGGAGCAGAACATCAAGCAATTCGGGATTTGTTTGCTTCACTGAAGCAATCAGCGCGTGAAGCTCATTCTCTACATCATCAATCACATCAGGGTGGCGAGAAAGCCCACGCAAAAGACAACCCATTACACGTTCTTGAAGTCCCTGCTGTAACTGAAGTTGATAAATCTGTGCTTGCATATCTTGAAGCGTTTTTTGCATCTGATCGTTCATCTTCTGAACTCCTTAAATTAAGTCATCGTTTATTCAATTTAGGGCAAGCATACAACAAAACAGGTAAATAAAAAAGCGAGGGCGCGGCAATGTATGTATCTGAAAACGAAAGTGCGGTAGAAAAATGGCATCGTTTAAACGGTGTACCCATGTCGAAAGCAAGAAATAGCGAAGAAACCTTGCATGAAATGGGCTTGAGTAAATATCCCACTGAACGCGCTTTTAATCATCTTTCCGATGAGCAAAAAGGCATGTTAAAAGCATTAGCAGATATTGAACCTTTTGAAGATTACATCTCGCCCGATCTGACTGGCGATAAGTTATGGCATTACAACGAAAAAGGGATTGATAAATTAACCAAAGCCTTTCACGCCATGTCAGCACTTCGCACGCCTTTTCCGCGCGCTTTAACCCGTCGTGATTTTTACAATATCGACCCACACACAAGGGGGAAATAATGGCAACGAAAAACCGCACCATTATCAAAAAATATGCTGATCGCTGGCACAAAGAAGCCTGTCATTTATACGCAAAATGGCTCAACGCAAAACGCCAAGGCGATGAAGAAGCCGCCGATTATTATTTCAGTAAATATATTACGGCGGGAGACAACTGGATCAACTACACCAAATTTGCTCATTAAGGAAAATCTTATGCAAGAACACATTATTGATTTATCTGAACGTTACGCCCTTAAGTTAAACGAAAACCACGTTTATATCCTGTACAAAATTGAACTCAATGAAAACGGCACTTACCAGCGCAAAGGTCGCAGTCTGTAAAGATTTACCTTCCTTGTTGGACAAGCTGATTTACTGTGAATTGATGAATGAGAAAGTAGAAACTCTTGAAGATATGCGCAACGTGCTACATGCCATTCACAGTGAAGTAACACGCATCGCCGAAATTCAAGCTACTTATGCGCAGGCATAAACCCTTTTTTTATTTATATCATTAATTAAATTCATCTAAATCTATTTTAGATGAATTTTAATAATAAATAAGCCAAAATGAATACGCAAATGTGGGAACAGCAACGTGACAACACCGTCAGTGCCAAAAAGGCACATATGGCGGTGGTTGCCTGTGAACGTTATCAAGCCGCAGAAAATGGGCATAAATTTGACCGCACTTTACTGCCTTTTGATGAAAGCTGCTATACGCCACTGCAGCTAGAATTGTTCGCCACAAACCCTGTTGATTTTGAGTTTATCGAACAAAAACTTGAAAACCTCCCACGCCAACGTCAGCGTGAATATTTCCGTAAACTTTATCTTAAAGCCTATCGCTCTGTAAAAGACGATGGATCCATTGCTTTTTTACTCGGCAATAAACAACGCCGCCACGCGAACGATTATTTACGCGATATCTTAGATGTGCGTTTACAAAAAGTCTTTTCACAATACAACGTGAACGTAGATTTTTTGCAAGCGTTCATCAACACCCCGCAATGGTTGCTATCCGTTAAAGATGAAATGCACCAAGCCGTGCAGTTCTCCACCCTGCCAACCCGTGAAGAACTTGCCAAACACTACAATGAGTTGCATTACAGCGGATTCCGTTTTCAAGTGTTCGGCATCCAACAAAAGCAAAAACAATTACCTTTCTATTTAATCACCGAAAGCAAATTGAAAAAAATGGCGTATGAAATGGCAACGGCATTTATTCGATTTCAATGTGATTGCTTCCACTTTTTAAAAAATGGCATCGAAAAAGACAACGAGAACGACATTCAAGGCTATTTCTATCAGCTCTATAAATGGTGTGGCGAAATCGCCCTTTCTGCGGGTTTCAAAATCTCTCACTGGGAAAAAATCGAAAACGACAAATGCATCAGGTCCGAACATATTGATAGCACTTTAATTCGCTTGACGTGCGAAAAATGGTGGTTTAAGCAAATGCGAGACATACAAAAACGTATGGTCGAGCATATCGCTATTGCCTGTGGCGAGGTGCGCGCCAATGCCGCCAGTTATATTTCCAATCAAAGTTTCCAGGAATGGCAACTTCAACAACGCAAGAATCACGATTACTTGCGGGCGATGATTATTGAGAACATCGACAACCCAGAAGAACAGGTCGAACTTTTCGATATGTTCTTGAAATCATCTTCTAACCCAGCATTACGCAGAAATGAAATGATGGTGCGCTTGCGTGGCTTGGAAGAATGGGCAGAAGAAAACAACAATGAAGCCTTATTTTTAACCCTCACTGCGCCATCATCATTCCATGCAGGAAACGGCAATAAAAAATGGTCGGGGGTGAATCCACGCGAGACACAAAATTATCTAAACAAAGTGTGGCAACAGTTCCGTGCGTTATTGTCGAAACGTAATATTAAATTTTACGGTATGCGAGTGGCAGAGCCGCACAAAGACGGCACACCACACTGGCATGCGCTAGCTTATGTGCCAGCAGAACATAAAGAAGAAGTCATCCGCTTATTTAAACAAAAAGCCCTAGAGTTAGACGGCAATGAGAAAGGTGCAGCAGAACACCGTTGCAAAGTGGAAGAATGCGATAAAACAAAAGGCAGCGCAACGGCTTACATTGCCAAATACATTGCGAAAAATATTGACGGTTTCGCCCTTGCTGGCGAAGTGTCAGACGAAGACCCGACACTAAGCCTACACGACAACGCATTGCGCGTTCGTGCATGGGCGAGCCGTTGGGGCATTCGTCAGTTCCAATTCTACGGTGGTGCATCTATTTCTGTTTGGCGTGAATTGCGCCGATTAATCAGCGGTCAAGCCGATGATGAAATTATCAATAAAGCCCAAGCCGCAGCAGGCATCGCGAATGACTATGCCGCCTACATGGAAATTCAAGGCGGTGCACTGGCTAAACGTACTGATCAACCCATCAAGCTTGATTATGAAACCAAGCCCGCGAATAAATATGGCGAACAACGTAAGGCCATTATTGGGCTGGCTAACCGATTTAGTCTTAAACAAGTCATTTCACGCACCAAAAAATGGCAAATTAAAAAACGCCCACAAGATTTTGCACAACGCACAGAATCTATGGTTGAGCGTAGCTCAACCGCTAACAATAGCGCACGCAGTGCGCCTTGGACTTGTGTCAGTAACTGTAACCGCTCAATTCTTGAGCAAAAGATCAAATTACTGACACAACCGATCTGCGCCCCACTTAGCGCACAAAAATTAGACTATTTATTCAAGTACAAACGGCTAACCATAGATAAATATACAGCTATAGAACTCACCGAAAACGATGTGCAGTTAGTGAAACGGAATCAAAATATGATGACGTCGCTTTCCCCTGTGCCAAGAAACCTTAAAAAACTCAAAGATTTTCACAAAAACCAACGCATTCAATAGGAGAAAACCAAATGAACAAAAGAAAACAGAAACAAATCAGCCGAATCTTAGCGGCAAAACGGGCGGAAAAGTGCGGTCAAATTGATCTGAAAAATTTACAAGCGCAAGTGTGGGATCTTGCTGTGCAATCGCAACAAACCGCAAGTTGGGTAAAAACACAAGGCGAAACTAATCGTCTTATTTGTCGCTATTTTTCAAAAGAAATCGCACGGCTTGAAAAACAGAATATGCCAAATCATCTTGAATTAATCCTATGTGCGATTACTGCTGGGTTTATTAGTGGGGTAGTTGGCTTTATTGTGCGTATTATTTGAGGAGGATATATGAGAAAGAGCGTAGTTCTTATCACTTTTTTAGTTTTGCTTCCTTTTCCATGTTTGTCAGAAAAATATATTGTGCCGTTTTCTGGTGGCATTTTCGACAAACATTCGAATTATCCAGATGTAGTAATCAATGAAATATGTATTCACAATGTTGGTTATTTAGTCACAGATAACGGTCATGTCATTGTGGCAGTGGATAAAAATAATAATCCGCTTGTTTGTAAAATTAAAGACAAGTCAAAGGAAAACTAAAATGGACAAATCTAACACCAAAAAATCAGATAAAGACTTATGGGCCACACCTTGGTGGGTGTTCCATTATGCGGAACAGTATTTCAACATCAAATTTGATTTAGATACATGTGCCATGGAACACAACACCAAAGTGAAAAACTTTATCACCCCAGAACAAGACACGCTAACAACAGATTGGCAAGGGCGTTACTGCTGGATGAATCCGCCTTATAGTAACCCATTGCCGTTTGTCTTACGTGCTATTTCGCAAAGTGTGCTGCATAACAAAACGGTGGTGATGTTGCTTAATGTGGACGGTTCGACAAAATGGTTCGATATGTGTGTGCGTAATGCAAAAGAAATCGTGTATATCACCAATTCTCGTATCCCTTTTATTAACAACGAAACAGGCGAGGAAACAGACCAAAACAACAAACCGCAAATGCTGGTGCTATTTGAGCCAAAAGCACCTTACGGCAGTTTGAAATCGTCTTATGTGTCGTTGCATGAAATGAAAGAAAAAGGGATGTTGCAATAATTTTTTTAAAAAGTGGTTATTATACCTATAAAATAGTTGTTTTATTTTTTTAAGTGGGTATAATAACCACCATTGAAAGGCAAGAGGGAGAAACAGTGGATAGCAAAACAGCAATAAAAATGATAGAAGAGGACGGTTGGTATTTAGATAGAGTTAAAGGTAGTCATCATCAATACAAACACCCTACAAAAAAGGGAACGGTCACGATTCCCCACCCAAGGAAAGACTTGGGGCATTTAGAAAAAAGCATTAAAAAACAAGCGGGGCTGTAAAGCCCCCTTATAAGAATAGGAGAAAAAATGTTATACCCAATTTGTATCGAAAAAGTAAATGATGGTTATGTGGTATCTGTGCCAGATGTGCCAGGCTGTTTTTCTGCTGGGGATACCTTATCAGAAGCGATGTTAAACGCAAAAGAAGCAATCTCTTTTCACATTGAAGGGATGTTAGAAGATGATGAAGAATTGCCTAAATCTAACCCAATAGAACAATATATTAATCAGCCCGAATATAAAGATTTTATTGTCACTGTTGTTGATGTAGATTTAACTCATTTAATGGGTAAGGCGGAAAAAATTAATATTACGGTTCCAGCGTTATTACTGCACCGCATTGATCAGTTTATTGCCACCCATCCAGAATATAAAAATAGAAGTAACTTTTTGTCTCAACTAGCAACAAATAGATTACTTTCTGCATAATAAAAGCCGCTATTTCTAGCGGCTTTTTTATCCCTCTAATATCTTCCTTAAATGGGATTTTTCTTCTACTGAAAGTTTACTTAAAACTAATTCAAGTAATTTATCTTTGGTTAATTTGCTACTTCGTGTAGTGTAACCAAATTCCATATTCATCACAAATCGGTGACCGCACAGAGGGTTTTTACAGGCACAATAATATCTTGTAAATTCTCTGTTCATTGGTTCAGATCTTTCAATAACGGCTTTTGAATTGCAAACCATACAGTAAATATTTGTTGTTCTTGCCATTTTCCCCAAAGCCATCGTACAAAATCACTGCAAATAATTATATCAATGAATGGCTTTTTGTACAGGCTAAAAGCAAGGATTTATTTTGCGAAAGTTTGTTCTCGGAACTTGATTTTTAATAAGTTTTTGATTTCTGGATCTTGATTTATTGTTTCTGCAATAATCTCTTGTAATAGCATCACTTCATCATAGTGATACACTTCACGATATTTCAACGGATCGCCAAGTCCGCCCGTATTTGTCGGAATAATCCCACTTAAACCTGCTGGAAAACGGTGTGCGGTTAAAACATCTTGAGCCGAAATATTTTTAATGTTGGCAAATTCATCTTTTGTTCCAGTATCGCCAATCGGAATCACTTTTAACCCGTCAGGATTACCGCCCGCAATATTCACAAACATAGAGCGGAAATTTCCCACGCCTTTAGATTCACTGATTTTTTTTGCAATTTCTTCTTCCATTTCTTCGGTTAAATCGGGATCTGTTGAGTACAAAATAAAGCCCATGTGTGCCCCGTTGCTGAAATAGCGACGGCGAAATACTGTCGCATCAGAATTTAGCAATGCCGATTGAATACCGCCTACATAATCGGGTGATCCATAGACTTGTTGCATAGGGTCGTAAAGTTTAATGAAGATAATATCTTTCGCATCATAGCGATAGATTTCTTGTGCGGTATCATAAAGCGATTTTTTCATTAAATAGGAATAGCCGCCATCTTTGCGTACGCGCAAATAAAGGCTGGAAAGTGGAACTAAACGCACCACTTGCCCAAAACCATTACGCACTTTTAAAAGCCCTACATCCCCAAACTGAATTAAGTTTAGGCAAAGAGCGCGCATATCCATACGAGATAATGCTTTACCACCCTCATAGGTTGCACTTACCATATTTGCACGGCTATGTAATATGCCACCGTGTTGGGCGTTTTGATGGGGTAATTTGGCTAGTGCATGGCGATTTACTGGTGGTAAATAGCAATTGTAATTTTCATCAAAGCCTATACCGACATAATCCAATGCGGGCGAGGCTGTGATCTCACTCAAGGAAAAAGTGCGGTCATTAATTGGGGCAATAACAATCCCTTTTTTATTGTCTGTTTTTACATTAGTTTTCATTTAGTATGCTCCATCTGCGACGTTTGCGAGGTTTATCACTTAAGGATTTTTTATTAATGGCGTTACAAATGGCAAAGAATACATCAGCGTGTTGCGTTTTGACGGTGCGTTCTGCCGTAAATGTCATCGTATTGCCACTTTTGGTTGATTGGTGCTTAATCATTAAAAAGCTCGGTACAATATCTAATTCGCTTTCGCTCCACTCAATTTGCCCATGCTCAACCAAATCATGCACTTTCAGCACCATGCCTGTTTTACTTTCGGGGTTGTAAATAATCGCCGTGGCAGCACGGCGGGCAAACTCTTTCACTAATTCATAAACCCCATAGCCCACACCCGTCGCATCGATGCCGATGTAGGTCATATTGTATTTTTCATAAAGGGCGCGAATTTGATTGGCTTGATAGACATAGGAAAGCCCATGCCATTGATAGCGTGCAAGCAGACGATATTTTTCGCCTGGTAACGCAGGCGGAGCAATAATCACAAAGCTAGCCCCATCGCCACTGTGTGCGGGGTCAAATCCGCCCCAGACTTCACGATCGCCAAAAGGGCGATCCGCTTTTGGGTTAAAGTCTTTCCATTTTGTGCTATCAACGCCACATTTTAAAAGCTGTTTTACATTGAAAATCGAATCCGCATCATCAATCCAAACACACATATAGAGCTGATTAAAGGCATATTTGCTATAGCGTTGTTTCAGTTTTTCAATGTTAAATAATGTGCCCGCACCGCCTTTTAGCGCATCTTCAATGGTGACCACATAACGCCACTGCCCATCGGGGCAAAGTCGCCCACCGTCGCGCAATTCTGCAAAGGTCGGGAATGGAATGTTTTTGCGTTTAGGGTCGCCATCTCGCCAGTTGTCGCCACTCCAAAAAGAATAGGATTCATGAAATTTGGAAGAGGGCGTGCTGAAATAGGTTTCGCGCCATTTTGCATGCGTTGCCATGGCTGATGCCACATCATTAAATCGCTGAAAGTCACGAATCCACGCATATTCATCGCCGTACACGTGGCCACTATTCCCTTGCGACGTATTTTTGTTAGTCGATAAAAAATGCAGTTCCGCGCCATTGCTTAAAATAATCGGGTTACCAGTCAGCTCAACACCGAAATATTCCCGCGCCATCTTCACAATGTAGTTTTTAAAGATTTCTGCTTGTCGCTTACTAGCTGATAAGAATATTTGATTGTCACCGCTGAAAATCGCATCTTCCAACGCCTCAAAACTGAAATAATAAGTTGCCCCAATTTGGCGCGATTTCAGAATATTGCGCACATCCTGGTGCTTGTTAGCGCGGATGTGTTTTTGATAATCAAACAACGAATCAATAAACGGCTGGCACATTTCGGGGGTGACGTGGGAAATATCATTTTTAACCCGTTTTTTCTTCTTGCGTTCGTCACCGTCACCGCTGTTTGCAAAACTGCGTTCATTGTGAGAAACCTCCGCAGAATTAACCGCACTTTTTGCTGTCACTTTAGCTACCGTTGCGGCACGTTGCTTTTTATACTGAATATCTTTATCGATCAGGGCTTCTAGTTCTTTGATTTCTTGATCACTTTTGTTTTCACGTTCTGTCAGCGTAATAATGCGTAACGCAATTAATTCTTCAATCCCGCTTTCGCTAATTAAATTGCGCCAGTTGTATTTTTCTGCCCAGTAATAAATCGGGCGTGTGCTATTTAAACCTAATTCTTCAGCGATCTCTTTCGGCGTGTATTTTTTTAAATATAAAAACTTTGCCGCATAAATCACTTCGTCATCATAACGGCTTGTTTTTCGCTTTCTTAGTTTATGTTCAGCCATCGTCTTTTAATGCGCTTTAGTGTTTGTTTATGTTCTTGGCAAGTATTGTGGCAATAAAAACAGCAAAAATTGAATAGTAAAAATTGGATATCGTAGGATATAGCACGTTATCCGCCTATATCCTACGATATCCAAATTTTGCCCCGTGATTTTGTCAAAAAGATCGGCAAAAATGACCGCACTTACGCAAACAAAGCGAAAACGCAGGCATTTTAAAAATGAATAAATCAAAACTTAAAACCGATTTTATTTGCATTGCCACATCGGGCTATACCGTAGATGGTCGTCAAATTACTGCCCAAGAATTGCACGAAATGGCAGAAACCTACGACCCAGAACACTACACCGCAAATTTATGGCCAGAACATCGCCGTTATTTTAATTGTGGCGAAGTGTTAGAAGTGAAAGCAGAAGAACAAGAAAATGGCGAAGTGAAATTGTTCGCTATTATTTCCCCAAACCAACAATTGCTAGATTTTAATCTGGCAGGTCAAAAATTATTTACCAGTGTTGAAATTGCGCAAAATTTCCGAAATTCAGGTAAAGCCTATTTATCTGGTCTAGGGGTAACAGATAGCCCTGCATCAGTAGGTACAACCAAACTTGATTTCTTTAATAATCAAGAAAAGGTGCAGTGCAGTGAATTTATCAAAGTAGATTTTTCCGCAAAAGAAGATGTTGAAGAAGAAAAGGCATTACGCACCTTAGCGAATGTTTTTAAAAAGTTATTTTCATCTTCCACCCAAACGGAAGAACAACCAAATCCCAATAACAACAATCATAAAGAGGACGATGCAATGAACGATAAACAGTTCGAGCAATTAATTGATGCGGTGAATGGTTTAGGCGCAAAAATTGACAATCATTTTTCAGCCAAAGTAGAAACCAAAGAACCAGAAAACAAACCAGAAGAAAAGAAAGATGAACAACCGCAAAGCGTAACAGCAGAGCAGTTCAACCAACTTTTAGGCGCAGTGCAAGCGTTGGATAAAAAATTCAACGAATTAAGCCAAGAACAAACCACTGTGCCAAGCGGTGTACCAACAGTCGAAAGCGAAAATGTGTACAGCGTAAACGGCTATAACATCGACTTATCAAAAGGATTCTAAATAATGAATAAAACAGCTTATTACGCTCTTGCAGCGGCATTGGCTAAACATTTTAATCAGCCAATGGACTCTATTTTACGTGGTGAAAGTTTCTCGCTTAAAGCACCTGAAGCAGCATTATTGGGCGAAAACATTCAACAGCGTTCTGACTTCTTAAAGCAAATTAATATGGTGCAAGTGTCTCATATTAAAGGTCAAAAACTCTTTGGGGCAACTGAAAAAGGCGTAACAGGACGTAAGCAAGGTGGACGTAATTTAGCCAGTCTAGATCATACTCAAAATGGCTTTGAATTATCAGTCACTGACAGTGGCGTTATTATTCCATGGTCAATGTTTGATTCATTTGCTATTTTCAAAGATCGCCTTGTGGAGCTTTATAGCGAATATTTCCAAAACCAAGTTGCATTAGACATCTTGCAAATTGGCTGGAACGGTCAAAGCGTAGCAGATAATACAACTAAAACAGATTTGTCTGATGTGAATAAAGGCTGGTTGAAACTTTTACAAGAACAACGTGCGGCCAACTTTATGACCGAATCTACAAAATCCTCAGGCAAAATCACCATTTTTGGTGATAACGCCGATTACGCGAATCTTGATGATTTAGCCTTTGACTTAAAACAAGGCTTAGATTTTCGTCATCAAAACCGTAATGACTTAGTCTTCCTTGTTGGTGCAGACTTAGTCAGCAAAGAAACGAAACTCATTCAGAAAAAACATGGCTTAACACCTACGGAAAAAGCCGCATTAGGTTCACATAACTTAATGGGCTCATTCGGTGGAATGAATGCCATTACCCCGCCAAACTTCCCAGCACGTGCTGCAGCAGTGACAACGCTTAAAAACTTAAGTGTGTACACCGAGGCTGAAAGTGTACGTCGCTCTTTACGTAATGATGAAGATCGCGCAGGCTTAATTACATCTTATTACCGCCAAGAAGGCTATGTTGTGGAAGATTTAGGTTTAATGACTGCTATCGACCACACCAAAGTGAAATTAAACGGCGAAGCATAGGAATTAACACCAAATGGGAATGCGAGATTTTCAACGCCAAATGCAGGCACTAGCAGACATTAATCAAGTATCAGAGAGCAATACACAACAAAGTGCGGTTGCGACTCACGGTAATGATTATGCCGTGCTTGAAATCGCCTTACAAAATGATGTGAACGCAGTACGCGCATTTCCAACACGTGCCGAAAAATTAACTTACAAGCGCAATCGCTTTTTGCCGAAGTGGTTGCCCTTTGTGAATGAATATTTAGATAAAGGGGCAATTTATCAGAATGATTACTTGGTTTATTGCATTGTGTATTTGTTTGACATTGCTGATTTTGACCGAGCCTTGTCACTGGCTGAAAAAGCAATTGAGCAAAATCAATCTATGCCGCAAGGGTGGCAAACCACATTGCCAAACTTTGTCGCAGACCAAATTTACAACTGGACCGATAAAACCGCCGCAGCGGGTCAATCCGTGGAGCCATATTTTACACAAACTTTTAAAAACGTGGCGACGGCGTGGAAGTTGCACGAAATTGTCACGGCGAAGTGGCTCAAATTAGCGGCGGCACTGCTTTTACGCAGTCCTCAAGGAAAAGTACAAGCCAGTGGTATTGATGATGCCGAAACCCTTGTACTGGCTATCCAATTGTGTAACCGCGCTTTCCAACTCAATCAGAAAGCGGGTGTAAAAAATATGATTGAGCGTTGTGTCATGCGTTTAAACGCATTGGCAAAATCGGGCGATTACGACCCGACCAGTCTTCCCCAAGTGGCGGGCTTGAGTTTGGAACCAAGCCAAATTGATTTTGATCTTGTTATTGAAAAACTCACTGCCCGCCCACTCCAAAACAGCGAGGAAGGCAATGTTTAACGGCAGAACACAAGATTACGATGATACAGTCATCACCAATAACGGCTTTTGGTCGGATATTTATGTGGAAGAGTTTCAAAAGCAACGCGCCATTCCATTACAAATTCCTGTGGAAATGGTGAAAACGGCACTTATTGCCGCCATGCAAGGCGTTAATTTAGATCTTGCCGAGGTTGAAGAAAATCACCGTAAAAGTGCGGTCAATTCTGTGCAAGAAATTTCAACACAGCGGATTAATGGCGAAAACTACGCCGAAACCCTTTATAAAAAAGCGGTATTCGCCCGCGCCAAAGCGGAGTTACTCCCAGAATTTAACACCCTATCAGGGCGCGAAATTCACCAAAACCGCGAATACGTGGACGAACAAAAAAGCCTATTAGCCGAGGCAACCCACGCTATCCGTACATTAAAAGGTAAAAAGCGGGGTTCTGTGTGGCTACTGTAAAGAAAATGCGCTATCAGCAACTGACGGAGTTTTTACTCACAAAATTGCCGAAACGTTATCACGGGAATTTTTACAGTTGGATTGAAGACGGCAAATTGTTGAACGAAGGGCGACAAGTGACGGAAAACGGCATAGAAGTGTGTCACCTTTCCTATAACGGTGTATTTCACTTTGAGGCTTTGCCATTCAACGAAATTTCCCCCGCTTATCTAATGGCGCATATTCAAGTGTGGGTAAACGAAAATGACCCCATGCGCGATGTATTGGATGAAAGTGAAATCCCATTTGATTTAGATATTATCGACGATAACACAGCAGATTTAATCTTTACTATCGCTTTCCGTGAGCCACTGACGGCAATGGAAGATAGCGAAGGCGAATTAAAAATTGATGGTGTGAATTATCGTTTAGATGAAATTGAAGTCTTTACGGCTGAATATATTGATGTTGTGGCGACGGTTGAACAATGAAGATTTTAATGGGGCTGAAGCCTGGCACGGTAGAAAAATTAAAGCACACATTACTGTATTTACGTCTTACGCCGAAAATGCGTAATCAAGTGATGCAAAAAGTATTGTGGCGATTAAAAAAGAATGCTGAAAAAAATGTGACTCATCAACAATCGCCAGAGGGCAAAACTTGGACACCTAGAAAGAAAAAATTAAAAGGTGGCGTGCGTAAAAATAAATTGCTGAAAGAAAGTGCGGCTAATTTAAATTCTAAATTAGAGCAACAAGGCGAACGTGGAAAACTGTTTTATGAAAACTCTCATTGGGCAAAAGTCCGCGCGATACACCAATACGGCTTAGAGGTACCCGTTGAGCAAACGGAAAAAGACAAAAAAGCCTTAAAAAAATTGTTGGCACAAAATCACAAACCCGCGACACCAAAACAAGCACGTCGGCTAAGGGAATTGGGTTATCAAGTGCGCAATGGGAAAACCAAAACAGGTAAACAAAAATATAAAAAAGTGCGCTTAAAAAGCATTCAACAGACCATGTCACGTGGACAAGCGGGTTTAATTATACGAATGATGGAAAAACAAAAAGAGATCAACCAACCGCAAGGTTTAGTTTCTTACAAAATGCCGAAGCGTGAATTTTTAGATGAAAACCCAAAACGAAACGCCGACATTATTACCGAAGAATTATTGAAAGGCTTTGAAAAAGCAGGCTATCACTTACAGCCATAAAAACACAAAAAATAACCCCGAATCACGGCAATGATTCGAGGTTGTAAACCCCTTACAAACCATTAACCAATAAGGAGTCAATTAATATGAATGATTATATTCAATTTATCCAACTAATCAAGGAGATTTCCACGATGAACAACGCTTATTTACTCTTTGCATTATTACTGATTGCTATTGCAGTGTGGCGTTCGCCTGAAATAATCCGCGCTTGGATTGAATACAAGAAGTTTTTTAAAAAATAAATTTTTTATCACAACAATAAGAGGATAGTAAAGAATGTTCCCATCTGTACAAATTAACGCCCTTAATCAGTTAAGTGGCGAAACCAAGGAAATTGAACGCCACGCATTATTTGTTGGCGTAGGCACCACTAATCAAGGAAAGTTATTGGCATTAACGCCCGATTCTGATTTTGACAAAGTATTTGGCGAAACCGATACCGACTTAAAAAAACAAGTGCGTGCGGCAATGCTTAATGCGGGGCAAAACTGGTTTGCACACGTGTATATCGCACAAGAAGACGGCTATGACTTTGTCGAATGTGTGAAAAAAGCCAATCAAACCGCCTCTTTTGAATATTGTGTCAATACCAGATATTTAGGCGTAGATAAAGCAAGTATTGGCAAATTGCAAGAATGCTATGCAGAACTACTTGCTAAATTCGGTCGTCGTACTTTCTTTATCCAAGCTGTACAAGGTATTAATCATGATCAATCTGACGGTGAAGCATGGGATCAATATGTACAGAAACTTACCACTTTGCAACAAACCATTGTCGCCGATCACGTTTGCTTAGTGCCTTTATTATTTGGCAATGAAGCGGGCGTATTGGCAGGGCGATTAGCAAATCGTGCCGTGACTGTGGCAGACAGCCCTGCACGGGTACAAACAGGCGCATTAGTGAGCCTAGGCAGTGCCAATAAACCACTGGATAAAGACGGCAATGAACTTACCCTTGCGCATTTAAAATCACTTGAAACTGCACGTTATTCTGTGCCGATGTGGTATCCAGACTATGACGGTTACTACTGGGCGGACGGTCGCACGTTAGACGTAGAAGGGGGCGATTATCAAGTGATTGAGAACGTACGTGTAGTGGATAAAGTGGCGCGTAAAGTGCGTTTATTAGCGATTGGGAAAATTGCAGATCGTTCTTTTAACTCTACAACATCAAGCACGGAATATCACAAAAATTATTTCGCCAAACCGCTTCGTGATATGAGCAAATCCGCAACGATCAACGGCAAGGATTTCCCTGGCGAATGTATGCCACCGAAAGATGATGCCATCACGATTGTGTGGCAAAGCAAAACCAAGGTGACAATTTATATCAAGGTTCGCCCTTACGATTGCCCGAAAGAGATTACGGCAAATATTTTCTTAGATTTAGACAGCTTAGGAGAGTAAACAATGGAACGTATTAGCGGAATGAGTTTTGACTTCTATTTATTCGGGTTGCCTATTCACGCTGAATCCATCAGCTTATCTATTACTGATAATAGTGCTGTTGCACAAACACGTGGGATTCCTGATGGTTGGGTCAGCGGTGATGTGGCGGCGGAAGGCGAAATTGAATTAGATGCAAAAAATTTCTCAAAATTATCAGCTGCAGCCGCAGCAGCAGGAAGTTATCGCAGTTTACCCGAAACGGATTTTACCTTCTTTGCACAACGTGGTGGGATTCGCGACAAAGTGGAAACCTTTGGCAATAAGATTATTTTAACGGATGTGTTAAATATCGATCCGAAGGGCGGGGCGAAATCCATGAAAAAATTAAAATATTTTGTAACAAGCCCAGATTTCGTGCGTATTAATGGTGTGCCGTATTTATCCGATGAAGATACGCGTGATCTTCTCGGTTAACCGAGTTTAGGTGCTGGCCGTGCTGACGTATAACAATTATAAACAAGCAAGTGCGGTCAGTTTCCTAAATGTTTTAAGGTGATTTTATGAATAGCAAAATAGATAGCTCAATTCCGTTTATTGGCTCACTCACTGCGCTTATTTCAGGATATAGCTTGCATGAATGGGCATCATTATTCGGTATTTTATTTGGTGCGGTATCCGTATGGATCGCCTACCGAAAATACAAAGAAGACGTACAAGCCCGCAAAGATGAATTAGCCTACAAAATGTTAGCGGCAAAAATTGAAGCAAAAAAATTAGGGATTAGTGATGAGTAAAAAATTTGGCGCAATGATTTTATGTTCGGCAGCAGCTGTCGCAACCGCTTTTTTTACTCAGCAAACAAACTTGCCAACGGAACAGCAAAATAAAGTCAGCCCACAAGCCGTTTACATGATTGTGAATTTGGAAGGCTGTGTGCGCAATCCGTACAAATGTCCAGCCGATGTGTGGACGAATGGGGTTGGAAACACCCATAACGTAGATAAAACCAAAATTTTAACTATTGATGAAGTGGCAACCGATTTACGCCAAAACATCAAAGAGGCTGAGAATTGCATTAATGCCGATTTTCACGGCAGAAAGATGAATCAAGGGCAATATGATGCCATGGTGTCTTTAGCCTTTAATGTTGGTTGTACCAATATTAAAAGTTATTACAGCAAAAAGCATCGTATGACATTGCCGACAACGATTTATCGTGCGGCAAAAGCGCAAGACTGGACATTAATGTGCAATCACATTTCTGATTTCAACAAATCGGGTGGTCGAGTATTAAAAGGCTTACAAATGCGCCGCACAAAAGAAAAGGCAATTTGTCTGGGGGAATAATGCATTTTAAATTATTGTTTATTGGTGCATTTTTTATTGTGTTTGTGGGCTGTATTGGTTCCACCTTGCACTATAAAAAACAGGCAGAAACCACCGCACTTTTACTTAAACAAAGTGAACAAACCATCGAACAAAATAAAGTGATGTTGCAACGGTATGAAACGCAAAATGCAAAATTGACCTATCAACTCAACCAAGCAAACAAAAAAGCCGAACAACGCAGCCAACAACTAAAGGACGTGCTAAACAATGCAGAAAATAAAAATTGGACTTATGGCCGCGTGCCTAACGATGTTGCTGGCGTGCTCAACCACCGCACCCAAGCCAAATAATATTCGGTTGATTTGCCCACAAACCACCGAATGCAGAGCATTAAGCGTGAATATTCGTACTAACGGCGATTTGGCAGAGGGTTTAAATAAGGCGTTAGATCGCCTTGATATTTGCACCACGGCTTACACCGCAATAACCAAATGCATTACCGATTTTAACAACCAAAACTAAAAGGAAAACTAAAATGGAAAAAACACAAGCGCAAACCTTGTTAGAAAAACTGACTGGAAATCTTAAAGATTCCGTCACATTAAATGTTGCAGGCGTTGATTTTACCTTTATTCGAGATAACGCGGCTTACGATCAAATGTTAAATGACATTGAAAGTAACAATAAAGTAACGCCAATCAAAGATTATTTGTTGGCGATTGTTGCGCGCGAACAAAAAGAGGCATTGCTTGAAATTATCCACGTGCCAACACTGGCGGCACAGCTAGCAGCGAAAGTCAATGAAGTGTTTGTGCCAGAAATTCAAATTACCGTAAAAAACTAACTGCGCGTGTGGCAAGTATCGAGCGCAATGGGTTATCTCAAGCCATTGCGCTACGCATGCACTATTTACCACACGCCGATAACAGCGACTACAACTTAGCACGCGCAATATGGTTACACAAACAGTATTTTGAACAACAGGCAAACGCCGTCGCAAGCGGTATCGCCAAAGTCTTTTAGGATTTCATTATGTCAGCAGCACAAGGGCTTGAATATATCATCAGCTTAACAGACCAACTTTCAGCACCGTTGAAAGGGGTCATGAAGTCTATTGATGATTTGGGCAAACGTGGCGAAGCAGCAATGAAAAAAATCGGGCTGGGTGTGGCAGGTATTGTCGGTGCAGGCTTTGCCTTAAAAAGCGCGCTAGATCCCGCCATTGAGTTAAATCGTGCCATAGGCGAAGTTCGCTCCCTTGGGGTTGCCGATGATGCGTTAGAGAAACTAAGCAAAACTGCCCTTAATTTTTCCAGTCAATACGGCGAAAGTGCGGTGGATTTTGTGCGATCTTCTTACGATATTCAATCAGCGATTGCAGGGCTAAATGGTAACGAATTAGCCGAATTTACCCAAACCTCAAATTTATTAGCCAAGGGCACAAAAGCCAGCGCAGCGACCATTACAAATTATATGGGCACCATGTACGGTATTTTTGCTGAAGATGCTGCCAAACTAGGGAATGCAAATTGGGTAAACAAAATCGCAGGGCAGACTGCCCTTGCGGTGAAAATGTTTAAAACCTCAGGCGATGGGATGAGTGCGGCATTTACCTCGTTAGGCGCAGCCGCAAAAGCCGCAAAAATTGATGTGGCAGAGCAATTTGGCGTGTTAGGTAACTTACAAGCCACAATGAGCGGAAGCGAAGCAGGGACAAAATACAAAGCCTTTTTAGCTGGCGTGAGTGGTGCGCAAAAAGAATTAGGCTTAAGTTTTGTTGATACCAATGGCGATATGCTAGATATGGTAACCATTCTTAACAAAATTAAAGGTAAATTTGGCGATACTTTAGATGTCGCACAAGCAGCAAAACTGAAAAAAGCCTTTGGCAGTGATCAAGCAGTCGATTTAATTAAATTACTCTTGCCGAAAACGAAAGAATTAAAAAATAACATCGCCGATATTGCAAAAGTCAGCGACACAAAAGCCTTGGCACAAATGGCACGTTCAATGGTTGATCCTTGGTCGCGCCTTAGTCAAATTATAACGGGTGTCAAAACAGCAATCGGGGGCGAAATATTGAAAAAACTTGATCCTATTATGCATAAGGTGGCAGATCTAGGACAAGAATTTATTGATTGGCTCAAAACCTATAAAAATATTGCACGTTGGATTGGTTATATCATAGGGGCATCAATAGGTTTTGCGGCTGTAGCTGCAACGATTTCCCTTGTCAGTGGGGCGATGGGCTTGTTAAAGGTAGGGGCTATTGCTGCCTTTGCACCAATTCGTGGTTTACTTTCCTTAATGTCTTTATTGGGTAAACCGCTAGTGTTGATTCGTTCAGCAATTATGTTGATTTTTGCTGGTTTTAAAACATTAATTAGCGTCGTTTGGGCTGTAATCAATCCTTTGAAAATGCTGAGATTGGTTTTTGCTTTTGCATTCAGCCCGTTATCAATCTTATTACTGGCAGGACTCGCAATTTATAAATTCCGCCATCAGTTAAAAGATTTATGGAATGGCGTAAAACAAGGTTTCGGTAGTCTTGAGTCTCATCTTGCACCACTTTATCGTGCATTTGATATTGTTAAATCAGCAGGGCAAAAAGTTTCAAATGCAATTGGTCGTATTGCAGGTTTATTTAGTGCAAATGCTGAATCAGCAATGTTATTCCAAAATGTTGGTGTCGCAGTTGGACAGGCGATTGGATTCGCTTTTGATGTTGTTCTTTTCGTTATTGAATTAATTGCACGGCAAATTGAAGCGGTAGCGACTATTTTTAGCAATGTCGCCGATGTCATTATCGCCACTTGGCATAATGTCATTGATGATTGGGAGAGTAAAAGCGCATGGGATATATTCAAAGGCTTAGCGACAGGAATTGGTCAAATTTTTACAACTATTTTAAAAGGGATTAAAGATCAATTTATCAATACGATTAACTGGATTATTGATAAAGTCAATATAGTGAGTGGGAAAATTGGCTTTGAATTACCTAAAATTCCGAATACGTGGTTAAGTGATGATGCACAGGTAACAACAGTAACTGCTGCGTCAAATATCTCAAGTTTAGGATTAAACGCTGCAGTAGATAATGCATCGTGGAGAAAATCCCCAAGTATTGATTTACCAAATAACCTAAAACCACAATTAAATTCAATGCCTCAAGGATCTGTGACAAAAACATTGACACAAAACCGCACCGAGCAAAGAACGATAAACTATGGCGGACTGGCGTTCTATGGATACGATAAGAATGAAATTAGGCAGGAATTGCGCAATAAAGAACAGTTAGCAGCAGGGTGATAAATGGAAAAACTTTACCTTGATTTATTGATTACAGGCGAAGACATTACGCTAGATAGCGGAAGTCAGCCTGTTATCTGCGACAACCGTGTATCTATCGCACAAGATATTAAACATGCCATTTTAGAAAGTGGATTGGCGACACAACTTATCGCGGAACGTTCGCGCATTTTACGTCGCGATATTATTTTGCAAATGGTGTTATTGGTTGAAGAAGAAGTGCGATTAATCCCAGGTACAGTATTTATTACCGAAGAAAAATTAGGGCAATTATTTATCACTGCAGATACTTATGAATTTGGGCGACTTGATGAATTGGAGTTACGTTTAAATGAGTGAAAATTTTAAACAAATGTTAGCGGAAAGCGGCTTGCCAACGGAAGAAACGCAAATCCGACAAGAATTTGAACGCTTAACTGCAGAAGAAGGATTGATTACTAACACAAGCCGAATGAGTCCATTCTGGCGATTAATCACAGCCATTGCGGTTAAGCCTGTTAAGTGGCTGACCGATCATTTAATTGCGGAAATTCTGCCGAATTTATTTGTAAAAACCGCAAAAGACAGTTGGTTACAACTTCAAGCGTGGGCAGTGGGCTTAGATTTTAAAGCCGCAACAAAAGCAGAAGGTGTCGTGCATTTTACAAAAGAAAGCGATGTAACCGATCTCACCATTAAAGCGGGCACAGTGATTCAAACAGAGCGTATTAATGATGTGATTTTCCGTTTGATTGTGACAAAAGACACCATTATTCCTAAAGGTGTGTTGCGTGCGCCTGTGCCAGTAATCGCAGAGCAGGCTGGCGCAAATTTCAATTTGGCTGCAGGTTATTATCGCATCTTGCCAGAATCTATTGCGGGAATAAGTGCGGTAGAAAATTTAGAAGATTGGCTAACATCGCCAGGTGCTGACAGAGAAACTAACGATGAATTACGTGAACGTTACCGCACGCAGTTTTCGAGCGTAGGGCAACACCATATTGACAGTGTTTACAAAGGCATGATTGCGAAAGTCGCCGCCTTATCGGTGGACAGAATTTATTTTAAACACGATGCGCCACGTGGGCCAGGTACAGCAAACGCTTATTTGTTGTTAGACACAGGCGTAACCAGTCAGCCCTTTATTGATAAAGTCAATCGCCATGTGCGTGACGAGGGTTTTCACGGACACGGTGACGATTTGATTTGCTACGCTATGCCAGAAACTAAACACAATTTAACGTGCGCCATTTACTTCCAGCCATCTATTTTTGTCGGCGATGTGCGTAAACAAGAAATCGTGCAACAAGTGGAAAATATGATCCGCTGCGCATTTCGCGAAAATAATAATTATGGCGTAACAAGGACTTACCCTTTTAGCCGTTTTAGTTGGTCGAAATTGGGCGAGGAAATTCACGACAACATTAGCGAAATTGCATCTATCGTATGGGGGCAAAGCGATATTCAAAGCGAGTTATCTATTCCCCGTATCCAGCAATTATCCGTCACCGTACAGAAATAAGGGGCAAAAATGAAAATAAAATTGCCCTTCTGGATGGATAAAGGCGAACTTAACAAAGTCGCCGTGCTGTTTGGTAAATGGTGGGATTATGTGTTAAGTGCGGTCAAATTTCCCTTCAATATTTTAGATGAAGAACACTGCAGTGAACGCATTTTAAATTTAATCGCCTATCAACGCGACGTAGAACGATTTGAGGGCGAGCCGTTAGAGCTATTCCGCAAGCGCGTGAAATATGCCTTTTTAAATGCGAAAGATGCTGGCAGTAAAGCGGGCTTTATCCGTATTTTTGAACGCTTAGGCATTGGCTATGTAGAAATTGAAGAACGTTTTGACAGAGAAAATTGGGATGTGATCAAAATTCGAATCAGTGATTCACAATTAGCAAAGAAAACAGAATTACTCAATTTAATCATTCGAAAATATGGCCGCACTTGTCGGCGTTATACCTTTGAAGTGATCACGAAAGAAACTGTGAGTATTTATCACGGCGAATTTAACCATGATCACCAAAGTTTTTATGTGAAAGTAAACTGATAATAACAATAATAAGAGGTTTATTTATGGCTAGTTTAATTACGCCACAATTTGAACGCTACGTTGCAGAACAAACTATTGCACGTGGCACAGTACAGTTTGATGAATTTATTTTCGCCAATATTCCAGGGTTAAATGAGAATAATCTTGCACAACATCTCACTATTCCAACATCGGCACAAATTGTACACCGCCAAGCCGTATCGCAAAGTGGCGTGATTAATGAAAATGCCGTTGTGTATTCTGTGACAATTGGTACTGAAGTAGGCGATTTTGATTTCAATTTTATTGGTTTGATTAATCGTTCTAAAAATCTTTTAGCCGTTGCGGTGCAAACGGATACAGTGAAAAAAATCCGTAATAAAAATGCTGTGCAAGGCAACAGTATTACGCGCAATATGCTTTTAGAATTTAGTGGCGCAAAAGCTCTGACGGGCATTAATGTCAATGCGAACACTTGGCAAATTGATTTTACTGTGCGCTTACATGGACTTGATGAAAAAATTCGTTTAACCAATCGTGATCTGTATGGCAGAGCAGTATTTTTTGATGATAGTTTTCTGGTTAAACGTAAAACAGGCAATCAATTTACGATTCAACCAGGCACGGCTTATGTTGAAGGCGTTCGTATGGATTTATCCGCACTTTATAACCTCACAGCAAACAATTTGCCATGTTCAGTTTATGCCGATCTAGTACATCATTGCACCGTAACGGGAGAATACCAAACCGAAATTAAGTATCTCACCCAATCAAAAGCGGATTATGTAGATATTGCAAACCGCCAACACTATGTGCAAATTCTTGCAGATATTGATAGTCAAGGCAATGTGACAGATCGCCGCTTGCTTTCGCCATTTTTGGGGATGAATCCGCTCACATTAGATGACACAACCGAAAACACCAAAGATAAACGGGGTCATACGCACAAGTTACCTATCGCAAGTTTAGTTAAAAAGGGGATTGTAAAATTATTTTCAGGCTATGATTCAGATGCCGAAGATATGGCTGCAACGCCGAAAGCAATTAAAGGCTTAAAAGCATTAATTGATGCAATTACGCGTAATTTGGGAAATTATATTCCGAATAGTAAAAAGTCGTCTCGCGTAGATAGCAACAGCGCAGATGATGTTGCGACGAGTGCTGCAGTTAAAACGGCTTATGATCTCGCAAATAGCAAACAATC
>MDJB01000021.1 GCA_001752465.1 Haemophilus quentini
AGCACAGCACAGCACAGCACTTGGATAACCTATCCATTAAATTAACGCAACTCAAATTACTTCTACCTGAAATTTTTTGCGAAGAGCAAATTGATTTTCAAAAATTCCAACAACTTTTTTCTGAACATATCACCACCGAGCCGGAGCGTTATATGTTGAACTGGGCGGGGAAATCGGAAGCCTATCGCATATTACAAGCACAAACTTGCAAAACTCTCACACCGCAACCTATGGAAAGTGTCAACTTTGATTCCACTGAAAATATTTTTATTGAAGGGGAAAATCTGGATGTGTTGAAAGTGTTACAAAAATCCTATTTCAATAGCATCAAAATGATTTATATCGATCCGCCTTATAACACAGGTAATGATTTTGTTTATAACGACAATTTCAAGCAAGATCTTAAAGATTATCAGGAACAAAGCGGCGAATTAGATGAGGAAGGCAAGCTCAAACTGGCATTTAAAAGAAACAATAAAGAAAACGGGCACTTCCACAGCAAATGGCTAAATATGATGCTCCCCCGTTTGCATTTGGCAAAGAATTTGCTGAAAGACGACGGTATCATTTTTATTTCCATTGATGACAATGAACAAGCTCAGTTGAAGTTATTGTGTGATGAGGTGTTTGGGGAGGAGAATTTTGTTGGGCAAATAGCATGGCGAAGAACAGATAATCAATCCAATATTGGTAATATGGCAAAGGTTAAGGAATATATTCTTCTGTATGCAAAAAATTTAGAAAACATGGTATTAGGCCGATTGCCATTATTAGAATCTGCCATAAAAGAATATCGTTATTCAGATGAAAAGGGAAAATTTAGACGTAATATTTTGTTGCATAAAACAAGAGGGCGACATTCATATCCTGTTAAAACTACATCAGGAAAAATACTAACTGGTCCTTGGATGATCAATGCTGAACAGTTTAAAGCATTAGAAGAGAATAATCTGATTTACTGGACGAGTGGTGGAGATGAGCAACCTTATGGAAAAATTTATCTATCTGATAGTAAAGGACAAATCCCAAATGACTTCTGGGGAATTGAATATGGTACAAATCAGCGGGCAAGTTTAGAGGTAGAGGCGCTGTTTGAGAAACGATATTTTGATTTTCCTAAACCTGTATCATGGATTAAAAGCCTATTAAGTATTGGATCAGATAAAGACTCACTAATTTTCGATTTCTTCTCGGGTTCCGGTACAACTGCCCACGCCGTGATGCAACTTAACGCCGAAGATAACGGCAATCGTCGTTTTATTTGCGTGCAACTCCCGGAAGTCATGGATGAAAAATCCGAAGCCTTTAAAGCGAGTTTTAAAAATATTGCTGAAATTTCTAAAGAACGCATCCGCCGAGCAGGCAAACAAATTGCCGAAAATTATCCTGACAAACAACTGGATATTGGTTTTAAAGTGTTCAAACTGACTGACAGTTACTTTAAACAATGGCAATCGCCTTCAGCAGAAAATTTAGCGCAGCAAATCGAATTGTTTGTCGATCCTGTGCGGAAAGAGGCAACACCTAACGCCATGCTTTATGAAATTTTATTACGCTTGGGCTTGAAATTAACGGCAAAAGTGCGGTCGGAAAATCAGGTGTTTTGGGTGAGTGATGAAAGCGGGCAACAGTTTGCCTTGTTGCTTGAAACCCTGAGTGCGGATTTATTGGATCAGGTGATTTCTGTCCAGCCGAAAAAGGTCGTGACGTTAGATTCGTTGTTTAATGGCGATGATGCCTTAAAGAAAAATGCCGAGTTGCAAATGAATGATGCAGGCATTGCCTTCTTTGTGCTTTAAGGAGGCAAAATGGAACTTCAATTTGAAGCCTTGGATTACCAAATGCATGCGATTCAAGCTGCGGTGGATTTGTTCATCGGACAGCCTAATCAGCAAACGGAATTCGGTTTGAAAGCGCAGAATGATATGCGTTTCGTGGCGAATTTGCCGTTACAAATTAATGATGAACAGCTACAACAAAACTTGGCTAAGCAACAAAACAAGTTTAATTTTTACCGCACTTTAATTGAGGAACAGGGTAGAAATTTTACCGTAGAAATGGAAACCGGCACGGGGAAAACCTATGTTTACTTGCGCACGATTTTTGAATTGAATCGTCAATATGGTTGGCAGAAATTTGTGATTGTGGTGCCTAGCGTGCCTATTCGTGAGGGCGTATTGCATACCTTGGAAACAACGCGTAGCCACTTTGCCACCTTGTTTGATAACCCGAGCGTGAACCCGAAATATGAGTATAAAAGCAATCAACTTTCCCGCTTAAAAGCCTTTGCTACCGGCAATCATATTGAAATTTTGGTGATGAATATTGATGCCTTTGCCAAAGAAAGCAATGTGATTAATACACAAAATGAAAGTGGCGATGCGCCCATTCGTTATATCCAAAACGTCAATCCTATAGTGATTATTGATGAACCGCAGAATATGGAAACGGATATTCGCCGTCATGCTATCGCAAGTCTCAATCCTTTATTCACTCTGCGCTATTCGGCAACTCATAAAAACGCGTATAACCCGATTTTTAGCCTCAATCCCGTGCAGGCGTATGAATTAGGCTTAGTGAAGCAAATCGAAGTGGATAGTGTGTTGGCGGATAATGATGTGAATGGCGCTTATGTGGCGTTAAAAGAAATTAACGCAGGCACGAAAAGTTGGTCGGCAAAAGTGGAAATCTTGGTAAATGATAAGTCGATGAAGAAGAAAGTCGTCACTGTTAAGCCGAATCAAGACTTATTTGATCTTTCCAGACAAAATGAAGTTTATCGCAGTGGTTATATTTTGGAAGGAATGAATGTTGAGGAACAACAGATTGAGTTTTCTGGCGGATTAAAAGTGACGAAAGGCGTTGATAATTCTCTCTTGAAAGATGACATTCAAAAAATGCAAATTCGTCGCACAATAGAAGAACATTTACGCAAGGAAAAAATCTTAAATCCATTAGGCATTAAAGTATTGTCGCTATTTTTTATTGATAAAGTGGATAACTACCGAAACGACGGCAAATTTTATCAATGGTTTGAGGAAATTTATCGTGAATTAACCCATGGAAAAGACCCCGTTGGCGTGCATGAAGGTTATTTTTCCAAAGATAAAAAAGGCGTCTTGAAAGATACCAACGGCACGACACAGGCGGATAATGACATGTATCATTTAATTATGCGGGATAAGGAAACCTTGTTGTCTTTGGATAAGCCATTACGTTTTATTTTCTCTCACTCTGCTTTGCGTGAGGGGTGGGATAATCCGAATGTGTTTCAAATTTGTACGTTGAACGATACCCATTCGGAAATTAAAAAACGACAAGAAATTGGACGTGGATTGCGCCTGCCAGTGAACCGGTTTGGTGTAAGAAGTCATGATCGGGATAAAAATATCCTGACAGTGATTGCCAATGAAAGCTATGAGGAATTTGCGACCAAATTACAACGGGAAATTGAAGAAGATTGCGGTGTGTCTTTCGATAAGAGACAAATTAAAAATAAGCTGGATCGAAAATATGTGCGTTATCGCAAAGATTTTAGCCAACACCCTGAATTTGCCGCAATTTGGGAACGCATTAAGCACCAAACGACTTATCGGGTCAATTTTTCACAGGATGATCTGATCGAAAGTGCGGTCAAAAATTTGGTCAAAATGCCACGTATTGATGAGGTGAAAATTCGACATGAAAAGGTCGCCTTTGCGATTAATGAAAAAGGTGTGACGACAGAATATCGTTCTTCCAATCAGGTAACCTCAAAAACTCACTGGGATATTCCCGATGTGTTGGGTGAATTACAGAAGAAAACCGGGCTAACCCGTCAAACCATTTGCCGTATTTTGCAAAAATCAAAACGATTGGCTGAGATTTATCATAATCCACAACGTTTTATTGATTTGGTTGCAGAAAAAATTAATGAAGCGTTAAGTCAAATTATGGCGGATGGTGTGAAATATCACCGCATTGCGGATCGCACCTATGAAATGACGTTATTTAAGGATTTTGAGTTTTATCTTAATCAATACAGTTTTTCTGTGAGTAATCAATCAAAAACCATTTATGAGGGCTATATTGCCCTAGATTCCAACACGGAAAATACGTTTGCCCGCCATTGTGAAAGCAGTGAAGGTGTCGAGTTTTATTTTAAGTTACCGAAAAATTTTAAAATTCCAACGCCATTGGGGAATTATAATCCCGACTGGGCAGTAGTATTTAAAGGGCAGAATAAAGTTTACTTTGTGGCGGAAACCAAAAATACCAGTAAGGGTATTCAACGTGGTGTGGATGAAAGCAAGTTGGATCCTTCAGAACAAATGAAAATTGCTTATGCCAGAAAGAATTTTGAACATCTCCATAGAGATTACGCTGATTTGGAATATCGGGTTGTACAAAGTATAGATGAATTAACTGAAAATGTATAAAAATATCAGACAGCCATTATTGGCTGTCTGATTGCGTTAATTAAAGTACTTTAACGATGCTTTCACATAAATAGCGAATATTATCTTCAGTGATACCGGCCACATTGATACGACCAGAACGAACAGCATAAATCGCAAATTCTTCTTTTAAGCGATCAATTTGTTCAGGTGATAAACCGCTGAAAGAGAACATACCGTTTTGTTCCATGATAAAGCTGAAATCTTGTTCTGCACCGTATTCTTTTAATAACTGAACGAATAAATGACGCATTTTTTTGATACGTTCACGCATTTCAGTTAATTCATTTTCCCATTCTTGACGAAGTTGTGGATCATTTAATACGGTTGCGACCGTTGCGCCACCGTGAGATGCAGGGTTAGAGTAGAGTGTACGAATAATTGATTTTACCTGTGTTAAAGAGGTGGAAGCAATTTCTGCATTTTCAGCCACAAGCGTAAAGGCACCTACACGCTCATTGTATAAACCAAAGTTTTTCGAGAATGAACTCGCCACTAATAATTCTTTATGATTTGCCGCAAAAGCACGTAAACCGTAAGCATCTTTATCTAAGCCATTGGCTAAACCTTGATAAGCAAAGTCAAAGAGTGGCAACCAACTATTTTTAGCCGAAAGTGCGGCTAATTCTTGCCATTGTTCAGGGGTTTGGTCAATACCAGTCGGGTTATGGCAGCAGCCGTGTAAAAGCACCACATCACCTTCGCTTGCTTGGCTTAAATCTTCGAGTAAATGCTCCCAATCAAGGGCTTTACGTTCAGCATCATAATAGCGATATTCACGAATCGTCATGCCCACAGCATTGAAAATAGCATTGTGATTTGGCCATGTTGGTGTGCTGATCCAAACATTTTGTGCTTTGGTTTGACGTTTAATAAATTCTGCCGCAATGCGTAATGCGCCTGTTCCGCCTAAACTTTGTACTGTTCTCGCACGATTAGATTTGATGACTTCAGAATCTTTACCGAAAAGTAACGCTTTTGTTTGTTCGTTATAATCCACAATACCATCGATAGTCAGATAATTCTTCGTTTTTTCCTTATCAAATAAGCGTTTTTCGGCTTCTTTTACCGCACGCATAATTGGGGTTGTACCTTGCGCATCTTTATAAACGCCAATGCCTAAATTGATTTTATTTTCGCGAGTTTCGGATTTGAATGCTTCGCCTAAGCCTAAGATGGGATCGGCTGGTGCCGCTTTGATATGTTCAAACATAGCTTTTCCTTATGTATGTGTTGTGTGGTGGATAATTTTATACTTCAGCCGTTTTATTTTATCAAGAAAGATTTTTATAAAAATTAACCGCACTTTGATATTTTTAAATATTCATAAAAAAGTGCGGTCATTTTTTACATTATTTTATGTTTTTCAATCGTCCAATTTAATCCCGATTGATAATCTTCCGGTAATTCAGCGCGAAGTTTTTCTAATTGTTGAATAATGACCGCTTTATTAGGATGGGAAAGATTGAGGTGCTCAACTTTACGCCCAGCTCTCACTTCTTTACCATACCAATGAAGTTGTGCAAAAGGTGTATTAAGCCATGTTGGGTTATGGTTTGTGCCGATTAAATTCACCATCACACTTGGGGCAAAAATTTGTAATTCAGGCTTTGGCAAATCAAGTAGCGCACGTAAATGTAATTCAAATTAACTGATAGCACATCCTAGTTGTGTCCAATGCCCACTGTTATGTACACGAGGCGCAAGTTCGTTAATTAGTAATTTGTCGCCTACAACAAAACATTCCATTGCGTTTTATCTTTTAATAAACACCAAGGCGAGGTAGAAGGTGGGCTGAAGCCCACCCTACAATTAATTAAAAACGTGGTGTAGAATAGCCATCTTACATATATTAAGCAAACGTTTGTCAAATGGGTTTTATAGGAAAATACCATTGCAACTTTAAGGATAAAATTTTATCCTAAGCATAATTTTTATAAGAATAGGTCAAATTATGTTAGCTAAAGCAAAATATAGAAAAGATTACAAACAACCTGATTTTACGATCACAGACATTTATTTAGATTTTCAACTCGATCCTAAACATACTGTGGTGACGGCAACCACAAAATTCCAACGCTTAAATGATGAAGCGACTTCTTTACGTTTAGATGGGCATAGTTTCCAGTTTTCTTCTATTAAATTTAATGGTGAGCCATTTTCCGCCTATCAACAAGATGGCGAGAGTTTAACGCTCGATTTAAAAGGCAAAAGTGCGGAAGAATTTGAACTTGAAATTGTGACCTTCCTTGTACCAGCCGAAAACACTTCATTACAAGGATTGTATCAGTCTGGCGAGGGTATTTGTACGCAATGCGAGGCGGAAGGTTTCCGTCAAATCACTTTTATGCTTGATCGCCCTGATGTGTTAGCGCGTTACACAACCAAAATTACGGCAGATAAGACTAAATATCCTTACTTACTTTCTAATGGCAATCGCATTGCAAGTGGCGAATTAGAAGATGGTCGCCATTGGGTGGAATGGAATGATCCATTCCCAAAACCAAGCTATTTATTTGCTTTAGTGGCAGGGGATTTTGATTTATTACAAGATAAATTTATTACTAAAAGTGGCCGTGAAGTTGCGTTAGAGCTTTATGTGGATCGCGGTAGTCTTAACCGTGCAACTTGGGCAATGGAAAGTTTGAAAAAAGCGATGAAATGGGATGAAGATCGCTTTAATTTAGAATACGACTTAGATATTTATATGATCGTTGCTGTCGATTTCTTCAATATGGGTGCAATGGAAAATAAAGGGTTGAATATTTTTAATTCTAAATTTGTATTAGCCAATCCACAAACGGCAACAGATGAGGATTATCTTGCCATTGAAAGCGTGATTGCGCACGAATATTTCCATAACTGGACAGGTAACCGTGTTACTTGCCGAGATTGGTTCCAATTAAGTTTGAAAGAAGGCTTAACGGTTTTCCGTGATCAAGAATTTTCTTCAGATACAGGTTCGCGTGCGGTGAATCGTATTAATAATGTGAAATTTTTACGCACTGTGCAATTTGCCGAAGATGCAAGCCCAATGTCACACCCAATTCGCCCTGAAAAAGTGATTGAAATGAATAATTTTTATACCGTAACCGTATATGAAAAAGGGGCAGAAGTGATTCGTATGTTGCACACTTTATTAGGGGAGCAAGGCTTCCAAAAAGGGATGCAGCGTTATATTGCTGAAAATGATGGCAAAGCGGCAACCTGTGAAGACTTTGTTTCTGCGATGGAACGGGCAAATAACCTCGATTTAAACCAGTTCCGCCGTTGGTATAGCCAATCGGGTACACCCGAATTATTGATTAGCGATGCTTATGACGAAAAAACGCATACTTATCGTTTAACGGTTTCTCAATCCACTCCGCCAACCGCAGATCAAATGGAAAAAGTGAATTTACATATTCCATTAAAAGTGGCGCTTTATGATGTGAATGGCACGAAACAAATGCTACAACATAATGGTGAATTGTTGAGTGATGTATTAAATGTCACTGAAAAAGACCAAGTCTTCGAGTTTCATGGCATTTATGGTCGCCCAATTCCAGCATTGTTATGTGATTTCTCCGCGCCGGTAAAACTGGATTATGATTACAAAACCGAGCAGTTATTAGGCTTGCTGAAATTTGCAGATAATCAATTTATCCGTTGGGATGCGGCACAAATGTTATTTACGCAAGAATTACATCGTAATGTTGTGCGTTTCCAACAAGGCGAGCCACTAGAAATTTCGCCTGAAATGTTGACCGCACTTTCTTATGTTCTGAACCATTATGAGAAAGATATTGAACTGGCAACCTTAATTCTCACCCTTCCAAAAGAAATGGAATTTGCGGAAGGTTTCAAAACTATCGATCCTGATGGCATTTCAGCCGCAAGAGCATTTATGCAAGCGCAAATTGCAGAATCGTTAAAAGATGATTTCTTGCGTGTTTATACCCATATTCGTCTTGATGATTATCAAGTTACGCAACAAGACATCGCCTTGCGTGCAATGCGTAATCTTTGCTTAACTTATTTGGCTTATACCAATTTGGGCAACAACCTAGTACAAAAACACTACAATAATGCGAATAATATGACAGATACATTGGCTGCATTAAGTGTTGCAACTAAAGCGGCATTACCTTGTAGAGATGCGTTATTAGCTGATTTTGAACAAAAATGGCAACAGGATGGATTAGTGATGGATAAATGGTTTGCATTACAAGCCACTCGCCCAGATGAAAATGTATTGGAAATTATTCAGTTATTAATGGATCACCCAAGTTTTAACTTCAACAATCCAAACCGTTTACGTGCATTAGTAGGCAGCTTTGCAAATCACAATTTAAAAGCCTTCCACAATGTAAGCGGAGCTGGCTATCGTTTCTTAACGGATGTGTTAATCCGTTTAAATGAAAGTAATCCACAAGTGGCTGCGCGCTTAATCGAGCCATTAATTCGTTTTTCTCGCTTTGATGCCCAACGTCAAACGCTGATGAAACGTGCTTTAGAACGCCTAAGCATTGTAGAAAATCTTTCAAAAGATTTATTTGAAAAAATTGAGAAAGCGTTACAGTAAGTTGAGTTGCTACAGATTAAAAGGAAAATTAGTTTGGATAATAAAATTAAATTATTTGAAGGAAATGAAGTCCGTTCTATTTGGGATAATGAAAAAGAAGAATGGTATTTTTCTGTGGTGGATGTAGTAGGGGTTTTGACTGAGAGTGAAAATCCAAATAACTATTGGAAAGTATTGAAAAAGAGATTGAAAGATGAAGGAAGTGAGTCGGTTACATATTGTAACCAACTGAAAATGAAATCACCTAAAGACGGTAAAATGTACAAAACTGATGTTGCTGATATGCAAGGTATTTTCCGTATTATTCAATCTGTTCCCTCACCTAAAGCGGAACCTTTCAAAATGTGGTTAGCTGAAGTCGGTAAAGAAAGAATTGATGAAATCATTGATCCTGAATTAACCATTGATAGAGCCTTAGAAACTTATCTTCAAAAAGGTTACAGCCGAGAATGGATTAATCAAAGGCTGCAAGCCATACAAGTAAGAAAAGAGCTTACAGATACTTGGCAAGCTCATGGCGTAGCTGAAGGGAAAGAATATGCCATTCTTACCAATGAAATCTCTAAAGCATGGAGTGGAATGACGACAAGAGAATATAAAGATTTTAAAGGGCTGAAAAAACAAAATTTAAGAGACAATATGTCCACCACTGAATTAATCTTAAATATGCTTGCGGAAACCGCTACCAAAGATATTGCTAATACATCAAATCCTCAAGGTTTTGAAGAAAATAAAAGAGTCGCTAAAAGGGGAGGCAATGTCGCAAAAATTGCGAAAGAGACGCTAGAACAAGAAACGGGACAGCCTGTTATTACTTCTAAAAATGCTGTTGATTTTGGTCGATTAATTGGCGATGTAATAAAAGAAATTCAGCATAAGGATAAAAACGCATAAAAGTGCGGTAAATTTTGCAATAGTTTTTGGGGCATTTAATATGCCCCTTTGTTTTATATGGGGTTTTAATATTAATTTATTTCATACAAATTCTGAAAATAATAAGCTTGCATAATATATTGAGATGACGCATTCTATACCCGTACAGACGTTTAGCCGTCTAAATGATTAAGAAGATTACTTTAAAATGGGAGTTATTATGACAACATCACACATCTTAGGCTTTCCTCGTGTAGGGGCAAAACGTGAATTAAAATTTGCACAAGAACGTTATTGGCGTAAAGAATTAGCCGAGCAAGATTTATTAGATTTAGCGAAAGCGTTGCGTGAAAAAAACTGGAAACATCAAGTAGCGGCGAATGCGGATTTCGTTGCGGTGGGCGATTTCACGTTCTACGATCATATTTTAGATTTACAAGTGGCAACAGGGGCAATTCCTGCTCGTTTTGGTTTTGATAGCCAAAATTTAACCCTTGATCAATATTTCCAACTTGCGCGTGGTAACAAAGATCAATTCGCAATTGAAATGACCAAATGGTTTGATACCAACTATCACTATCTTGTGCCAGAATTTCATAAAAATACACAATTCAAAGCTAATCCAGCACATTATGTAAATCAAATCCGTGAAGCAAAAGCCTTAGGTTTAAACTTCAAACCGGTGATTGTTGGCCCATTAACATTCTTATGGTTAGGTAAAGAAAAAGGCGAAGCATTTAACCGTTTCGATTTGTTAAATCAATTAGTGCCTGTTTATGTTGAAATCTTAAACGCATTGGTGGCTGAAGGTGCGGAGTGGATTCAAATTGATGAACCGGCATTAGCATTGGATTTACCTACAGAATGGGTTGAAGCTTATAAATCTGTTTACGCTGAAGTAAGCAAAGTGAACGCAAAATTATTATTAGCCACTTATTTTGGTTCAGTTGCAGAACACGCTGAATTATTAAAAGCCTTACCTGTTGCAGGCTTGCATTTAGATTTAGTGCGTGCGCCAGAACAACTTGCAGCCTTTGAAGATTACAGCAAAGTGTTATCAGCTGGTGTGATTGAAGGCCGTAATATCTGGCGTGCAAACTTAAACAAAGTGTTAGATGTATTGGAGCCATTAAAAGCAAAATTAGGTGAGCGTTTATGGATTGCACCAAGCTGTTCATTATTGCACACCCCATTTGATTTAGAAGTGGAAGTACAATTAAAAGAAAAAAATACCGCACTTTATAGCTGGTTATCTTTCACGCTACAAAAAGTGGAAGAATTAAACGTATTAAAACAAGCGTTAAATCATGGCAGAGCGTCTGTACAAGTAGCATTAGATGCAAGCCAAGCGGCAGCAGATGCACGTGCAACCTCAAAAGAAATTCATCGTCCTGAAGTGGCAGAACGTTTAGCAAACTTGCCAAAAGGTGCGGATCAACGTAAATCGCCATTTGCAGAACGTATTATTAAGCAAAATGCGTGGTTAAATTTACCGCTTCTGCCAACTACAAACATTGGCTCATTCCCACAAACGACCGAAATTCGTCACGCCCGTGCAAGTTTCAAAAAAGGTGAGTTATCTCTTGCAGATTACGAAGCGGCAATGAAAAAAGAAATTGAATATGTGGTACGTCGCCAAGAAGAATTAGATTTAGATGTGTTAGTCCACGGCGAAGCAGAGCGTAACGACATGGTGGAATACTTTGGGGAATTATTAGATGGCTTCGCATTCACTAAATTTGGTTGGGTGCAAAGCTACGGTTCACGTTGTGTTAAACCACCAGTGATTTACGGTGATGTGACTCGCTCAGAGCCAATGACAGTGCGTTGGTCTCAATATGCACAAAGCCTCACAAACCGTGTAATGAAAGGAATGCTCACAGGCCCTGTGACTATTTTACAATGGTCATTTGTGCGTAACGATATTCCACGTTCAACCGTATGTAAACAAATCGGCGTAGCGTTATCTGATGAAGTGTTAGATTTAGAAGCAGCGGGCATTAAAGTCATTCAAATCGATGAGCCAGCAATTCGTGAAGGGCTACCACTTAAACGTGCAGATTGGGATGCATACCTACAATGGGCGGGCGAAGCATTCCGTTTAAGCTCAATGGGCGTGCAAGATGATACGCAAATTCACACTCACATGTGTTATTCCGAGTTTAACGATATCTTACCTGCCATTGCGGCATTAGATGCAGACGTGATTACCATCGAAACTTCGCGTTCAGATATGGAATTATTAACGGCATTTGCAGATTTCAAATATCCAAATGATATTGGCCCAGGCGTTTACGATATTCACAGCCCTCGTGTACCAACGGCAACGGAAGTAGAACATTTATTACGCAAAGCATTAAATGTCATTCCAAAAGAACGCTTATGGGTAAATCCAGACTGTGGTTTAAAAACACGTGGTTGGATAGAAACTATTGACCAACTAAAAGTGATGGTGGATGTAACCAAAAAATTACGTGCGGAACTGGCGTAAGTAATCATACATAAAGAATAATTATCAAACACAACATAATTAAAGCCGAATCCGATTGGGTTCGGTTTTTTATCTTTGAATTATCAACCGCACTTTTAGAGCGTTTTTCCTGAATAAAAAAACTCAGCAGAAATATCTACTGAGCTTTCTTTAATATTTTTTCAATTTAAACTTTTTATCAAGATAAAGTATTATTTTCTATTAGGATTAATAAAAGCTGGTGGATTTGCTGGTTTAACAGAAAGATAGCCATAATCACCAGTAATCATGTGTGAATTAATGACACCATTTTCACAACTAGATATAGGCATATCAAATCCCATAATATTGATAACTAAAGTTGAAAGTTGTTGATGGAATAATCGCTTACACTGATCGAATTCTTTTAATTTTTGTTGGAGCTTTTCATTTTTTGTATAAATAAATACTGGTACAAGATATTGATCTTCCGCTGTTGTTCCTTGGTTATAATGATTTTTTGTGACAAATTGTCCATGGTCTGAAGTATATATTAGAATATAATCGTCTTTTCCACGTTTTTCTAGATAATTGTATACCTTCTGGATTAATTGATCTGTATTGTATACTGTGCTGTCATAATTATCTAATGGTGAACCATCTTTAAATATTTTTTCTTCTTCGGTTAGGTATTCAGCATAAGGACCATGTGAACCTCTCTGATGTAATACAATAAAATTCTTTTCTTTGTTAAGATCAATCTTCTGTAATAGAGGAAAAAGTTTATGATCATTCATTCCTTGCTCTGGTGATAAACCTAGCTGTGTTGGGGTGATTTGGTGATTCATCCAACTTTTTCCCATAATACTCATAATCATCATTGCACGTTCTGGTTGTGCAGTATAAAAATGAGTATCAAATCCTTGAAGTTTTGCTAGTTTGAAGAAATTCGTATCGCCTTTCATTATTTGTTTTAGTCCATTTGGATAGGGAATTGCATTGAAAAGTGCAGGTACAGAGATGGCGGTCATTAAGCCAGCACTATACGCTTCTTTTAATAAAACATTAGGATTTTCATTGGCTAATTGTCGAATAAAAGGCATAGTTTCTCGTTCATAACCGAAATAATCGACGTGTTTTGAACTTAAACTTTCTCCCATAATAAAAATAATATTTTTTACATCAGGTGAGGATATAATTGGGGGCGTTGGATGTAAATAGTCTTTTACTTGACTTAAGTTGAATGTTTCATAAGGAATAACTTTTCCGATGAAATTACCTACAGAAAAGAAATTACTTTTTACTCTAGAATAAGCAGGGTTTGAAGTAATGCCTAATTCTTGCGTGGAATAAAATGATCTACTGAATAAATAGAGGAATAAGCAAATAAATAAAATATCAGATATATAATACTTGCTTACTTTTCTTTTAGGATATATAAACAATGCAGAAATGAAAATAATAGTCTCTAATAAGGAGTAAATTACAGGTGGCACAACGCGATCCAACATTGTAATACCAACATGGGAGACTTCCTCTATTTCTTTGAACATCAGGAAGTAATTTGTGCCGTTGATCCAATTATCATATACTGCGTAATGTCCAGAGTTAATAATAACAGAGGATGCAAAAAATAAACAAACTAAGAATTTAGTGATTTTATATTTTGAGAAAAGAAGAAAAATGATAAGTAATAAGTTAATGCTGTAAGTTTCAATATAACGACCAAGTGGAGGAATATTAAATATATTTCGATAAATTATTTCACTAATCAATAGAATTAGGGGGTAGGCTAATATGATAAATAATTTTGAACTAGACTTCATTTTTTCTCCAATTGATTGAGCTGTTTTATTTTTTAAATATAATCGTTTCCAATAGAAAAATCAACGTTAAATTTTTATTAAAAACATATAAAGTTTTATGTATTATGATAACTATTAATGAAAAATAGGATGATTTTTATTATTTGCACATCATCTTTGTTCCTCGTAGAATACAGGCTGTCTTCCCTTTAAAGTGCGGTGAAAATTGACCGCACTTTTCTTACAGTCAACTATCCCGAGAGATAAACGAGTATGTATCAATTATTCCGTTACGGCATTTTCCAAATGGATGCTGAAAAGGCTCATAATTTCACGATTCAATGCTTGAAATTAGCTGGTAATTCTTTATTTCAACTGATCTTAAAATCTATTATTCATGCTCCCAAAGGCTTTCCGAAAACGGTAATGAGGGTGAATTTTCCTAATCCTATTAGATTGGCAGCAGGGGCGGATAAAAATGGCGATGCGATTGATGGTTTTGGTGCATTGGGTTTCGGTTTTCTTGAAGTAGGAACTGTCACGCCCGTTGCACAAGATGGGAATACAAAGCCACGTCAGTTTCGCTTGATTGAAGCTGAAGGCATTATTAACCGTAATGGTTTTAATAATAATGGTATTGACTATCTTATAGAAAATGTGAAAAACGCACGTTATCAAGGCGTGATTGGCATCAATATTGGTAAGAATAAATTTACGCCTTTGGAACAAGGCAAAGATGATTATATTTTCTGTTTGAACAAAGGCTATAACTACGCTGGTTACATTACGGTAAATATTTCATCACCCAATACACCAGATTTGCGTCAGTTATAATATGGCGACTATTTCGATGACTTATTGCGAGGCATCAAGGATCGTCAGGCTATTTTGGCAAACCAATACAATAAATATGTGCCGATTGCGGTAAAAATTGCACCAGATTTAACGGAAAGTGAATTAGTGCAAATTGCGGATACGTTGGTTCGTCATAAAATGGATGACGTTATTGCAACGAATACCACAATTTCTCGTGATACGGTTATGGGGATGAAAAATGCGGAACAGCAAGGCGGATTAAGTGGAAAGCCGTTGCAGCATAAAAGCACAGAGATTATTAAGCGATTACATCAAGAACTGAAAGGTAAGATTCCGATTATTGGTAGCGGCGGCATTGATGGGGTGCAAAATGCGCAAGAGAGAATTGAGGCTGGCGCAGAGTTGTTGCAAGTTTATTCAGGATTGATTTATCACGGTCCAAAATTAGTAAAAGAATTAGTAAAAAATATTAAATAATGACAAAAAAATACGACTTACATTGTCACAGCACCGCATCAGATGGGGTGTTGAGCCCAACTGAATTAGTGCATCGTGCTTATGCGCAAGGCGTGAACGTGTTAGCATTATGCGATCACGATACGATTGCGGGTATTGATGAAGCTGAGATTGAAACGAAAGAAGTAGGCATTGAATTAATTACTGGAGTAGAAATTTCGACAAATTGGGAAGGGCGAGGAATCCATATTGTAGGATTAAACTTCGATAAAACTCATCCCCAAATGACCGCACTTTTGCAAAGCCAAAAAGCATTACGCGAAAAAAGAGCGGTGGAAATTGGCGATAAATTAGAAAAAGCAGGGATTTCTCATGCTTATGAAGGTGCGAAAGCTTTAGCTGATGGTGAAGTTACGCGTGCTCATTACGCACGTTATTTGGTGCAGATTGGTAAGGTATCTAATGATGGTCAAGCCTTTAAACGCTATTTAGGGCAAGGGAAATCAGCATTTATCAAAGCTGAATGGGCTGATATTCCCACAGCGATTGAGACAATCCATGCCGCGCGCGGTATAGCTATTATTGCGCATCCATTGCGTTATAACATGACGGGGAAATGGGTGCGTAAGCTGATAACCGATTTCAAGGCTTGGGGTGGTGATGGCATGGAAATGGCGGATTGTGGTCAGACAAAAGATCAACGTCAAATGCTTGCTCGGTGGGCAAAAGAATTTGAACTGGTGGGATCGGTTGGTTCCGATTTTCATTTCCCTTGCGGTTGGATTGAGTTAGGAAAAAATTTAGATTTAATTGATGGAATCATCCCAGTTTGGGAAAAATTTTAGCCCGATAGATAATGTTCAAAATAATAAATACCTGTTTCCTTGATAATAAAATTTATTTGGAAACAGGTATTTTTTATGGTTCAAAATATAAAAACTGAATTTATCCTTCGGATTTTTTCTGATTATCTAATAAATAATGTGGCGGCAATTCAGGCATTGAATCTTGTTCATCAACGGATTCAATTTCAGGTTTGAGATAAAACTCTGTCGCTTCATGACTGCTTTTCGTTTTGCCTAATAATTGTGGCTGAAGTTTTACAAAAGTGCTATTCGGTGCAAGCCAGATGCCGATAAATGCTTGATTAAATTTAGCATCAAAATCATGTTCCAAAACAGTATCATTTAATACAAAGTAGCCTCTATCTGGTAAGGCAATATAGTTCAAAATATCGTTTGGGGAAAAATCAGGAAAGGTCACTTGCATTTCTTTAAGCCAACTTTGAGTATCGCCATCATTAAGTTTTAAGGTTTCGATTTCTTTAATAAGCGTAATTGCAAAATTTTTTCCTTCAATGGGTTTTTCATATTTGAAAGAGAGCATTAATGGGCGTTCATTTTCTTGATAAGTACCCGTTTCGGAAAATAAGCCAATGGTATAAACATGGAACGGACCCCACGTGTATTCGGCATTTCCGATGGGTTGCCAATGAGCAAAAGGCGCGGCAGAAAAAAACGTTATCATTGCCACAAAAAGGGATTTCATTTTCATAATAAATTGCCGTGAGTAAAATTGTGTTGATTATAACAAACCGCATCAAAAAACAAATGAGAAACGAGTAAAAAGGCGAGTAATTTTACTCGCCTTTGATCGTTATAATGTTAATTTATACGATGAATTATTTTAGGCTACCCACCATATCTTCAGGGCGAACCCATTTATCAAAATCTTCGGCAGAAACTAAGCCTAAATTAATCGCTTCTTCACGCAATGTTGTGCCATTTTTGTGAGCTGTTTTTGCAATTTTAGCTGCGTTTTCATAGCCAATATGCGTATTAAGTGCGGTCACCAGCATCAATGAATTTTCAAGTTGTTGTTTAATTCGAGGATAGTTTGGTTCAATACCCACTGCACAGTGTTCATCGAAAGATACGCAAGCATCACCCAATAATTGAGCCGATTGTAAGAAGTTTGCAATCATCACAGGGTTGAACACATTTAATTGGAAGTGACCTTGTGAGCCTACAAATGCGATTGTGGTGTCGTTACCAAATACTTGTGCGCAGACCATTGTCATCGCTTCGCATTGAGTAGGGTTTACTTTACCTGGCATGATTGATGAACCCGGTTCATTTTCAGGAATTAAAATTTCGCCAATTCCTGAACGAGGGCCTGATGCTAATAGACGAATATCGTTCGCAATTTTAAATAAACTCATTGCTAATTGACGTAATGCACCGTGAGTTTCAACAATCGCATCATGAGCCGCTAATACTTCAAATTTATTATCTGCAGTGACAAATGGAAGTGCGGTGAATTTTGCAATGTAATCTGCCACTTTCACATCATAGCCTTTCGGCGTGTTCAAACCTGTACCAACCGCTGTGCCACCTAATGCTAATTGACTTAAATGCGGAAGAGTATTTTTTAATGCTTTTAAGCCGAAATCTAATTGAGCCGCATAAGCCGAAAATTCTTGGCCTAATGTGAGTGGTGTTGCATCCATTAAGTGAGTGCGGCCAATTTTTACTACGTTTTTGAAGGCTTCAGATTTTGCCGCAAAAGTTTTTTGTAAACGTTCAACACAAGGAATGGTGTGCTCAACTACTTTTTTATATGCCGCAATGTGCATTGCCGTTGGGAAAGTATCGTTTGAGGATTGTGATTTGTTCACATCATCATTTGGGTGAATGATGGATTTTTCACCTAATTTGCCACCGTTTAATACATGAGCACGATTTGCAACCACTTCGTTCACATTCATATTGGATTGTGTACCAGAACCTGTTTGCCAAATAACGAGTGGGAATTGATCATCTAATTTATTTGCTAAAATTTCATCACAAGCCTGTGCAATTAAATCACGTTTTTCAAGAGGTAATACACCTAAATCATGATTAGCAAATGCGGCTGCTTTTTTCAAATAGCCAAAAGCTTCGATAATTTCATGTGGCATTGATGCGACAGGACCAATTTTAAAGTTATTGCGTGAACGTTCAGTTTGAGCAGCCCAGTATTTATCTGCTGGAACTTGAACTTCACCCATTGTGTCTTTTTCAATACGAAATGCCATTCTGTACTCCTATGAATTGAATAAAAATTAAAACTGGATTGATTTTAACACTTCCGAGTTATGAGTGGAACGTAACAAAAACGTTAAAAATCAGTTTTGTGACATAGATCATAAAAGTGCGGTGGATTTTCACGCATTTGTAATAATGTATATTTAATTATTTATTTTTTAGGGTTTTTTCGTTAAAATTTCACCCCTTTTATATAGGGCAAGATTGAGAAAATAACGGGGCTAAAATGGCAAAAACTGCGCAATTTTATATTCTTACGGAAGATTGTACGTTAACTGTCGAAGAAATAGCCTGTAATCTAGCTTCATCAATATGGCGCTCAGGGAAAAAAGTATTGATTAGCTGTGAAAGTGAGGCTCAAGCGCTAGAAATTGATGAGCGTTTGTGGCAACGAGATCCCAATGAATTTGTTCCACATAATTTATCGGGTGAGGCAACACAATATCCCACACCGATTGAGATTTCATGGCTTGGAAAACGAAATTTACAACGCCGTGATGTGTTAATTAATTTGCAACAAGGAATCCCTGATTTTAGTCATAGTTTTACCCAAATTATTGATTTTGTACCGAAAGATGATGCTTTAAAAACACAAGCTCGAGAACGCTATAAAAAGTTAAGAACCTTGGGATGGGTACTTTCTACAGAAAATATAGCATAACAGAATGGAGTAATTATGAAGAAAACCAAATTTTGCTTAAGTTTATTATTAGGAACGGCTGTATTGATGATTTCAGCTTGTGAGAAACAAGAAAATAAAGTTGAAGCTACACCTAAAGTTGAATCAACCCCTAAAGTTGAAGCAACTCAACAAGCCACAAAACAGGATGTTAAAAAGGAAGCAATTCTTTTAGAGGAAAATAAAGAGAAAACTTCTGTAGTAGATCAGAAATCTGAAGTCGTTGAACAAGAAAAAATGGTTGAAGCTGAAAAAACAGTAGAGATGACTACTCAACAAAAAACGCAAGAAGCTCAAGTTTCATCTAAAGTATCGTCAGCTCCAGCTAAAATAAAGCAGAAGAATGATCCAAATACAGAAAAACGAAAAATATTACAAATACTAGAACAACAATATCAGCAAGTTCGTTGTACTAGCGAGGGGGAAAAACTGGGTTCTGAGAGTTTTTGCCATCAAGAAGAGTATCGCTTATTAAATGAAATTGATCGTTTAAAGAAAGAATTGAGATAGTTTTATAAAATTTTCTAAAATTTAAGTGTTATTCTGTGAGTTAAAAATGAATTTGGTTAAATTAGCTAAAGGGGATAATTGATGACTGAACGTGAGAAAATTATTCAACAACAGAAACAACTTAAAGCGTTATTTTCAGTTTGGATGAAAGAGAAAATGAATCACGAGGTGGTTACCTTTCAAAAAACTGATGGCAAGATAGTCGAGCATTATCCGGATGGTTCGGAAAAATTGTGGGTTATGCAAAATAAAGCGATTTTTTATTGTGGAACAAATGGTTCGGGAAAAAATACTTTACGTTCTTTTAATCAAGATGCTGTGCAAATTGTGATTGATTCTGATCATATTGCAATGCAGATTAATCCTCAAAATCCAAGACTTGCTGATATTGATGCAGGCAGAAAAGCGATAGGGCTATTTCGTTTAACATATTGATTTTTCCATGGAATCGACATTTTCAGGTAATTCAATTATTCAAAGAATGAAAACGGCGAAAGAAAATGGCTTTTATGTACATTTAAATTATATTGGCGTTAATAGCGTTGAAATAAATCTTGCACGTGTTAAGGCAAGAGTTAAATCTGGCGGGCATTTTATTGCTGAAGATGTTGTAAAAATCGTTACCAAATTAGTTTAGATAATTTATTTCGTGTTTTGCCATATTATGATGAAATTTTTATTTATGCTAACTCTAGCATTGCGCCTGAATTGATTTTTCAACTAAAAGATAACTGCATTACTCAATTTAGTGAATTTTACCAAGTTGGTGTGAAAAAATATTGAATAATTTGAGAAATCTAGGATTTGTAAAAACTTTCTAAAACCCAACCGCTCTTTAAGGATCAAAATGCAACCAAATGACATCACTTTTTACCAACGCTTCGAAGCCGATATTCTCGCAGGGCGTAAAACGATTACCATTCGGGATAAACCCGAAAGCTATTTTAAAGCAGGTGATATTTTACGTGTTGGTCGATTTGAAGATAATCAATATTTCTGCACGATTGAAGTGTTAAGTGTGTCGCCGATTACTTTGGATGAATTGACGGAACAGCACGCGAAGCAGGAGAATATGGGGTTGGAAGAATTGAAAGAAGTGATTCGGGGGATTTATCCGAATGAGGAGCTATTTTATGTAATCAAATTTAATTTGGCATGATGAAAGGATATGTTATGAATAAAATTGAATCAACAATAAAACAAGTTCTTGATAATGGTGATCTTATTATTAACAAAATAGATAAGAATCAATCAAGGGATTTTTTATGCAAAAAATCCTCCTATGCTGAAACTCTACTTGAGAAAGAAATAAAATCTTTAGCAGAAGGATCATTAGTTAGATTTATACCTAATATTACAGAAAAAGGAGCTTTTGCTAATAATATAGAACTTGCTGAGAAACGCTTAGAATCAACTATAAAGAAAATACTAGACAATGGTGACGTTATAATTAATAAAGTTAATGAGAAACAAGAAAATGATTTCTTTTGTAAGAAAGATTCGTATAAACATTCATTATTAGCAGATGAAGTTAACGGATTAAAAGAAGGAGATTCTGTTAGTTTTATTCCTAAATTTGTTAATGATAAATGCTTTGCTAACGAATTAAAATTGATTAAAAAAAACGAGATTAAAGATAATTTAATAAAAGAAGAATTAGATACAAAAATACTAACTGAGGTATTTTTTACTAATTTAGAATTAAGTTTAGAAAAAATTTATAGAGGATCTGATTTCGAAGATTTTACCTTCTTTATATTAAAATCTCTAGGAATTCCAGAGATTTATGCTGTCCCAAGGAATAATTCAGGGGGAAGAGCCGATGGTATATTTAAAGTATCAAGTGTATCAACAAATGGACATAGATTAGAAGTTATTTATGATTGTACTTTAAAACCTACATCTGTGTGGGAACAAGAAAAAATGACTCAAATTAATAATTATGAGGCTCAAATAATAAGAAGTTCTACAAATATTAATTATAATTTTGGTTCTACATATAGCGGAAAAATAGTAAAGCAAACTATTTCATTCAATGACAACGCAGATAAACAAATTTGGATCATAACTAAAGGGGAAACGAGACTAATAGAAGATAAACAGTCTCCAGATATTTTAATCAAAGAAATTAGTATTTATGATTTAATGAAGATCATGAAGGAACGATATTTAGATTCAGCTTTCGTTAAGTCTGATGAAATAGCGGATAATTTAAAAAATTTAGGTTCGAAATTAACAAAATAGAGAAAACAATGACACAAAAATTCGAAATGGCAGACCGTTTTAATCCGTCTACGGTAGAACAAGCCATCTATCAACATTGGGAAGAGAGCGGTTATTTTAAACCGTCTGAAAATAAACATGCGCCGAGTTATTGCATAGCGATTCCGCCACCGAACGTAACGGGTTCCCTACACATGGGGCACGCTTTCCAACAGACCTTAATGGATACTTTAATCCGTTTTAACCGTATGGAAGGGCATAACACCTTATGGCAAGCGGGGACAGACCACGCGGGGATTGCGACCCAAATGGTGGTGGAACGTAAAATTGCCGCAGAAGAAAGCAAAACTCGCCACGATTATGGTCGTGAAGCGTTCATCAACAAAATCTGGGATTGGAAAGCCTATTCAGGTGGCACAATCAGCCAACAAATGCGTCGTTTAGGTAACTCAATCGACTGGGAACGTGAGCGTTTCACTATGGACGATGGTTTATCTAATGCGGTAAAAGAAGTGTTCGTTCGCTTGCACGAGGAAGGTTTGATTTACCGCGGCAAACGCTTAGTAAACTGGGATCCAAAACTTCACACTGCGATTTCTGATTTAGAAGTGGAAAACAAAGAAAGCAAAGGTTCCCTTTGGCACTTCCGCTATCCGTTAGCAAACGGTGCAAAAACGGCGGATGGCAAAGATTATTTAGTGGTGGCAACTACCCGTCCAGAAACCATGTTAGGCGATACAGCGGTAGCGGTGCATCCAGAAGATGAACGTTACCAATCTTTAATTGGTAAAACCGTAGTTCTACCTTTAGCAAACCGTGAAATTCCGATTATTGCCGATGAATACGTCGATCGTGAATTCGGTACAGGTGTGGTGAAAATTACCCCTGCGCACGACTTTAACGACTACGAAGTAGGTAAACGTCACAGCTTGCCGATGGTTAATGTGTTAACTTTAAATGCCGATATTCGTGATGAAGCCGAAATTATCGGTACTGATGGCAAACCACTTACTGGCTATGAAGCGATTATTCCAGCTGATTACCGTGGCTTAGAGCGTTTTATTGCACGTAAGAAAATCGTGGCAGATTTTGAAGCACTCGGTTTATTAGATGAAATTAAACCACACGATTTGAAAGTCCCTTATGGTGACCGTGGCGGTGTGCCGATTGAGCCGATGCTAACCGACCAATGGTATGTGAGCGTGAAACCGCTTGCTGATGTGGCGATTAAAGCGGTGGAAGACGGCGAAATCCAATTCGTGCCGAAACAATATGAAAACCTTTACTTCTCTTGGATGCGTGATATTCAAGATTGGTGTATCTCGCGCCAACTTTGGTGGGGACACCGTATTCCAGCGTGGTATGACGCAGAGGGCAACGTGTATGTCGCGCGTAACGAAGAAGAAGTGCGGTCAAAATATAGCTTAGATTCTGCGGTTGAACTCAAACAAGATGAAGACGTGTTAGACACGTGGTTCTCATCAGGCTTGTGGACGTTCTCTACCTTGGGTTGGCCAGAGCAAACCAAAGAACTCAAAATGTTCCATCCAACGGATGTGTTAATCACTGGCTTCGACATCATCTTCTTCTGGGTTGCGCGTATGATTATGTTTACGATGCACTTTGTGAAAGATGAAAATGGCAAACCACAAGTACCATTTAAAACCGTGTATGTAACAGGCTTGATCCGTGATGAGCAAGGTCAAAAAATGTCTAAATCAAAAGGTAACGTACTTGACCCAATCGATATGATTGACGGTATCAGCCTTGAAGATTTACTTGAAAAACGCACTGGCAACATGATGCAGCCACAATTAGCAGAGAAAATTGCCAAAGCAACCCGTAAAGAATTTGCGGACGGCATTGCTGCTCACGGTACAGACGCATTGCGTTTTACATTAGCTGCGTTGGCTTCAAATGGTCGTGATATCAACTGGGATATGAAACGTTTAGAAGGTTACCGTAACTTCTGCAATAAATTATGGAATGCAAGCCGTTTCGTGCTTACCAATGACAAATTAGATTTAAGTCAAGGCGAAATTGAATTTTCCGTGGCAGACCGTTGGATTCAATCGGAATTTAATCGCACAGTGGAAACTTTCCGTAATTCATTAAGCCAATATCGTTTCGATCTTTGTGCGAATGCAATTTATGAATTTACCTGGAACCAATTCTGCGACTGGTATTTAGAATTGACTAAACCAGTATTTGCAAACGGTAATGCAGCACAAATTCGTGCAGCAAGCCAAACTTTGGTTCACGTATTAGAAAAATTATTACGTTTAGCACATCCGCTTATTCCATTTATTACCGAAGAAATTTGGCAAAAAGTGAAAGGTTTTGTCGGCATTACGGCTGACAGCATTATGTTGCAACCTTTCCCACAAGTGGAAGAGAACGGCTTTGATCCAGAAGCAGAAGCTGAAATTGAGTGGTTAAAAGAAGTGATCGTTGCGGTACGTAATATTCGAGCAGAAAGTAATATCGCACCAAGCAAAGGCTTAGATCTGTTATTCCGTAATTTAAGTGCAGAAAACGCAAAAATTCTTGAAAAACAGACCGCTCTTTTAAAAGCGATGGCGAAATTAGATAACGTTCAAGTGTTAGCGGTAAACGAAACCGCACCACTTGCGGTAGCGAAACTCGTTGGCAATGCTGAATTACTCGTACCAATGGCTGGCTTTATCAATAAAGAAGCAGAGCTTGCTCGTTTAACTAAAGAGATTGAAAAATATCAAAATGAAGTTAAACGTATCGAGAATAAACTCAGCAATGAAGCTTTCGTGGCTAAAGCACCAGAAGCGGTGATTGCCAAAGAACGTGAAAAACAAGCGGAATACCAATCAGGATTAGAAAAAATACAAGAGCAGTATAAAGCGATTGAAGCACTTTAATTTCAATCATAAAAACGTCGGTTTAATCTGACGTTTTTATTTTTTTCTTTGTTTTGTTAAGTATTTTCTGATAAACCAGAAAAATTGGGTATAGAATAACTTGATAGCAATCTAATATATACTGGAAAGGAAAAAGGATTTTATTTTCTATATTAAGGTTTTTAATTAATGAATATTGTATTTGTACTAGATAAAAATTATTCTAGTTATTTAGAAGTGGCTCTGAAGTCAGTGCACTATCACCATCATAATGTGAATATTTATATTATTCATGATGGTATTTCAAGAGCTGAATTAACGAGAGTCGGGCAGCATTTAGCTCATCGAGGCAACTCTCTGCATGACTTTTATATTGAAGATGTTAATAAGTTAATTGTATTTCCAACAGTAGGATCTCCAGATCATATTGGAGCGTTTTCTTTAGTTCGATTGTTTGTTCATCGTTTACTCCCAAAAAATCTAGAAAAAGTTATTTATTTAGATGTAGATGTAATTATTAATAAGCCAATAGATGAACTTTGGAATATTGACATAGATAATTATTTATTGGGTGCTGTTACTGATTATGGTATGGAATTCCATTGGTTCCATAAGTATTTTGATAAACAACAGTATATTAATTCTGGTGTGATGCTAATTAATTTAAATAAATGGCGTGAATTAAATGTTGATAAATATTTTATTGATGGCGCATTAAAATATGGTAAGAAATTTGCATATGGTGATCAAGACACAATTAATTTTAGCTTAAGTAAGGAATTAATTAAACTATTACCTATTGGATTTAATTTTCAAGTGGGTTTGTTAGAAGATAGATTGAGAGAGGCTGATATAGATTTAAGTCCTCATTTTACTTTTGTGCCAAATATTATTCATTACACAGGAAAGTTTAAACCTTGGTTAAACGAAGATCATGAAGATTTCCCCAAATTTTATAAAGATAATTATATTTTTTATCAGAATTTAGATTGGAATAGCATATAAATAACAATCCGCA
>MDJB01000022.1 GCA_001752465.1 Haemophilus quentini
GAATAAAAGATAAGAACCCCGTGTCGAAAGATATGGGGTTTTTGTTTTCTCTGTGGAATATTAATTCGAATATTTCGTATTTTAAGGTATTATATCTATCATCTAATTTTCTATTTTGTATGAATATTTTTAATGAAACCAACCTTTCTAGAATTTAGACATCTTAAAACTTTGCTAGCTTTAAAAGAGACTGGTAGTGTTTCTTTAGCAGCAAAACGAGTATATCTAACCCAATCAGCCCTTTCTCACCAAATTAAATTAATAGAAGAACAGTTTGGTTTGCCTTTGTTTGAGCGTAAAAGTAATCCCCTTCGTTTTACTTCTGCGGGAGAGCGTTTAATTCGTCTTGCTAATGACGTGATGCCAAAAGTCGTTGATGCTGAACGTGATCTTGCTCGAGTTAAACATGGAGATGCAGGTCAGCTTCGCATAGCTGTGGAATGTCATACTTGTTTTGATTGGTTAATGCCTGCTATGGACGAATTTCGTCTGCATTGGGGGCTAGTTGAGTTGGATATTGTATCTGGTTTTCATACGGATCCTGTTGGTTTATTGCTTTCTCATCGAGCAGATTGGGCGATAGTATCAGAAATAGAGCATAATGATGATGTAATTTTTAAACCGCTCTTTTCTTATGAGATGGTTGGCATTTGCTCAAAAGATCACCCTTTAGCAGAAAAAGAAATTTGGGATGCGGAAGATTTTTCAGATGAAACCTGGGTAACTTACCCTGTTCCTGATGATATGTTAGATCTATTGCGTAAAGTGCTTAAACCAAAAGGCATTAATCCTACTCGCCGCACAACTGAATTGACTATTGCTATGATTCAATTAGTTGCAAGTCGTCGTGGCATTGCGACTATCCCTTATTGGGCTGCGTTGCCTTATTTGGAAAAGGGTTATGTCGTGGCAAGAAAAATCACAAAAGAAGGTTTACATAGCAATCTATATGCGGCTATTCGCAAAGAAGATGAATCCCTTTCTTATTTAGAAGATTTTTATCAAACCGTAAAAGCTCAAAGTTTTTCAACTTTACCAGGACTATCTGTTTTAGATTTATAGAAGTAATAAATGAATTTTTCTCAACAAAATCAGCAGCCCCACCTGATTAGTGTGGCGGCTAAAGCTGCTTTTCCTTATAGTGCGCCAATGATTGCAGGATTTTTATTTCTTGGTGTGGCATACGGTATTTATATGAAGTCACTAGGTTTCGGATTTTTATATCCTACTTTGATGGCTTTACTTATTTATGCCGGTTCTGTTGAGTTTATTGCTGCTGGAGCACTTATCGCACCTTTTTCTCCAATCAGTGTGTTATTAATTACCTTGATGATCAGTACTCGTCAGATTTTCTATGGCATATCAATGTTAGAAAAATATGGGGTACACATCGGTCATAAACGTTGGTATTTAATTACTACCCTTGTAGATGAATCCTTTTCTCTAAATTATATGGCCAAAATTCCACCTCACTTAGATAAAGGTTGGTATATGTTTTTTGTCAGCTTATATTTGCATATTTATTGGGTGGTTGGTGCTGCAATTGGTAACTTATTTGGCTCTGTTTTACCTTTTGATTTAAAAGGCGTGGAATTCTCGATGACAGCTCTTTTTTTAGTCATTTTTGCAGAAAATTGGATAAAGGAAAAATCCCATGAAAGCTCTCTCTTAGGTTTAGGGATTGCATTGGCTTTTTTACTGATTGTAGGCAAAGAATATTTCTTAATTCCAACATTAATTGGTATTTGGTTAATTCTAACTATGCGTGGACCTAAATTAGACACAAAATTGGAGTCGCTAAAATGACACTTACAGAACAAATTATGACGATTGGAATTTGTGTGCTTACTGTACAATTTACGCGCTTATTGCCATTTTTTGTCTTCCCAGCTAATCGTCCGATTCCACAATATATTCGCTATCTTGGAAAAGTTTTACCTCCAGCCATGTTTGGTATGCTTGTAGTTTATTGCTATAAGAATATTGATGTTTTAACTGGTTATCATGGTATTCCTGATTTTCTTGCAGGCATAGTGGTGCTAGGGTTGCATTTTTGGAAGAAAAATATGTTTCTATCTATTGCTGTTGGTACGCTTTTCTATATGCTTTTAGTTCAACTTGTCTTTATTTAGAATAAAATCATAACTTTCATTTCTCTAGAATCCTCTTGAATCTAAAGTTACTTCATAGTTTATAATCAATCCAATTTCTAGAATAATAGAAATTGGAATTCTAGTTATTACAAAAGATAGAAGCTCGTTTTATTAAATTCCTTTATTGTTCATTGTTAGATCATCTAGATCTCTAAAAGAATTTAGCCGGTGACAAAGTGCGTGTTGAGCGAGCTAATGTTATCTAATTCCCCCAAATTGGATAAGCTCCCAAAATTTAGATGTGCGCACTCGTCCCGGCTTTTTATGCGCTAATGATGATGAAAATACCTTTATTTTTCATAAGAAAAAATAATTTCATCTTGCAATCGGTTGCTTTTTTTTCTGATCTTTTCCTTATTTTAAAAATCTTTTATCATGGCGCCCGTTTTTATTTTTAATCGAAGAGAACAGAATTATGGAATTGAATTTAGTTGAATTATTGGGTTATATCGCAACCTTTTTTGTTGCAGTATCGTTTTTGTTTAAATCTATCGTACATCTACGCATTGTGAACAGCATTGGTGCAATTTTATTTGTCATCTATAGCGTAATTATCGCCGCTTATCCTGTAGCATTATTAAATGCATTTTTAGCCGTGGTGAATGTTTATCAACTTTGGCGATTAAGACAAGAAAAAGTCTCTAAATAAAAGAAAAGCGTTGAATTAAATTCCAACGCTTTTTTCTGGAAAAGTGCGGTGAAATTTGACCGCACTTTATCGTTTTAATGTTCACGAGTTTTGTAAAAAACGACACTAGGATAACGTTCTTGAGCTAAATTCAGATTTACCATTGTTGGCGCAATATAGGTTAAGTTATCTCCACCATCTAAAGCTAAATTTTGCTCGTTTTTGCGTTTAAATTCTTCGAATTTTTTCGCATCGGCACATTCCACCCAGCGTGCAGTTGCAACGTTCACATTTTCATAAATTGCTTCTACGTTATATTCAGTTTTTAGACGAGAAACTACCACATCAAACTGTAAGACACCTACCGCTCCCACGATTAAATCGTTGTTCATTAATGGGCGGAATACCTGAACGGCACCTTCTTCTGAAAGTTGTACTAAACCTTTAAGTAATTGCTTTTGTTTGAGAGGATCTCTTAAGCGAATACGGCGGAATAGTTCTGGCGCAAAGTTTGGAATCCCAGTAAATTTCAAGGTTTCACCTTGCGTAAAGGTATCGCCAATTTGGATCGTACCGTGATTATGTAAACCGATAATATCACCTGCGTAAGCTTCTTCGGCGTGAGCACGGTCGCCAGCCATAAAGGTGAGTGCATCAGAAATCACCACATCTTTACCAATTCGAACATGTTTTAATTTCATGCCTTTTTCATATTTGCCCGAAACCACACGCATAAAGGCAACACGGTCGCGGTGTTTTGGATCCATATTAGCTTGAATTTTAAATACGAAACCACTGAATTTTTCTTCTGAACTTTCGACTGTTCTTGTATCAGCTTGACGAGATTGTGGTTTTGGCGCCCATTGTGTCAAACCATCAAGGAAATGATCCACACCAAAGTTACCTAATGCTGTCCCGAAAAATACCGGCGTAAGTTCACCTTTAATGAAGGCATCATGTTCAAATTCGTTACTTGCGCCTTGCACTAATTCCAATTCATCGCGAAGTTGTTGTGCTAAATCATCGCCAACCGCAGCATCTAATTCAGAACTATTTAAACCCTTCACAATGCGAACTTCTTGAATAGTTGATCCTTGACCAGATTGATAAAGATAGGTTTCATCTTTAGCGATATGATAAACGCCTTTAAATAATTTCCCGCAACCAATCGGCCATGTAATTGGCGCACAACGAATTTTAAGAATATTTTCCACTTCATCTAACAATTCCATCGGATCGCGAATATCGCGGTCGAGTTTGTTCATGAAGGTGATGATTGGCGTATCACGTAAGCGAGTTACTTCCATTAGTTTAATTGTACGTTCCTCAACCCCTTTTGCTGAGTCGATAACCATTAAACAGCTATCCACAGCGGTTAAAGTGCGGTAAGTATCTTCAGAGAAATCTTCGTGCCCCGGAGTATCAAGTAAGTTCACCAAGCAATCGTTATAAGGAAATTGCATCACAGAAGTGGTAATCGAAATCCCACGTTGTTTTTCCATTTCCATCCAGTCGGATTTGGCATGTGCAGTTGAGCCTTTGCCTTTTACAGAACCTGCTGTTTGAATCGCATTTCCGTATAAAAGTACCTTTTCGGTGATGGTTGTTTTACCTGCATCGGGGTGGGAAATAATTGCAAAAGTGCGACGTTTATTAACTTCTTCTAATGGATAAATCATTGTTTCTTCTTCGTTCAATTAAAAATGTGGGCTATTTTCGCTGATTTTAGGTTTTTGCTCAAACGAATTTGTAAATAAAGTGCGGTTGGTTTTCTTAGAAAAATTGGTCTGCTTTGTACAAAGACAAATTTTCGCTTATACTACGCAAGTTTTTTACGCTAACAATATAGGAAAAATTATGGGTTTCTTAACAGGTAAATGCATTTTAGTAACCGGTCTTGCAAGCAATCGTTCTATCGCTTACGGGATCGCAAAATCAATGAAAGAACAAGGTGCAGAACTTGCTTTCACTTATTTAAACGATAAATTACAACCGCGCGTAGAAGAATTTGCCAAAGAATTTGGTTCTGATATCGTGCTTCCTTTAGATGTGGCAACCGATGAAAGCATCCAAAACTGCTTTGCAGAATTAAGCAAACGTTGGGAAAAATTTGATGGTTTTGTTCACGCAATTGCATTTGCGCCGGGCGATCAATTAGATGGAGATTATGTCAATGCTGCAACACGTGAAGGTTACCGTATTGCTCACGACATCAGTGCATTCAGTTTCGTTGCTATGGCACAAGCAGCACGTCCTTACTTAAATCCAAATGCAGCGTTATTAACGCTTTCTTATTTAGGTGCAGAACGCGCAATTCCTAACTACAACGTCATGTGTTTAGCGAAAGCGTCTCTTGAAGCAGCAACGCGCGTGATGGCTGCTGATTTAGGTAAAGAAGGTATTCGTGTGAATGCGATCTCTGCTGGTCCAATCCGCACTTTAGCAGCATCAGGCATTAAAAACTTCAAGAAAATGCTTTCTACCTTTGAGAAAACCGCTGCATTACGTCGCACTGTCACTATCGAAGATGTAGGTAACTCAGCTGCATTTTTATGCTCTGATTTAGCATCGGGTATTACTGGTGAAATCGTTCACGTAGATGCAGGTTTCAGCATCACCGCAATGGGCGAATTAGGCGAAGAATAATTTTTCTTACATTCTTTTTTAGGCAGGCTTTTCAGTCTGCCTTTTCTCTCTTTTAAAATATAACTATGTTTCAAGATAATCCTTTACTCGCACAGCTTAAACAACAAATCCACGACAGCAAAGAGCATGTAGAAGGCGTGGTAAAAAGCACCGATAAAGCCTATGGTTTTTTAGAGTGCGATAAGAAAACCTATTTTATCGCGCCGCCTTCAATGAAAAAGGTGATGCACGGTGACAAAATCAAAGCCACCATTGAAAAGCAAGGTGATAAAGAACAGGCCGAGCCGGAATCCTTAATTGAGCCAATGTTGACACGTTTCATTGCAAAAGTGCGGTTCAATAAAGATAAGAAATTGCAAGTTTTGGTGGATCATCCAAGTATCAATCAACCAATCGGCGCACAACAAACTAAATCCGTAAAAGAAGAATTACAGGAAGGCGATTGGGTGGTTGCTAATTTAAAAACTCACCCATTACGTGATGATCGCTTTTTCTATGCCACTATTAATCAGTTTATTTGCCGAGCTGACGATGAATTTGCCCCTTGGTGGGTAACATTAGCACGTCATGAGCAATCTCGTTATCCTGTGCAAGGCGCTGAAAGTTATGAAATGTTAGATCAACAAACCCGTGAAGATCTGACCGCACTTCATTTTGTGACTATCGACTCTGAAAGTACAATGGATATGGACGATGCCTTATATATCGAGCCTATCGAACAAAATAGTGAACAAACAGGTTGGAAATTAGTTGTCGCGATTGCCGATCCAACTGCTTATATCGCGTTAGATTCTCAAATTGAAAAAGATGCGAAACAGCGTTGTTTCACCAATTATTTGCCGGGCTTTAACATCCCAATGTTGCCACGCGAATTATCTGATGAATTATGTTCGTTAATCGCAAATGAAACGCGTCCAGCGCTTGTTTGTTATATCGAAACGGATCTTGAAGGCAATATTACGATCAAACCGCATTTTGTTTCGGCTTATGTTCAATCTAAAGCGAAATTGGCTTATAACAAAGTGTCGGATTATTTAGAACAGACAGACAATGCATGGCAACCCGAAACATCAGAAATTGCACAGCAAATTGATTGGTTACATCAATTTACTAAAGCTCGTATTCAATGGCGTAAGACTCATTCTTTGTTATTTAAAGAAAAACCGGATTATTCTTTTGTGCTAGCGGAAAATGGCAAAGTGGCAGAAATCAAAGCAGAATATCGTCGTATAGCCAATCAAATTGTCGAAGAATCGATGATTATTGCTAACATTTGTGCCGCGCAATTTTTAGCAGAGCATGCACAAACTGGTATTTTCAATACGCATAGCGGTTTTGATAAAAAATTCTTAGAGAATGCGCACAATTTCTTAATGGCAAATTTAGCCAATGAACAAAATCAAGCTGAACTTGCTGAGCGTTATTTGGTAGAAAATTTGGCAACATTAAACGGTTATTGCCAAATGCGCCACGATATTGAACCGATTGAAGGCGACTATTTAGAATTCCGTTTACGTCGTTATTTAACTTTCGCCGAATTTAAATCAGAATTAGCACCGCACTTTGGCTTAGGCTTGGAAGGCTATGCAACTTGGACTTCGCCCATCCGTAAATATTCTGATATGGTGAACCATCGTTTAATTAAAGCAGTATTGACACAACAAGTTTGTAATAAGCCACAAGATGAAGTGCTGACCCGTTTACAAGAGGCTCGTCGCCAAAATCGCTTAGTAGAACGTGATATTGCAGATTGGTTATATTGCTGTTATCTTGCTGATAAAGTTGCATCAAATGCTGAATTTGAGGCGGAAGTACAAGATGTGATGCGTGGTGGATTACGTGTGCAATTATTAGAAAATGGTGCCTCAATGTTTATACCTGCTTCAACTTTACATAATAATAAAGAAGAAATGCAGGTGAATTCTGATGAGATTGCCCTTTATATTAAAGGTGAGCGTATTTACAAAATAGGTGATATTGTGAAAGTGAAACTTACGGAAGTGAAAGAGGCAACTCGCAGTATTGTCGGCGAAATCGTTCAATAAAATTGTTCTTCTTTAAACCGATTTTCAGTGATTGAAAATCGGTTTTTTCTTGTAGCCAGACGAAAGTCTGACTATAAAAACTATACGCTATACGTATGGAGGCAAATAGCTTAAGCGATGAACAGAAAAAATCCTCGCTATAAAAATGTGGAGATAGTAGAGGAGCATGTAATGTTAGACTATATCCACATGCTCTTAAAGATTCTACATAAAAACCGCACGTTTTACGTGCGGATTGTTATTTTATAATAGGTTATTCTTCAGAACCACTTTCTTCCAAAGAATCTTCTTCATCTGCATCACAAACACGTTCTAAACTTACTACGTGTTCATCATCTGCAGTACGAATTAAACGGACACCTTGAGTGTTACGGCCTACGATGCTCACTTCGCTTACGCGTGTGCGAACAAGGGTTCCTGCATCAGTGATCAACATAATTTGGTCGGTTTCTTCTACTTGAGTTGCGGCAACGACTTTACCATTGCGTTCACTCACTTTAATCGAAATCACACCTTTTGTATTACGTGATTTAGTTGGGTATTCACTTAATTGTGTGCGTTTTCCATAGCCGTTTTGCGTTGCGGTTAAAATTGCACTTTCACCTTTTGGCACAACAAGAGAAACCACTTTATCGATATTTAAGTCTAATGATGCTTCTGCGTTGTCATCAGAAATATCTTCAATTTCTACTGCACTTTCATCGTCAGAAATATCATTTGTTAAAGCCAGTTTGATACCACGAACTCCAGTTGCTAAACGCCCCATTGCACGCACAGCATTTTCAGCAAAACGTACCACGCGACCTTGTGATGAGAACAACATAATTTCGTTGCTACCATCAGTAATATCCACGCCGATTAATTCATCTTCGTCACGTAAATTCAATGCGATGATACCGTTTGAACGAGGACGGCTAAATTCGGTTAAGGCGATTTTCTTCACAATACCGCCTGCAGTTGCCATGACTACGAATTTATCTTCTTCGTAAGCAGAAACTGGTAAAATTGCAGTAATACGTTCGTTTTCTTGTAACGGAAGAATATTCACAATTGGACGACCACGTGCGCCACGGCTTGCTTGTGGAAGTTGATATACTTTCAACCAATATAAACGACCACGGCTAGAGAAGCAGAGGATCGTATCGTGAGTGTTTGCCACCAGTAATTTTTCGATGAAATCTTCTTCTTTCATCTTCGTTGCAGATTTGCCTTTACCGCCTCGACGTTGTGCTTCGTAGTCGGTAAGCGGTTGATATTTCACATAACCTTCGTGAGAAAGGGTAACCACCACATCTTCTTGTGCGATTAAATCTTCTAAATCTATATCGCCAGAGGCTGCAGTAATTTCAGTTAAACGATCATCACCGAATTGTGCTTTCACTTCTTCCAATTCTTCATGAATCACTTCCATTAAGCGTTCTGCGCTACTTAAAATATGAAGAAGATCGGCTATTTTAACTAATAATTCTTCATATTCTTTTACAACTTCTTCAAAGGCAATGCCAGTTAAACGGTGTAAGCGAAGTTCTAGAATTGCGTTTACTTGCGCTGGTGATAAGTAATATTGTTCGCCTTGAATACCAAGATTTTCTTCTAAATCATCAGGACGAGCAGAAACATCAAGAAGATTAATAATATCGCTATGTAACGTCCAAGAGCGCGAACTGATTGCTGTTGCCGCTTCCTCACGGTTTTTAGAGTTACGAATGATCGCAATCATTTCATCGATATTAGAACGAGCAACTGCTAAACCTTCCAAAATGTGCGTACGTTCACGCGCTTTGCGAAGCTCAAAGATGGAACGACGTGTAACCACTTCACGGCGGTGTAAAACGAAGGATTCAATGATTTCTTTAAGATTAAATAAACGTGGCTGACCGTGATCCAATGCTACCATATTGATACCAAAGGTCACTTGCATTTGAGTAAGCGAGTAAAGATGGTTTAATACCACTTCACCTACTGCATCACGTTTAATATCAATTTCAATACGAATCCCTTCTTTGTTTGAAAGGTCAGTAATATTGCTGATGCCTTCGATTTTTTTCTCGCGAATTAATTCAGCGATTTTCTCGACTAATTTTGCTTTATTTACTTGGTATGGCAATTCAGACACGATAATTTGCTCGCGTCCTTTTTCGTTGGTTTCTACCGTTGCACGAGCACGAACATACACTTTACCACGACCAGTGCGATAGGCTTCTTCAATCCCTTTACGACCATTAATTAACGCAGCAGTAGGGAAGTCAGGCCCTGGAATATGTTGCATTAATTCATCAATGGTAATTTCATTGTTGTCGATATAAGCCAAACAACCATTTAATACTTCATTTAAGTTGTGTGGAGGAATGTTAGTTGCCATCCCTACGGCAATACCGGAAGAACCATTTGCTAAAAGTGCTGGAATACGAGTAGGCAATACATCTGGAATCATTAATTCGCCATCATAGTTTGGCGAGAAATTGACGGTTTCTTTATCCAAATCCGTGAGCAATGCTTGCGTGATTTTTTGCATACGTACTTCGGTATAACGCATTGCAGCTGGCGCATCACCATCAATTGAACCAAAGTTACCTTGTCCATCAACCAACATATAGCGAAGTGAGAATGGTTGTGCCATACGAACGATTGTATCGTACACAGCCGAGTCACCATGCGGGTGATATTTACCGATTACATCACCCACAACACGCGCTGATTTTACGTATTTTTTATTGGCGGTATTGCCTTCGCGATCCATTGAGAACAACACGCGGCGGTGAACAGGTTTTAAACCATCTCGAACGTCAGGTAATGCACGCCCAACGATAACCGACATCGCGTAGTCAAGGTAGGAAGATTTGAGTTCTTCTTCGATATTGACAGGGGTGATAGATGATTGGATTGAATCCGTCATTGGTATTCCTTTTTTGATCAAAAATTGTGGCGGATTATAGCATAAAATTGTGGATATGTGGTTTTTGATATCAGGATTTCGCCTGATGGCGACCTACTTTTTCTTTGCGTTGCCAAAGAAAAAGTAGGCAAAAAGAAAGGCAACCCTGCTTTTCCTTATTTCCTTTGTTCCATTGAATTTGTTTCACGGAAATTTTCTAAACTCGCTGCGCTCAAACAGACGAAAATTTCCTACAAATTCAATTACACAAAGGCGGAAAAGAAGGGATTATTTTTAAGTGCGTGTAAAATATTTAAATATTTTTATAATGCTTAGATAAACTAAATTCCCCATATAAATCGCCTTTGCGCTTTCAATTTTTAGGCAATTTTCGTCTGTTTGAGCGCAGCGAGTTTAGAAAATTGTCGTTAAGAAAATTGAAATAAAGCAAAGATTAGCGATTTAATTGGGGCGTGTTTTCTTTGCTTACTTTCTTTTACACGAGTAAAAGAAAGTAGGTCGTCGTCAGGCGAAATCCTGACCTAATTATTTCCAATTTTCACGCTTTGCTTTCTGCAACTTCCCATACGCTCCCAACAACGCCTGATGTTCCTTAAAGTTTTCCAAATTTTCATCACTTGCTGGAAGATTGTAGAATGGATTGCCACCTTCAGAGACAGCTGCCCAGGCTTGTTTAACTGCATCTTTGCCATACATTTTCTCAAACACTGAACGATATTGCTCTGGTTCGCGAGTTTGATCTAAATGTAATTCAATGATAGAAATTAATGCGCGGTAATAATTCACACGCTCTGTGGTGAATACGGAGCTGTTCATATTCAGTGTCCAATTTGCCCAATCTAATGCTTGTTCTAATTCGCCTAATGCAAGGTAGAGCATTGATTTTAATTCACCGACGCGTAAGGTTGTCCAGCCACTATTTTTAGGTGCAACGATACCGATAAATTCACGCACGCGAGTCGCGTCGTCAATATCTTGTCCGTCTAATTCTTCTAATAACTCTTGATAAGTTTCCGCATCGTGATGCCAGTTTGGTAAATCGAGTAAAATTTCGCGCCAATCCATTCCCATATTGTTGTTGGCGTAAATTAAATCGTCTGCAGGATAAATATCAGACATGCCTGGCACAATAATACGGCACGCATAGACATCTAAATGGTTGTAATCCATCACGTAAACTTCTTTTTCATCCGCACGGAAAATCGCCATTAAATTATTGTATTCTTCTTGCGTTGTACCGCTGAAATCCCAATCAGAAAATTCATAATCAGGTGTTTCTTTGAATAAATCCCAAGAAATTAAACCGCTTGAGTCAATAAAGTGGGTTTCTAAATTAGCGTGTTCAGCCACATCATCGTTATTGAAAGATGGCGGAGAGAAAACATCTAAATCTTTTAAACTGCGACCTTGTAAGAGTTCAGTCACCGTACGTTCTAACGCTACTTGGAAATTTGGATGTGCGCCGAAAGAGGCAAAGCACGTGCCGTTATTCGGATTTAATAATACGACGCAAATAACAGGGTATTTTCCGCCAAGTGAAGCATCAAAAGCATAAATTGGGAAACCTTCTTCCTCTAATTTTGCAATGGAAGCCTGAATAGATGGATAGCGATCCATCACTGATTTTGGAATTTCTGGCAGACTGATCGCTTCGGCGATAATTTTGTTTTTCACATAACGCTCAAATACTTCTGACAAGCCTTGCACGCGAGCTTCAAATTTCGTATTGCCCGCAGACATGCCATTTGAGACATAAAGGTTCGCAATAATACTTTGTGGAATGTAAACGGTTTGTTCATCTGATTGACGAACATAAGGCATCGCTACGATCCCACGATCATAATTGCCAGATTGTAAATCTACCAATAATTCAGGCGTAAGCTCGGCATTAGGATCAAAATAATCCAATAAATAATCATCTAAAATGCCATTAGGCAGCAAAGCATCATCTTCAATCGGGAACCATTTTTCATTGGGATAATGCACAAAATCGCCGTTTGAAATTTCTTGCCCTAAATAGAAATCGGCAAAGAAATAATTAGTGGAAAGACGCTCAAAATATTCACCAAGGGCAGAGGCTAAAGCCGCTTTTTTGCTTGCCCCTTTACCATTAGAAAAACACTGTGGGCAGTCTTTATCGCGAATATGTACAGACCACACATTTGGCACAGGATTAAGCCAAGATGCCTCTTCAATATTAAAACCAAGTGCGGTCAATTTTTGCTGAAATTTTGCAATACTATCTTCCAATGCGGCATCTTTGCCGGGGATAAACGTTTGTTCTGTCATTTTTGTTCCTAAATGAGAAAAAAGTGCGGTGAATAATAGGGGAGTTTTAATAGCGGGGCAAGATTTTTTCGGAAAAAATAAACCCCGAAAAATTTCGGGATTTTCTACTGACTTTTAATGTATATTTGATTGTAGTTAAAGTAACGTTGGATTGAACCGCATTTTCAAGGCAATCGTAATGGCGGCGAAAATTTTTTCATCGTTGAGAGGAAAGTTTTCGCGTAAAGTGCGGTAGGAATCGGTAATGTTTATTTGAGCTTGTGATAATTCATTTAATAAAATCGGGAGAGAAAGATTGAGTTGCTCAGCGATTTGTTGAATAGAAAAATGTTCGAAAGTCATCATCAAGCGATCTAAATTGCAGTAAGAGGGCATGCGATTATGTGTGATAAGATCGGCAAATTGCGTGTTGATTTTTACCCATTTCTTCTTGCGGCTATAAAAATGCAGTAACAAACCAAATACGACCAATCCTGCAAAGAAAAGATGAATGTCTAAGGCTTGAGTAAAAGGAAATCCTAGCCACATTGAAATACCACTTGCAACAACGAAAAGCAAACTTAAGGCTAATCCCCACACTAAGAAAAATTTATAAATCACTTCAAATTTCATTGAATTGTCCTTTTCTACAAAATAACCATAGGAAAATATAGAACACCTAATATTATAGAGTCCTTTTATCTCATTTTACTACGTTATATTTGAATTAATATATCGATGCTGTAGAATTCGTTGCAATGTCTGGTTTTTAAAAAGTTAAAATGAAAAAATACTTATCATTTTAACCGCACTTCACCCGAACTTTTACATCAACATTTGAATAACTACATTGAAAAATCACTATGACTATTTACGACATCAATTTTGCTGAACTTTATCAACAACACTTAATCGCTTGTAATCATTACAACTTACCTCCGACAAAATGGGATAAAAAAGCCGTGAAAATGGCAGAAAATTTGGTCGGCAAGCCTTCAGCATATAATCAGCAATTATTGCAAGCTATGAATGTGCAAACCGATGAAACTGTGTTGGATATTGGCTGTGGGCCGGGTACTTTTGCTGTGCCACTCGCACAACAAGGTTCAACGGTATATGCCTTGGATTATAGCAATGGAATGTTGGATTGCTTGGCGCAATTCAAACAGAAATTTGGTTTGCATAATCTGACTACATTTCATAAATCTTGGGCGGATAATTGGGATGATGTGCCGCAAGCTGATGTGGTGTTGGCATCTCGTTCAACGTTAGTGGACGATTTGGACGATATGATCGAAAAACTCTGTGCCAAAGCGAAAAAACGTGTGTTTTTGACTTCTGTCACGCAACGTCATTTTTTAGATGAGGGCGTATTTGAGGCGATTGGTCGTGAAGATATTGGTTTCCCGACTTATATTTATTTACTCAATCGGTTGTATCAAAAAGGAATTCAGGCAAATTTGAATTTTATTGAAACCGAATCGGGTTGTTTTCAAGGTGAAAGCTATGAGGATTTATTAGCCTCGGTGGAATTTTCTTTAGGCAAACTTTCCGAAAAAGAAAAACAAGGTTTAAAAGCCTTTTACGATCGTAAACAAGCCAACAACGAACCAATTTCTCACGGACAAAAAAAATGGGCGTTGATTTGGTGGAATGCGGAACGAGCCTAACTTTTAAGTTTGAATGCATTTACCGGCTCTAAAAATACTGGTATTTTTGACCGCACTTTTTCTGGGTTGAGAGTCAGAGGATAAGTCCGTTTTTGCGCAATGATTAACGTGATCGGCGAAAAAATTGTTGCGCGTTTATTTTGGGTTGCAATAGGGCATTTTTCAATCACTTCAAAATTGAGCAATGAAAGCCAATCAATCACACGCCAAGCAGGGTAGTGACGCAGCGGATAATCTCCCATTTTTCTTTTGAAAATCAGTGGACTTAATGGATTAAATAAAGCAATAAAAATCCAGCCATCGTCAGCCAGTACACGATGAGATTCACGCAGAATTTGATGCGGATCTTGCGCAAAATTAAGCGTGCTCATTAAAAACACGGCATGGATTTCTTTTTGAATGAACGGCAATTCGATGAGGCTTGCTTGAACTAAGCTAACTTTAGCATTGCAAAGTGCGGCAAGATTTGGCGTGATTTTTTCGCTCAGAATAATCTGGTGGTGCATAGGCAAATTCGTTGTAACTTCACCACTTAACTCACCGATCTTCAAAACCTGATGACCTAAAATTTTGGGCATCCAAGGCATTAACATTTGGCGTAAGGTTTGGCAATAATCATCCCCCTTTGGCAAATTTTGCCAACTTTCAGGATGAATGAAAGGCTTGGTTGCTTTGGCATTCCAGTTTACAATCATTTTATTCCTCCATCACAAATGAAAAGGATGATTATGTTATTTGCTTTGCCTGCGCTGAATGATAACTACATTTGGCTTTATCAACGAGAAAATATGCCTCTTATTATTGTCGATTTGCCTGAAACCGACAAGTTGTTTGCATGGCTAGATAAGCAAAATGTAACGGTTGAAGCAGTATTGCTTACTCACGAACATGAGGATCATACACAAGGTGTGTCGGCATTTAAAAAACGTTATCCAACGGTGCCGATTTATGGGTCGCAAGAATGTGAGAAAAAAGGCGCAACTCAAATTGTGAACGAAGGGAAGATCCTTACCGCATATTATCAAATTGATGTCATTCCGACGGGTGGACACACTAAACAGCACGTGAGTTTTTTAGTGGATAATCATTTATTTTGTGGCGATGCGTTATTTTCTGCTGGTTGTGGACGTGTTTTCACAGATAATTATGCACAGATGTTTGAAGGTCTACAGCGTTTGAATACATTGCCAGACGAGACGATTGTTTGCCCTGCTCACGAATATACATTGGGAAATTTAGCGTTTGCAGAAACTGTGCTGGTGGAGAAAAGTGCGGTAGAAAAAAGTGCGGTAGAAAAACAACGTATTTTTGTTGAAACACAACGAGCTGAAAATAAACCAAGCTTGCCAACAACATTAAAACTAGAGAGAGAAATTAATCCGTTTTTACAAGCAAAAACACTTGAAGAATTTACCGCACTTCGCAAAGCCAAAGATATTTTCTAAGTTATCTTTTTTATTGGGGAAAAGTGCGGTGATTATTTAAATTAGCGGGTTATTTCTTTCTTGCTAACATCGTAGCAAATTTCATTTTAATGCGATTGCCGTTTTCATCGGTTTTGTGTAATTCGCCCATATTTTCGTTATATTCTAAAAACTCCCAATCTTTGTAATATTCTTTTAATTCATTTTCAGCGAAAGTGAAAGAGAACGGAAGTGGGCAAGGCACATCATCTGTGGACATAGCGGCAACGATTAAGTTATACCCGCCAACATTGGTGTGTTCTTGCATATTTTTGATGATTGACGGCACACGTTCACGATTTAAGAACATAAATACCACCGTTGAAACAATAAAATCATAGTTTTCTTGAATGTTGGCGGCGTTAATATCGTAAAGTGCGGTAGAAATATTAAGGTTTTCTTTCTCTTTGGTTTCATTTAAAAAGGCAATGCTGTTTTCATTGTGATCCCAAGAGGTCACATCATAGCCTAATAAACTTAAATAAAGTGAATTACGCCCTTGTCCACAACCTAAATCTAATACTTTACAAGGCGAGATAATTTTTGCTGCATCCACCACATCGCCGTGAGTAGCTGTCATGTTGTATTTTTTACTGAAGTAATCTTCTTTTTTGCAATAGAAACCTAGGGTACATTCAAGGTCATCAGAAAGGGCTTCAACACGATGCCATGCTTGAGGTTCAACAAAAGGAATGTCGCTTTCTGGGGTAAAAATATGCTCGGCAATGACATCGCCATTTTCGGTTAGCTCATAAAATTTGAGCTTACCTTTTAATACAGTTAATTTCCCCCAAGTGCCGACTTTTGTGTTGTGCTTTTCTTGGAACATTTGTGGTAATTTGTCTTTTGTCCACACTGGCATTTGTTTATAGCAGATTAATTCGTTTTTCATAATATTCTCCAAATAGATAAATAGTTGAGTGTTATAGTAGGTTATAAGTCGCCTATTTTCAACAAGAAAATAAAAGGGCAACGTAATGTTGCCCTCATTTAGATTGAATTGATTATTTTACTTGCATGCCTGCGGTGACACCGATATCGGCAGAAAGTAAGAATAAGTCACTACCGCCTGTTCCTGCGGATAGAATCATCCCCTCAGATACACCGAATTTCATTTTACGTGGTGCAAGGTTTGCCACCATAATCACAAAACGACCTTCTAATTCTTCAGGCTTATTGTAAGCCGCTTTAATGCCAGAGAAGACTTGACGAGTATGATCGCCAAGATCCAATTCAAAACGTAAAAGTTTATTGGATTCTGGCACCGCTTCGCATTTCAATACTTTTGCTACACGCATATCAAGTTTAGCGAAATCATCAATAGTGATGGTTTCAGCAATAGGTTCAACGGCAGAAAGTGCGGTTGGTTTTGCCTCGGTTTTTTCTGCTGCTTTATTGGCTGCTGCAAATAAGGCTTTAGTTTCTTCTACAACAGAATCAATTTGTTTTTTCTCTAAACGAGAGAATAAGGCTTTAAACGGTGCAAGAGTATGGCTAAGTAATGGTTGATGAATATTATCCCAACGTAATTCAGCTTGTAAGAAGGCTTCTGCACGTTCTGCCAGTTTTGGAAGAACAGGTTTTAAGTAAGACATCAACACGCGGAAAAGCTCAATACCCATTGAACATACGGCTTGTAATTCTGCCTCTTTGCCTTCTTCTTTTGCAATCACCCAAGGGGCTTTTTCATCAATGTATTTATTGGCTTTATCCGTTAATGCCATAATTTCACGAATGGCTTTATTGTATTCACGGCTTTCGTAGTAAGCGGCGATTTGCTCAGCTTGGGCGGTAAATTCTGCAAATAATGCTTCATCTTCCAGTTTATTTGCAAGTTTGCCTTCAAAGCGTTTCGCAATAAAACCGGCATTGCGTGAAGCTAAATTCACTAATTTGTTTACAATATCCGTATTTACACGTTGTACGAAATCTTCAAGATTAAAGTCTAAATCTTCAATGCGATCATTTAATTTTGCCGCATAGTAATAACGCAAACATTCAGGATCAATATGATTTAAATAAGTGCTGGCTTGAATGAAAGTTCCGCGAGATTTTGACATCTTTGCTCCATCCACCGTGACATAGCCGTGAGTGAATACATTAGTCGGTTTACGATAGCCACTACCTTCAAGCATTGCAGGCCAGAATAGACTGTGGAAATAAACGATGTCTTTACCGATGAAATGATAAAGCTCTGCATCGCTGCCTTCAGCCCAAAATTCATTGAAATCAATGCCTTTACGATTGCATAGATTTTTGAATGAAGCCATATAGCCGATTGGCGCATCTAACCAAACATAGAAGAATTTATCTTTTGCGCTCGGAATTTCAAAACCGAAATAAGGCGCATCGCGTGAAATATCCCATTGTTGTAAACTGCTTTCAAACCATTCTTGCATTTTGTTCGCAATTTCAGATTGAAGTGAGCCAGAACGTGTCCATTCTTTTAACATGCCTTCAAATGCAGGTAGGTCAAAGAAAAAGTGTTCAGATTCTTTTACCACAGGCGTTGCGCCAGAAACGGCTGAACGAGGATTAATTAAATCCATTGGGCTATAAGTAGAAGCACAAACTTCGCAGTTATCTCCATATTGATCTTCTGCTTTACATTTCGGGCAAGTGCCTTTCACAAAACGATCAGGCAAGAACATATTTTTTTCAGGGTCGAATAACTGAGAAATGACTTTACTCTTAATAAAGCCATTGGCTTTGAGTTTATTGTAAATTTCTGCAGTGAGCTGTTTATTTTCTTCGCTGTGAGTGGAATGATAGTTATCAAAACTAATATTGAACCCTGCAAAATCACGCACGTGATCGGCTTTTGCTTTGGCAATTAATTCTTCAGGGGGAATGCCAAGTTTATCAGCATTCAACATAATGGGTGTGCCGTGTGCATCGTCTGCACAGACAAAATGGATTTTATTGCCACGCATACGTTGAAAACGCACCCAAATATCCGCTTGGATATGTTCTAACATATGGCCTAAATGAATTGCCCCATTGGCATAAGGCAAGGCGCAAGTGACTAAAATTTTACGGGGTTGAGTTGTCATTTTTATTCTCTTTTTTAGTATACAAAAATTGTGCTTATCTTACTAGAAAAAAAAATAAGGGGCTAGTTTAAAACTTAATAAAATGCTATAAGAATTGATTTTTTATTACATAATAGGTAGAATATTATTACATCTCATTAGATTTCCTTATATTTAGTTTATTTATACACTGAATGCCAGTGTTACTACTTCAACAACATTTTATTCCCTACAATATATTAGAGGTTTTGCAGCATTAGCTGTATTATTTTTTCACTTAAGAGCTTCATTAAATAATGCTTATTCTCAGGTTAACTTAGGAGATCTACTTTTTTCACAAGGATATTTGGGAGTTGATTTCTTTTTTGTATTAAGCGGATTTATTATTTGTTTTTCTACAGAAAAAGAAAACTATGGATGGGGTTCATTTATTATTAGAAGATTTTTTAGAATTTATCCTTTACTTATTATTTGTATAACTACATATTATTTAGTAATGAGAAATTATGATTTGCATTATTATTTGATTTCTGTATTAGGATTTAACTTTAATTATCAAGCTTCTGCGCCTCATTTTGGTTATAATGTATTACCTTCTGCATAGTCGATTTCTTATGAGATAGTTTTCTATTTTGTTTTTTCTATAGCAATGGCTATTAATCATAAATATCGTGTGTATATCACTATTTTTTTAATTTTTCTTTTGTATCTTTCTTCTAGTTACTATTTTAACCATGATTTTTATTTATACTTTGGGGCGGGAGATAACAACTTAGTTGGAGAACATAATGTGTTGTATATATTTACCTCTTCAATGTTCTTTGAGTTCATTTACGGCATGTTGATTTATTTGTTTTATAAATATTCTAAAGGTTTTCTAGGGAATTTAAATATAGTAAATGCCTATCCAATTAAAGTTGCCTTTGTTTTATGTGGTATTTATCTGTTTTTCTTTATTTTGTCTAATGATAAAGATAACTTTTATTGGCTTCTGGAGACTGGGTCGTTTTCTGGTGGGGTTATTGCATCTTTATTTATTATTTTATGTATCTTATATGAGACTTTATTTAAAATATCTCGTTCATCTTTATTAATATATTTTGGAGAAATATCTTATTCACTTTATATCAGTCATATGGTGTTTACTGATTTTATTTATCATAAGTTTTATATTGTAAAACAAAATGGTCTTGCTACCTTTTTTATGGTAACTATCTTATGTATTTTACTAGCTATGATTTTACATCATACAATTGAAAAACCAATGATATCTTATTCAAAAAAATTAGTTTTACGTATGAAAAGTTCATTTTAATGAAAAATGAGTAATTGTTATCACTTTTTTTCTAGTTTGAAAAACTTTAACTTAACATACCGCACTTTCCGTGATTAAATATGCCCGACAAATTTACTCTACTAAACAGGAAGTTATTATGGCAACCTACTTTTCTGATAATTTGACTGCCGAGCAGCAAAATCAAGTTCAGCAGATTATTCAACAATTTCAGCATCCAACCCTGCAAAAGGACCTGATTGCGCTTAATACTTTGAAAAAAGTGGAAAAGGGCGGTGATACTTTACGCATTGAATTGAAATTACCTTTTGCATGGAATTCTGGTGCAGAACAGTTAAAACAAGCGGTTTCAGATGCGTTGTTGAAAGCGACAGATTGCAAAGCAATTAAATGGGCGATCTCGTATCAAATCGCTACACTTAAACGTGCAAATAATCAACCCGCTGTAAAAGGTGTGAAAAATATTATTGCTGTGAGTTCTGGCAAAGGCGGCGTAGGGAAATCATCGGTTTCTGTTAATCTAGCTTTAGCATTACAAGCACAAGGCGCACGCGTAGGAATTTTAGATGCGGATATTTATGGCCCTTCCATTCCACATATGTTAGGCGCAGCGGATCAACGTCCAACTTCTCCAGATAATCAACACATCACTCCAATTAAAGCACATGGTTTATCTACAAATTCTATTGGCTTTTTAATGAATGAAGACAGCGCAACAATTTGGCGTGGCCCAATGGCGAGTAGCGCATTAAGCCAATTATTAAATGAAACCCTATGGGATAGTTTAGATTATCTTGTTATCGATATGCCTCCGGGCACGGGCGATATTCAACTTACCTTATCACAACAAATCCCTGTGACTGGTGCAGTGGTAGTGACAACTCCGCAAGATATTGCTTTGCTTGATGCGGTGAAAGGTATTTCAATGTTTGAGCGAGTATCCGTGCCAGTGTTGGGTATTGTAGAAAATATGTCTATGCACATTTGTAGCGAGTGCGGTCACCACGAAGCGATTTTTGGCACAGGCGGTGCAGAGAAAATGGCGGAAAAATACAATGTGAAAGTATTAGCTCAGCTTCCTTTACACATTCGTATCCGTGAAGATTTAGATGCGGGCAACCCAACTGTTGTGCGAGTGCCTGAAAATGAAATTTCACAAGCGTTCCTACAACTCGCAGAAAAAGTCTCTACAGAACTTTATTGGCAAGGTTCCGTCATCCCAAGTGAGATTTTATTTAAAGAAGTGAAATAATCGAAAAAAGATAGGGCTGCATTTGCAGCCCTGTTTTATTGTGGATCAATTAAATCAACAAGTTTCATAATAACTTCATCGATTAAATAATCTTCTGCTTTTGTAGCAAATTTTGCCTGTCGTTCTTCTAAATCTAATGCTCTTAGTTGGTGGCACAAAATAACACCAGTTATTTTTCCTGATTGAGTGCTATTTCCATCAAGAGTAACTGTCACACTTTGTGAACGTGCTGCATTTCCACCTGTTGAAATTGGGCAACAAAGAGCCGTTCCTAATGCGTTGTTTAATAACTCATCAGTTATGACAATAAAGTAATGTGGGCTGTGTAATTCCTTTCCTTTTGTTGGATCGGGATCAATGTACCAAATTTCACCTTTTTTTGGGGCTCGCATTACCATACTTCTTTCCCTACGGCTTTAGAGCTAGTGAGTTCTGAGATTGATGCATTTAAGTTTGCTATTTCTTTGCTATCAATAGCTGTTAATAATTCCGCAATGCTCTTTCGTCCTCTTGCTTTCCGTTTAACTGGGGTCAGCACAACTTGTTCTCCTTGCGGTTCTAAATTGATTTTATTTCCAATTTCCCAGCCCATTTTTTGCAATATTGCCATTGGAACAGTTAGAATTGCGGCACCACCTTGTTGTCTTAATGTCGCTTGCATAATGATCTCCTAGATTAAAGTGCTACTTTGTGCAACATTGTAGTGCAAATAAAAAATAAAACAACTCTAATTTACCCCACCCATTTCACCACTTCATCCAACGTTTTACGGGATTTTTTTGCAATATCGCGTGAGCGGTAGCCGAAGGTTGCGGCGACAGAAACCGCATATTCTTGAGGATCGAATAATCCTTCTTCGGCGAGACATTCATTCATTTTATCGTAATGAAAACCTTCAATAGGGCAAGAGTCGATGCCAAGAGCTGTAGCTCCAGTAAGCATATTGGCAAGGGCGATATAAGTTTGTTTACTGCACCAATCAAATAAAGTGCGGTCGCTTTCGAGCAATTTCATATCTTCTTCTTGCAGTGCTTTGTATTTCGCGAGGGCGGCTTGTTGTTGGTCTGCGTTCAGGCCTTTGCGCGCCATTACATCCACAAAAAATGGGCTGTCATAACGGGCATTTTTCTTCGCTAAAATCACCACAAGATGACTGCAATTATCAAGCTGATTCATCATTCCCCAGCTAAAAGGTTTCATTTTTTCGCGTAAGGTTTTATTTTGAATCACTAAAAATTTCCAAGGCTCAGAGCCGACAGAACTCGGCGATAATCGACCGCACTCTAAAATACATTCAAAATCTTCATCACTAATTTTTTTTGCGGGATCGTAATAACGTGTTGAGCTGCGTTGATTAAAGAGTTCAAGAACTTGTTCACGAGTAAGTTGAGTCATTTTATTTCCTCTTTTTTAAACAAAAATGTGCTGCCATATTAAAGATTAGTTTTTGCTAAAACAAGGGAAAGATTCTAGAATAGTCAGCACTTTTATCACAGAGGGTGAAAATAATGACAAGAATTGCAATTATTCCTGCGAGAGCAGGTTCTAAAGGAATTAAAGACAAAAATTTACAGCTTGTGGGTGGCGTTTCTTTGGTGGGGCGAGCGATTTTGGCAGCGCAAGAATCGGGCATGTTTGATCAAATTGTGGTGACATCAGACGGTGAAAATATTTTAAAAGAAGCCACAAAATATGGTGCAAAACCAGTGGCACGCCCTGAAAGTTTGGCACAAAGTGATACGCGCACCATTGATGCTATTTTGCATTGCTTAGAAACACTTAATATTTCACAAGGCACCGCCGCACTTTTTCAACCAACCAGCCCATTGCGCAATGCTTTAGATATTCGTAATGCGATGGAAATTTTCCTTGGCGGCAAATATAAATCCGTGGTTTCAGCTTGCGAATGTGAGCATCATCCTTATAAATCCTTCACTTTAGAAGGCACCGAAGTTCAGCCTATTCACGAATTAACGGATTTTGAAGCCCCTCGCCAAAAATTACCGAAATCTTATCGTGCAAATGGCGCAATTTATATTAATGACATCGAAAGTCTCTTTGAAGAGAAACGCTTTTTTATTGTGCCAATGCGTTTTTATTTAATGCCAACTTATCGTTCTATTGATATCGATTCCACACTTGATTTGCAATTAGCAGAAAGTTTAATTTCAAAAGAATTTTAAGAAAATTGACCGCACTTTGCGGTCTTTGTTTTTTGATAAGCCTATTTGCTTTTTCTCAATAAAAACTCCCCTAAAAATCACCGCATTTTTGCTTACTTCTTGTGCAAAAAAAGCAAGCGTTTGCTTTGCGTTTTTATGATATTTTTAAATGTAAATTATTGTAAAGATTGTTCTGACTTCTTGAGATTGGTAAATATTACACGACCACCTTATATATTCTT
>MDJB01000023.1 GCA_001752465.1 Haemophilus quentini
TTTTGGCTGGCTATAATAAACGGAACGCCAGCTTAAGCTGGCGTTTTTTTAGTTTTCAAAAACAAACTGTTCACGTAATTGATGTAATTGATCACGAATTGCCGCGGCTTTTTCAAATTCCAAATCTTGCGCAAATTTATACATTTGTTGTTCCAGTTTTTTGATTTGTTGCTGATATTCTTTGACATTTTTCGGTGCATTATAAAGTGCGGTTGATTCTGCTGCCATTTTTCCACGTTGTTTATTGGCTTTCGCTTTTTGGTTTGCACCTTGCCCAATATCTAACAATTCACCGACTTTCTTATTTAATGCTTGTGGCACAATGTCATGTTCTTCATTGTATTTGGTTTGTTTTTCACGACGACGATTAGTTTCGGTGATGGCTTTTTCCATCGATTTTGTGATGCTATCCGCATATAAAATCGCTTTACCATTTAAGTTTCGCGCAGCTCGGCCGATGGTTTGGATTAAAGAGCGTTCGGAACGTAAGAATCCTTCTTTGTCGGCATCTAAAATCGCCACAAGAGACACTTCTGGAATATCTAAACCTTCACGTAATAAGTTAATTCCCACCAATACATCAAATTCGCCTAAACGCAAATCACGGATAATTTCGACGCGTTCCACGGTATCAATATCAGAATGTAGATAACGCACACGAATCCCGTGTTCATCTAAATAATCCGTTAAATCTTCTGCCATTTTTTTTGTGAGTGTCGTCACTAAAACACGCTCATTTTTATCCGCTCTTTGGCGAGCTTCAGAAAGTAAATCATCCACTTGAATTGAGACTGGACGAATTTCAATAAGCGGATCAAGCAAACCAGTGGGGCGAACCACTTGATCGATGATTTCACTGCCTGATTTCTCTAATTCATAAGGTCCTGGTGTTGCGGAAACATAAATAGTTTGTGGGGCTAAGCGTTCAAATTCCTCAAAGCGTAACGGACGATTATCTAATGCTGATGGTAAACGAAAACCATATTCGACTAAAGTTTCTTTACGTGAACGGTCGCCACGATACATCCCGCCAATTTGAGGCACAGTAACGTGAGATTCATCAATAATTAAAATCGCATCAGAGGGCATATAATCGAATAATGTTGGTGGTGGCTCACCCTCATTTCTGCCTGATAAATAGCGAGAGTAGTTTTCAATGCCCGAGCAATAGCCCAATTCATCCATCATTTCAATATCAAATTGGGTACGCTGGCTGATACGTTGTTCTTCTAAAAGTTTATGTTCTTTAATGAAGTATTCACGGCGTGATACGAGTTCTTTTTTGATGTTTTCTATAGCATCTAAAATACGTTCTCTGGGCGTCACATAGTGAGTTTTAGGATAGATCGTAAAACGTGGTACAGCACCAAAACTACTACCAGTGAGCGGATCAAATAAACTTAAACGCTCAATTTCATCATCAAATAATTCAATACGCACCGCACGATCATCGGATTCCGCAGGAAAAATATCAATAATTTCTCCACGAACACGGAAAGTTCCACGCTGAAATGCTTGATCATTGCGCGTATATTGTAATTCCGCTAACTTCGCTAAAATTTGGCGCTGATCGATAATGGCACCTTGTTGTAAATGCAACATCATTTGTAAATAGCTATCAGGATCGCCCAAACCATAAATTGCAGAAACAGAAGCTACTACAATAGTATCTCGACGCTCTAAAAAAGATTTTGTCGCAGAAAGACGCATTTGTTCGATTTGATCATTAATAGACGCATCTTTTTCAATAAATGTATCACTGCTCGGCACATAGGCTTCTGGCTGGTAATAATCATAGTAAGACACAAAATATTCCACTGCATTTTCTGGAAAAAAGGCTTTCATTTCTGCATAAAGCTGGGCAGCAAGGGTTTTATTTGGCGCAAGTAACATTGCGGGGCGATTTAATTGAGCAATTACATTGGCGATAGTAAAGGTTTTCCCCGAGCCTGTTACCCCGAGTAAAGTTTGGTGAGCTAATCCATCCGTTAAATTTTCAGCCAATTTTTCGATAGCTTGTGGCTGATCGCCAGAGGGACGAAAGTCGGAATGCAGAATAAATGGTTTTGTGTTGATTTTCTCAGACATAAAGTGCGGTCGGTTTTTTCATAGTTTTGAATAATGTCTATTTTAGCATATTTAATGTGTAAAATTGATCAGGCAAAAATCTAAGTTTTACACAGACTTAGTGATGTCAAGAGGAAGATGTCACAAATTCATAAAAAAACTTTAATTTTTTTACTAGACAAAACTTAACTTTTTGATTTTAAATTAAAATTTAATTTTAGGCTAATCTGTAATCAAGATCGAACAAGCCTTGTAAGAACAAGGGATCCGCAAAATTTTAAAAAGTTAATCCACAAAGTTATCCACAGGCTCTGTGGATAGAAAAATAAATATTAGGTGGTATATATATAAAAGATGAGAAAATTTTTGTTTTTTTTATGAAATTTTTTTAAATTTTGCATTGACAAGCTAACTATCGACCATTAGAATTCGCGCCCTATCCCTTGTGATACAAAGTTTATTCCTCCTTAGTTCAGTCGGTAGAACGGTGGACTGTTAATCCATATGTCGCTGGTTCAAGTCCAGCAGGAGGAGCCAATTTTTCTTTTGGTTTAGAGTTTGTTTGTCTCCTTTTACAGATTCTAAATTAGTAACCAAAAGATTTTGAGCCCATCATGTTGATGGGCTTTATTTTTTTACCTCAAAATAGGATTTTGCTTCCGCCAGTTGAGATGGTTGTACCGTATAACAAGCTCAAGGCAAAAAATAGCATTATTCCACCTGCTATTAATTTCACGATGCTTTCGCTTTTCCCTTTTGTATGTTTTGAACTATACCAACTCCCTAAGTGAATCGCAGTATTTCGTGCATAACGTACAATTCCCGCGAAGGCTGACAGCATAAGTCCTGTGCCGAAAGACATAGCTAATACAGCTAAAATTCCCCAGCCATAAAGATCAAGCATATAAGCTAAAAATAATACGAAAATAGCACCGCTACATGGGCGCATACCAATTGTTAGAATCACGAGAAATTGTGATTTTAGATTGGTAGCTTGTACAGTTTGCATCGGGCTTGGCAAATGTTGGTGTCCACAGCTACAGGTATTTAGTTGAAAAGTGCGGTTATTTTTCACCGCACTTTTTTCGTGTAGTGAAAGTGGATTTAGGGATTTTATGGCTAATTTAGCTTTTTTACGATAGGCACGTAAACCTTGCCAAATCCAATAAAAGCCGAGAAATACTAATAATAGCAAGGCAGCTCGTTCTAACCAAAGCTGACTTAATTTGAAATAACGTGATGATAGATTAAGTACTACAACGAGCAATGTGGTTGCTGTAATCGCGACAATACCTTGCATTAAGGAAGAAAGTAAGCTCAAGATAGTACTTTGTTTTAATTGACTTTCATGAGTGGAAAGGTAGCTGGCGATAATAAATTTGCCGTGCCCTGGCCCGAGGGCATGAAGTACGCCGTAAACAAAGCTAGCGAAAATAAGTGTGATGCCTGCCTTGATACTATTATTTTGAATTTGATGTAAATTTTCCGAAATAAGTTGATTAAAATCTTTTTGCCATGCAGCAATATGTAAGAAAAACCAAGGGGAAAAATAGCCAAGTAAGGCGAGTGCAATCACTAATAACACGAGCCCTGTTTTATATTTTTTCATTTCTACTCACATTGAATTATTATTTTTTGCGCGAACATTACGCCTAATGAATCATCTTCGTTCTTTTGGGATTTATCAAGTGAAGATGCGTAGGCTTGGATTTTTTCATCCACATTAGGTTCAATTAATTTTCCTTGGCAATTTTTCGGAAGTGCGGAAAAATCTACCGCACTTCTTGAGGCGTAAGTCATCGCCACATAATAAGTGGGATCGTAAGTTTGTAAGCTAAATGTGTTTTTTTCTAACTGTTGTGAATGGGCGAGTGGCACATCAAAATAATATTGCAGTTGTAATCCTTGGATTTTTACGCCGTAATTTTTGGGGTGTGAAGAATATTTAATTTTGTTATTTTGAGCGTCATATAGATAGCTAAAATAATGTTCACTCACAATATTTCCCATGACATCATCGATGAGTTTTTGCTGATCATTTTTTGTTTTAGCCTGTTTCATATCATAAATAATTGCGGACGAACTTGGTTCATCCAATGTCCATTTCATTGATAAACCGGTGAGTTGACTATTTTCTATGATAGGCGTGGTTTGCATATCTATAAATGCATGGGGGTGAGCTAAAACACCACAACTAATGAATAGACCGAGTAATAATGAATACGTTTTCACAAAAAATCCTAATTATTTTGAACGTTAGCATTAGAAGTTGTTTATTCTACACGCAAAAACGAATTTTTCTGTTAAAAATGTTGATGTAAATCAAAAAAACTCTCAATAGCATTTCCTTTAGCTTTCAATATTCAGTAACATAGCGCCGTCAAGTAATTGCTTGATATTCATAAAGTTCCTAAATAAAATAATCATAAATATAGCTAAACTACTTTCCTGCCACCCGTTTCGGGTGGTTTTTTTTGTCTATTATTTGCCTATTGTTAGGCAAATAAAGAAACTTCAAGTAAAATGACCCCACTTTTTTATTAGATAAAGGATAAATATGTCAACTCAATTTGTATATACGATGCACCGTGTCGGCAAAGTAGTGCCACCGAAGCGTCATATTTTGAAAGATATTTCTTTAAGCTTTTTCCCTGGAGCTAAAATCGGGGTTCTAGGCTTAAATGGTGCGGGTAAATCAACCCTCTTACGCATTATGGCAGGCGTGGATAAAGAATTTGAAGGGGAAGCGCGTCCGCAGCCAGGTATCAAAATCGGTTATCTTCCACAAGAACCAAAACTTGATCCGCAACAAACCGTGCGTGAAGCAGTGGAAGAAGCGGTTTTTGAAGTGAAAAATGCACTGACTCGTTTAGATGAAGTGTATGCACTTTATGCGGATTCTGATGCTGATTTCGATAAACTGGCGGCAGAACAAGCGAACCTTGAAGCCATCATTCAGGCGCACGATGGGCATAATTTAGATAACCAATTAGAGCGTGCCGCTGATGCGTTACGTTTAACTGATTGGGATGCCAAAATTGAACATTTATCTGGTGGTGAGCGTCGCCGTGTGGCACTTTGCCGCTTATTACTTGAAAAACCAGACATGCTCTTATTAGACGAACCAACTAACCACTTAGATGCGGAATCTGTGGCGTGGTTAGAGCGTTTCTTACATGATTACGAGGGCACTGTTGTCGCAATTACCCACGACCGTTATTTCTTAGATAACGTAGCGGGCTGGATCTTAGAACTTGACCGTGGTGAGGGTATACCTTGGGAAGGTAACTATTCTTCTTGGTTAGAGCAAAAAGAGAAACGTTTAGAGCAAGAACAAGCAGCTGAAAACGCGCGTCAAAAATCCATTGCGAAAGAGTTAGAATGGGTGCGTCAAAATCCTAAAGGTCGCCAAGCGAAAAGCAAAGCACGTATGGCGCGCTTTGATGAGTTGAACTCTGGCGAATATCAAAAACGAAACGAGACGAACGAACTCTTTATTCCACCTGGTCCGCGTTTAGGTGATAAAGTGATTGAAGTGCAAAACTTAACCAAATCTTATGGCGACCGCACTTTAATTGATGATTTATCCTTCAGTATTCCAAAAGGTGCAATCGTTGGGATTATCGGGGCAAATGGTGCGGGTAAATCAACCTTATTCCGTATGTTGTCAGGTCAAGAACAACCAGATTCAGGCTCTGTGATAATGGGTGAAACTGTTGTGCTTGCTTCGGTGGATCAATTCCGTGATTCTATGGATGACAAGAAAACCGTCTGGGAAGAAGTCTCTAACGGACAAGATATTTTGACCATTGGTAACTTTGAAATTCCAAGCCGTGCGTATGTGGGCCGTTTCAACTTCAAAGGCGTGGATCAACAAAAACGTGTTGGCGAATTATCAGGTGGTGAACGTGGTCGTTTACACTTAGCGAAACTTTTACAACGTGGTGGTAACGTGCTGTTATTGGACGAACCAACCAATGACTTAGACGTTGAAACCTTGCGTGCGTTAGAAAATGCGATTTTAGAGTTCCCGGGCTGTGCAATGGTGATTTCCCATGACCGTTGGTTCTTAGACCGTATCGCAACGCATATTTTAGATTACGGCGATGAAGGCAAAGTGACCTTCTACGAAGGTAACTTCTCTGACTACGAAGAGTGGAAAAAGAAAACCTTAGGCGATGCAGCGACTCAGCCACATCGTATTAAATATAAACGAATTGCGAAGTAATTTATATTGAGAAAGTGCGGTTGATGTTAACCGAACTTTTCTTACTTTTTTGGGAGTGATTATGCTAGTTTATTTACATATTTTTTTCGCCTTTTTAAGTTTTGCCTTGTCGGTGATTCGTGGCGCAATGCAACTTACTGGCAAAAACTGGCGTTCGATAAAATTATTAAAAATTTTACCGCACTTATCAGATACCTTGTTGATTGTTTCTGGTGTTGTCATTTTATATCTCTTTGCTTTTGATATTGAATGGTGGTTAGTGGCTAAATTCGCATTACTGATTTTGTATATCGTGTTTGCTGCGAAATTTTTCAGTAAAAAAGTTTCTCAACCCAAAAGCATTTTCTTTTGGCTTGCTTGTGTAAGTTTTATTGGCTCGATGTTAATTGCCTATTTAAAATAAAAGATGTTATCTCGCCAGCTTCAAATTTTAATCAGCAAAACTTTGCCGCTTGTGCCTGATAACGTATTAATTATCGGTGAAAGCGGCATTGCTTTTTCTAAAGCAACGAATTTGCTCGGACAAGAATTTGAACATATCTTATTTGATGGACGAAATGGCATTCATCTTGAAGCGCTAGCTATTGGAGCTGGAACACTGAAAATGGGCGGCACACTTTGTTTAGTGTTGTCCGATTGGGAAAATTTATCTCAGCAGCCTGATCAAGATAGTTTACGTTGGAATGGAAATCAGTCAGTAATCGCCACGCCTAATTTTATTGATCATTTCAAACAGTGCATTGATCGCTATCATTTCCCCATTTTAAGAGAGAAAAGTTCGGTTGAATTTCCCCCTGTTTTTTATTCTAACGAGCATCATAAAAATGCCACGTTAGCTCAGCAGCAAATTATTGATAATATTTTACAAGTTGAGCAGGATATTTATTTTCTAACCGCTAAGCGCGGAAGAGGAAAATCCGCATTATTGGGGATGCTTGCTAACCAAATTCAGGCGCCAGTTTATCTCACCGCACCGAATAAAAGTGCGGTATATTCGGTTATCGAATTTTCAGAAGGGGGCATTGAATTTATTGCGCCAGATGAATTGGCTTTGATGTTACAAACTGAACCCGAATTTAGTCAATCCGCTTGGTTACTCGTAGATGAAGCTGCGATGATTCCATTGCCGTTATTACAAGAATATTCTCAATATTTTCAACATATTATTTTCAGTACTACAATTCATAGCTATGAAGGAACAGGGCGTGGTTTCGAATTAAAATTTAAACGGAAAATTCACCGCACTTTTCAGCATTTTGAGCTTAAACAGCCTCTACGTTGGCAAGAAAATGATCCGTTAGAAGATTTTATTGATGATCTTTTGTTGCTAAATGCCGAAGATGAGTTTCAGCAATTTCTTTTCCAGCCCCATCTCCCTTATCAAATTCGAGAAGTGCAAAAAACACATCATATTGCAGAGTTTTATGGCTTAATGACATTGGCGCATTATCGAACGTCGCCACTTGATCTTCGCCGTTTATTTGATGGGGAAAATCAACGTTTTTATTTTGCCGAATATCAACAGAATTTGCTCGGTGCAATTTGGGCGTTAGAAGAAGGAAATATGGCTGATGATGAGTTGATTATTCAAATTCAACAAGGCAAACGCCGTCCGAAAGGGAATCTGGTGCCGCAGGCATTATGTTTCCATGAAAATCTGTCCCAAGCCTGTAAATTACATTCCTTACGTATTTCTCGTATAGCGGTTCAGCCAAATTGGCAAAAAAAGGGTATTGGTCAAAATCTAATGAAATTTATGAAAAATTCAGAAGTGGATTTTTTTTCGGTGAGTTTTGGCTACACTGACGAATTGGCAAAATTTTGGCAAAAGTGCGGTTTTGTTTTGGTGCATTTAGGCGAGCATCAAGAAGCGAGTAGTGGTTGTTATTCAGCGATTGCCCTTAAAGGTCTTTCTAAAGAAGGCTTGGCTTTAGTTGATAGTGCGTACAAACAATTTCAGCGTAATATTCCTTTATCTTTTCATCCTTTCGCCATAAATTTTGAGAAAAATCAGCTTGATTGGCAGCTTGATGAGTTCGATTGGTTGAGCTTAAAAAACTTTGCTAATTTTCACCGTACTTTATTTTCGAGCATTCCTGCGATGAGGCGTTTATTAAAATTAGCGGGCAAAGAAAATTTCCCATTAATTTCCGCTTATTTAACAAAAAAACAACTTCCCATTAACAAGAAAAAAGGCGTAGAATGGCTGCGTTTAGAAATTAAACAATATTTAGAACGAGGAACTTTATGACAGAACAAACTGAGAAACCAAAATGTTGGTTTAAGCGTGCACTTGAAAAATATGATAATTTCATTAAAGAGTGGGGGTTAGAGCAACCTAATTGTAGCTGCGTGCCTATGTCAGCAACAGAAGATGAAAATGGTAATTTGAAGAAAGAAGAATCTCCTTTAAAGAAATAAACATTAACTGTTTTTTTAAACAGTAAATTTGTTGAAAAATAAGTCAAATTCCAGTACACTATGCGTCAATTTTTATACAAGATTGGCGCATTATTTATATTTATGAAAACGGCTTTTTTCCAACCTGATATTCCTATCCAACCCAATGATCACAAAATTTTAGGCAATGTATTACCGGGTGCTGATGCATTGGCGATCAGTGAAATTGCAGAGCAAAATCAAAATTTAACCGTAGTGGTGACTCCAGATACACGAAGTGCGGTGCGTTTATCACGTGTTTTATCGGAATTAAGCAGTCAAAATGTATGCCTTTTCCCTGATTGGGAAACGTTGCCTTATGATACGTTTTCTCCCCATCAAGAAATTATTTCCTCTCGTTTAAGTGCGCTTTTCCATTTACAAAATGCGAAAAAAGGCATTTTCTTATTGCCGATTTCGACATTAATGCAACGCCTTTGCCCGCCACAATATTTACAACACAATGTGCTTCTGATTAAAAAAGGCGATCGCTTGGTCATTGATAAAATGCGCTTACAATTAGAAGCTGCAGGCTATTGTGCGGTGGAGCAAGTATTAGAACATGGTGAATACGCTGTTCGTGGAGCTTTGTTGGATCTTTTCCCAATGGGAAGTGCGGTGCCTTTTCGTCTCGATTTTTTTGATGATGAAATTGATTCAATTCGCACTTTTGATGTGGATACGCAACGTACTCTTGATGAAATTACATCGATTAACCTTTTACCAGCGCACGAATTTCCAACGGATGATAAAGGGATTGAATTTTTCCGTGCGCAATTTCGTGAAACCTTTGGTGAAATTCGTCGTGATCCAGAACATATTTATCAGCAAATCAGTAAAGGTACCTTGATTTCTGGCATTGAATATTGGCAGCCTCTTTTCTTTTCTGAAATGGCGACTTTGTTTGATTATTTACCAGAACAAACGCTGTTTGTGGATATGGAAAATAACCAAATGCAAGGTGAGCGTTTTTATCAAGATGCCAAACAGCGTTATGAACAACGTAAAGTGGATCCGATGCGTCCGCTTTTACCGCCTGAAAAATTATGGCTTAATGTTGATGAAGTCAATCGCCGATTGAAATCTTATCCACGTATTACATTTAAAGCGGAAAAAGTGCGGTCATCGGTACGCCAGAAAAATTTACCTGTTGTCGCTTTACCAGAAGTGACCATTCAATCCCAGCAAAAAGAACCATTGGGACAACTCCGCCAATTTATTGAGCATTTTAAAGGAAATGTACTGTTTTCCGTGGAGACGGAAGGTCGCCGAGAGACTTTGCTTGATTTGCTTTCACCGTTAAAACTCAAGCCAAAACAAATTCAATCCTTGGAACAGGCTGAAAATGAAAAATTTAGCTTGTTAGTCAGCTCTCTTGAACAAGGTTTTATAATTGAACAATCGCTTCCTGTTGCGATTATTGGTGAAGCTAATTTACTTGGCGAGCGCGTTCAACAACGTTCTAGAGATAAACGTAAAACAATTAATCCTGACACGCTAGTGCGCAATCTTGCTGAGTTGAAAATAGGGCAGCCCGTTGTGCATCTTGATCACGGTGTGGGGCGTTATGGCGGTTTGGTCACGTTAGATACAGGCGGTATTAAAGCAGAATATTTGCTACTAAATTATGCAAATGAATCAAAACTTTATGTGCCTGTTACTTCATTACATTTGATTAGCCGTTATGTCGGTGGTTCTGATGAAAGTGCGCCATTACATAAATTGGGTAACGGGGCTTGGGCGAAATCGCGCCAAAAAGCAGCGGAGAAAATTCGTGATGTGGCGGCTGAATTATTAGATGTTTATGCACAACGTGAAGCGAAGAAAGGCTTTGCTTTTAAATATGATCGTGAGGAATTTCAACAATTTGCCGCAACTTTTCCTTTTGAAGAAACTTATGATCAGGAAATGGCAATTAATGCAGTGATTTCGGATATGTGTCAGCCAAAAGCAATGGATCGCCTTGTTTGCGGTGATGTAGGTTTTGGTAAAACTGAAGTGGCAATGCGCGCTGCCTTTTTGGCTGTGATGAATCATAAGCAAGTAGCAGTGTTGGTGCCAACTACACTTTTAGCCCAACAGCATTATGAGAATTTTAAAGATCGTTTTGCGAATTTGCCTGTGAACGTAGAAGTGTTATCGCGTTTCAAAACTGCAAAAGAACAAAAACAAATTCTGGAAAACCTTGCAGAAGGCAAAGTCGATATACTGATTGGTACCCATAAATTAATTCAATCAGATGTCAAATTTAGCGATCTTGGTTTGTTGATTATTGATGAAGAGCACCGTTTTGGTGTGGGGCAAAAAGAGAAAATCAAACAGCTCCGTGCGAATATCGATATTCTTACCCTAACGGCAACGCCAATTCCGCGTACGCTTAATATGGCGATGAATGGTATTCGTGATCTTTCCATTATTTCTACGCCTCCTGCGCGTCGATTAAGTATTAAAACCTTCGTCCGCCAGAATGACGATCTTGTTGTACGAGAAGCGATTTTGCGTGAAATCTTACGTGGTGGGCAGGTTTATTATCTCCATAATGATGTCGCAAGTATTGAAAATACAGCAGAAAAACTGACCGCACTTGTGCCAGAGGCGCGAGTGATTGTGGGGCACGGACAAATGCGAGAACGTGAGTTAGAACGTGTGATGAGTGATTTTTATCATCAGCGTTATAACGTCTTAGTTTGTTCAACCATTATCGAAACGGGTATTGATGTACCAACGGCTAATACCATCATTATTGAACGAGCGGATCATTTTGGATTAGCTCAGTTGCATCAATTACGTGGACGAGTAGGGCGTTCACATCATCAGGCTTATGCTTATTTACTCACGCCACCGCCAAAAATGATGACAAAAGATGCCGAACGCCGTCTAGATGCCTTGGAAAATCTTGATAATCTTGGGGCTGGTTTTATCTTGGCAACCCACGATTTAGAGATTCGTGGCGCTGGCGAATTACTCGGAAACGAACAAAGCGGACAAATCGAAAGCATCGGTTTTTCGCTTTATATGGAATTATTGGATGCGGCGGTTAAAGCGTTAAAAGAAGGGCGAGAACCATCATTAGAAGAATTGACGCAACAACAAGCGGATATTGAATTGCGCGTGCCTGCTTTATTGCCAGATGATTATTTAGGTGATGTGAATATGCGTTTATTCTTTTATAAACGTATTGCCGCCGCAGAGAGTAAATCAGAGTTGGACGAGTTAAAAGTTGAGTTAATAGATCGATTCGGATTATTGCCTGACGCGACAAAAAATCTACTGCAAATTGCAGAATTGCGTTTGTTGGTTGAGCCGTTGAAAGTTGTGCGAATTGATGCAGGAACGCAAGGCGGTTTCATTGAGTTTTCACCAAAAGCACAAGTGAATCCAGATAAATTTATTCAATTAATCCAAAAAGAACCTATTGTGTATCGATTTGATGGCCCATTAAAATTTAAGTTCATGAAAGATTTATCTGATAACAAAGTGCGGTTAGAATTTGTGGTAGATTTGTTGAAAGCAATTGCTTCATAAAAAAGAAGTCCGATCATCATGATCGGACTTTTTGTTTATATATTAGGTGGAAGAATTATTGTACTAATAAGTAAAAATTGTTGTCTCCACGTAAAATATTTAAGGCTACAGCCGATGGCTTATCATCAAGTGCTTTACTTAATTCAGCCGTGTTTTCAACCAGTTGACGGTTTATACCAATAATAATATCGCCAGCTTTTAAACCTCGTTGCGAAGCAAGCGAGTTCGGTTGAACTTTGGTGATTTCAATCCCTTTGATGCCTTTTGCATCATAGTTTTTCAATGTCGCGCCATCTAACGCAGGTAATTCTGTTTTAGAGGAAAGTTGGTTTCCATCATCCGCTTGTAATTTCACTTTAACATCGTGAGATTTTCCATCGCGTAAGTAAGTTAAACTAATCTCTTTTCCTGCACCTGAGGTTGCAATTTTTGCACGCATTTCTGCGAAGCTTGAGATTTTTTGACCGTTCATCGCCGTGATAATATCCCCCGCTTTAATGCCAGCTTTTTCAGCGGCTGATTTCGGCAATACTTCACTTACAAATGCGCCTTGTTGTGCGCTTACATTAAAGGCTTTGGCTAAATCAGCATTGAGTTCGCCACCTTTAATACCAAGCAATCCTCGGCGTACTTCACCAAATTCTAAAATTTGTTGCACTAAATTGTTTGCTTGATTACTTGGAATCGCAAAGGCAATTCCTGCATTGCCACCGCTTGGCGAAATAATCGCGGTGTTGATACCAATGAGTTCACCATTTAGGTTGACTAATGCACCACCTGAATTACCGCGGTTTACAGCAGCATCAGTTTGAATATAGTTTTCATAATCACCGCTATCAGAGCCAGTTGAGCGACCTAATGCAGAAACTATGCCTGATGTAACAGTTTGACCTAAACCAAATGGATTACCAATTGCAACAGTAAAATCGCCTACGCGTAATTTATCGGAATCAGCAAATTTGATTTCTGTTAAATTACTTGGTTTTTCAAGTTGAACTAATGCAATATCTGATTGTTCATCTTTACCTACTAATTTTGCTTTAAATTCACGCCCATCTTGTAATTGCACGGTAATTTTATTAGCCCCGTCAATAACATGGTTATTCGTTAAAACATAGCCTTTATTTGCATTAATAATGACACCAGAACCTAAACCATGGAAGTTACGTTTTGATTCACCGCGACCACCAAATTGTTCAGCAAAACGATCACCGAAGAAAAATTTAAATTCCTCTGGAATATCGTCTTGGAAAGGAGAACGTGAATCAACTTTTGCTTTTCCTTCAACAGAAAGTGTCACCACTGCAGGTTGAACTTTTTCTAACATCGGTGCCAAACTATTTTGCTCTGAAATGAAGCTTGGTAAATCGGCTTGAGCCACAAATGGTGTACTCAAGACACTTAATCCGAGAGCAATACTGCTTAATACAAAACGTGTTTTTTTCATAAAATACTCCAAAATAGATTTCAGATAACGTGGTCTATGAGACAAAGAAATAAAAAAAATGTTCAATCATGGATTTATTTCTCGTATTTATTGAAAGTTTCTAAAGGAAATCGGAGCAGTACAAAAACGCCTTACAAGTAGCAAATTCTGCAAATTTATGGTCTAATACGCAGAATTTTTTAGTCAATAAAAAGGTCGAAAATGAGCTGGATTAACCGAATTTTTAGTAAAAGTCCGTCTTCTTCTACTCGAAAAGCAAATGTGCCAGAAGGCGTGTGGACAAAATGTACTTCTTGTGAACAAGTACTTTATAGTGAAGAACTCAAACGTAATCTTTATGTTTGCCCAAAATGCGGTCATCATATGCGCATTGACGCACGTGAGCGTTTATTAAAATTATTGGACGAAGGTTCAAGCCAAGAAATTGCGGCAGATTTAGAACCAAAAGATATTTTAAAATTTAAAGATTTAAAGAAATATAAAGATCGTATCAGTGCGGCGCAAAAAGAAACGGGTGAAAAAGATGCGTTAATTACCATGACTGGTACGCTTTATAATATGCCAATTGTTGTGGCTGCATCGAACTTTGCTTTTATGGGCGGTTCAATGGGTTCTGTAGTTGGTGCAAAATTTGTTAAAGCGGCGGAAAAAGCAATCGAAATGAATTGTCCATTTGTGTGTTTCTCTGCAAGTGGCGGGGCGCGTATGCAAGAAGCCTTATTTTCTTTAATGCAAATGGCAAAAACTAGCGCGGTGCTTGCCCAAATGCGTGAAAAAGGCGTGCTATTTATTTCAGTATTAACGGATCCAACTTTAGGCGGCGTATCAGCCAGTTTTGCGATGTTAGGGGATTTAAATATTGCTGAACCAAAAGCCTTAATTGGTTTTGCAGGTCCACGTGTTATTGAACAAACCGTGCGTGAAAAATTGCCAGAAGGTTTCCAACGTAGTGAGTTTTTACTTGAGAAAGGGGCAATTGATATGATTGTGAAACGTTCAGAAATGCGTAAAACTTTGGCAAGTGTACTGAGTAAATTAACGAATCAACCTTCTCCTTTTGTAGAGTCTGAACTCATTTCAGAAGATGAATAATATGCAACTTAAAGCCACTTCGCCACTCGCTGAGTGGCTTTCTTATTTAGAAAAAAATCATTTTAAACCGATTGATCTTGGTTTAGATCGCATTAAATCCGTGGCAGAAAAATTGGATTTACTTCATCCTGCCCCTTATGTGATAACAGTGGGGGGGACGAATGGTAAAGGCACGACTTGCCGTTTGTTAGAAACGATTCTGCTTAATCACGGATTACGTGTGGGCGTGTATTCTTCGCCTCATTTACTACGTTATAACGAGCGAGTACGCATTCAAAATCAAGATTTACCCGATGAAGCACACACCACCTCTTTTACTTTTATTAATGAAAACAAAACAGAATCGCTGACTTATTTTGAATTTAGCACCCTTTCTGCCTTGCATTTATTTAAGCAAGCAAAATTAGATGTGGTTATTTTAGAAGTGGGGTTGGGTGGACGTTTAGATGCGACCAATATTGTGGATAGCCATCTTGCTGTGATTACTAGCATCGATATTGATCACACCGATTTTCTTGGGGATACCAGAGAGGACATTGCTTTTGAAAAAGCAGGAATTTTCCGCGAAAATTGCCCTGTCGTGATTGGCGAACCTAATGTGCCACAAACAATGCTCGAGCAAGCTGAAAAATTACATTGCCAAGTTTCTCGACGCGATGTGGATTGGTCATTTGAGCAAAATGCTAAAAATTGGCAATGGCAAAATAAAAAAGTGCGGTTAGAAAATTTGCCGTTTTGTCAGATTCCATTGGCGAATGCCGCAACGGCTCTTGCTGCTGTTCAATGTTTACCTTTTGATATTTCAGAACAGACTTTGCGAAAATCTTTGCAAGAGGTTGAACTGGTTGGTCGTTTTCAAGCAATAAAAGCAGATAGACGTGAAAAATTAGCGGATTATCTTGGCATATCAGTTGAAATCTTGCCAACAATCATCGTTGATGTGGGGCATAATCCTCATGCTGCTAAATATTTATCTGAAAAATTGACCGCACTTAAATGCAACATTGAGGGCAAAATGATTGCCGTATGTGGGATGCTCAAAGACAAAGATGCAAATGGGGTATTTGCGCATTTAACACCTATTATTGATGAATGGCATTGTGTGACCTTAGGCGGTTATCGCGGGCAGTCAGGCGATGAACTAGCAGAAAAACTGAAAAGCCATTTTCCATATATTCAATCTACATCAGATAATTCTGTTATGAATGGGGTGCGTACAGCACTCAAAAGTGCGGTAAAAAATGATGTGGTTTTAGTCTTTGGATCTTTCCACACCGTAGCCGAATTTTGGTCTGTGGTGGAATAAAATTTATCATTAAAACAAAGGGCTGATATTTAAAATCAGCCCTTATTTTTTCTAGAAGATTATTTCCAAGAATATTTCACACTCACGGTGCCTTGGTAACCTTTGTGTCGGTTGCTATCGAAGGATTTTTCGTAGCGAGCGTCCGCATAAAGGTAAGTGTTTTCACTTAATGAGAATTGAGTGCCTAAGCCTAATTCCCACCAAGTGCGGTCAAATTTCTCGGTTAATTTATCACGACCAATTAATGCATTGCCCGTTGCTTTAAAATCGTGCCAAATATTACCGATGAAATAATAGGTGCGAGTGCGTTGCTTATCATTTGGTTTGTTATACGCCAAACGGAAACCAACACGACCGCGCAGGCCATAACCTTTTTGCGAAACTGCACGAGTGCCGTCGTTAAAGTCATTTAAGCGCAAGTATTGTGCAATAAGTTGTGCTTGTGGCTCTAAAATCCAACTATCCCCGTTGTTGGTTTTATCTTTACCTAATGCGTAAGGACGACCAGTTTCCACTGAAAGGGCAGCACCCCAGCCGTGATTTTTCGCACCTGTGCCATCAACCGATGAATAACGGTTATTTAACCAAGAGAGTTGCCCCACCCAGTCAATGTAAGTGCCATTTTCATTGTAACGTGTATCGGTTACACCAAGATTAAGTGCGGTGGTTTTTACGCGAGAAGTTAATTTATCTGCAATCACGACACCATTTTTCGCACGGTATTCATCATAGAATTTGCTATGAGAACGTAATGCGCCGAGATATAAGCCAGTAAAACGACGAGTGAGTTTGCCCTCGTCATCTTGTTTGGTTTTGACATCAAAGTCGTGCCCAACTTGGAAACCGTACATATTGGTTTTTAAACCAAAACGTTCTTTGCCATCGAGTTTGAGGTGTTTGCCAATCACTCGCCCCCAAGATTGTTTTTCCACATCTTGCCAATAATTGCCTTGTTTATCCCAAGAAAGGCTTTGATTTTCGCCACGACGTTGATGAAGCGTATCCAACATTGTATAGCCTAATTCCAAGTTTTGACGGGGAACGAGTGTATAAGCCAGTGAGCTTGGCGTGATGATGGTTTTATCTTTATTTGGTGTGGTTAAAGTCCAGAAGTATTCTGTTACACCATTGTCATCTTTATGTGAAACTAATTGTAATTCTCCTGCCCCTGTGGTTTTTGCTGTACCAGTAAAGGTTGAACGTGTATTGTAAGCGTAAGGTTTGGTTGCATCCGTAGAATTTATTTCATTGCCTTCTGTTCCACTGTCAGCACCTAAAACTTTAATAACAGGGACACTACGTTTGTAGCGATCGGCAAGTTCGCCGATTGAGCCATCAATAACATCTTCAGTTCCATCCGTCTTAATAGCTTTGACAGTCGTATTACCAGAGGCATCACCTGTAATCGTTAATAAATCTGATTCTGAATTTGTGCCGAGATAATCACCTGGGGTATTCCATTTGGTGTTTACTTCTAACACACCATCTTTACCAACATAATTCCCTTCAATGGTGAGTTTGTCTGCATAGGATTGATTGGCTAGAGTGATGATACCGTGATCATTGGTGAATGTTCCATCTTTATCAGCGCCATTTGATGATACTTTGATAATGTATTCATCGGCTGGATTACTTCCAGCATCTAATATACCACACTTTGCTAAGTGTGACTGATTTTGATGTAGAACGTTGCTTGTCTGAACCTAAATCGTCTTTTTTCTTCAACGTCCAAACGGCGTTGTTATCCACATTCATTGTTAAACTTGAACCAATATCTTGATGAACAAGACCTGTTAATTTTGCACCATCGCTAAAAGTGGCGGTAAGTTCTGAATGGGCTTCGGCGGTTTTATTGATTTCGTCAATTTCTTCTGATTTAGCGTATACCGCCCAGCCTTTTGGCGCAGCGGTGGCGGTGGATTTGTTGCCTGAAAGTTTAAATGTCACATTAGATACGTTAAAAGCTCCCCAATTAAAACGACTTTTTAATATCCCTTCTTTTCCTAATATTCTAGCGCCAGAAAGAAGTTGTCCATCTTTTTTAAAACAGGCATTGGCAAGAATAAGGCTATCGGTTTCCGATTTAGTAGAAAGTTTGGTATTAACTAAGCTAACCTGATTGTTTTTATTATCTTTACCTCTCGTAAGCATTTCGTGAAAATTAAAAAATAGATACTTTACTTCCCCAAGATTCTCATAATCAATAGTATCGAAAACTAAAGCATTTGTACTGGCTCGAATTTCAGAAGCTTCATTCTTATTTTTTTCACCTGTAATAGTGAATTTTGAGTCTTCATCAAATAAACGTACCGCACCTGAACCGCGATAAGTTTTTCCTTTCGCAAGAGTCGTTCCATTAATTGAAGTAGTATCTACGGTTAATTTTCCATTAGCTTCTACCGTCGCATTTTTACCAGCATCTCCGTTGCCAGGTTTCCCGATTTTAATACCTGCAGAGTTAATACCATTTGCTGTGACACTGATATTTGTATCCCCGTCTAAAATAGCCTTAGCATCATTACCTGACACGTAAAGCCCCTCCATATAATCTGCAACTTTATTTGCACTCACATCAGAAACTTTAATATCTACTTTTCCTGTAGAATGAAATTCTGGTGTTGAACCTGTTGAACGATATACTCTAATACCAAAATATTGATAGCCAGTTTCAAATTTTCCACCAGGAATAGGAACTCCAGTATATTCCCTCTTACAGTATCTGCTGTATTATTTACTGTAATATTTGCGTTTTCTACATTAACACGAGCATTACCAGTATTACTCCCCCCATTCCAGTTATACCCTACAGCCAGCCCATAAGCCGCGTCAGAATCAGCTGATTGGCTTGTATTTTTCTCACGATTGGATTTTGTGACATTGATATTAAGGTTTTTGATCTCGGCAGTTGAATTACCACGAACAATCATTCCTTTAGGGCGATTGTTTGTTGCCTTGTCACTAGGGGTGACATTGATATTTAACGTTTCAGCTGTTAGTTTGGAACCTTCTACATATAAGGGAACGATCTCGTCTCCTGTAATTGTTTCATTTATGGTTTCTTCGCCTTTTAATGTTAAATGTGCACCGTTTTGTACAGAAAGCTGTTTATTATCTGGAAGAGTATCTGTTTCACCAGTAAGCGTGGTGTCTGTTATAATATTTTCTGTTAAAGCTGCGTAGGCTGGAGTTGTACTAAGTGAATAATAGGTAGTAGAAAGGGCAGAAGAGATTAGAATACTAAGAAGTTTTTTTTACAATTTTGCTTGCTTGCTTTTGAGATTCTTGTTTCATAAGTTAACCTACCAAAGTTGTGAGTTCAATGACAATCAAAGTAAATCCTTTAGCATAAAACAGGATTTTCCTTATCGGCTGATATTTTAATCAGTTTGTGTTTATTTAACAAGTTTAGATTAGTGTGATTTTAAAAAATAGAAGAAATATGATTTAGATCAATATTTATAATGTGGCGCTGTTTGGTAATGGCTGAGGCTCTCCCAAAAAATAAGGCTCAACCCCTAATATCAAATCCAAAACCGCTTTTATACGCGCAAAAACTTCTCTTATTCGAGTAGATAGAGGTAATTCAGGTTGTTTTGCTACAAAACAAATTGCATCAATATCATGTGCTTTGGCAATTAAAAGTGCGCGTTCGCAATGAAATTTTTGGCTGACAATCGTAAATGCTTGCACTTGGAAAATTTTATCTGCGCGGATAACGGAATCTAGCGTGCGGAAACCAGCAAAATCACGGAACATAGAGGCTTCAGATACGCCCATTTTTCGTAAATCACGAAACATTGCTCTTGGTTCGTTATATTGAACAGTGCGATTATCGCCACTTAATAAAAGGTAATTGACTTTTTGATGATTGATTAGCTCTTTTGCTGCGGCTAAACGATACTCGTAATAAGCATTGGGTTTTCCACCAATAATATATTTTGATGTGCCCAGCACAAGAGCATATGCGCGAGGGGGGAGTTCATCAATATTCGTGAATACTTTATCACGCACGTAAAAACTTACGCCTCGATCAACTAGCAAGCAAAGTATAATCAATGCAAAGATTGCGTAGAGTAGTGTGCGAAAAAGTGCGGTGAATTTTGGGGAGAATTTTTTTACTAGCATAGCGGTAAACATAATGAAAAATCGACCGCACTTCAAGGGGAATTTGATGGATTTTGTGAATTGCATTGATGTGCGATAATTTAGCCGTTTAGACGGCTAAAGTTTCTTGACAACCTAATTGACTTACTGATAGTTTAAGTGCCATTCTCATTATTACAATAGGTTTCCAATGTCTGTGCAAAATGTAGTGCTTTTTGACACACAGCCTTTAACCATGACGCTTGGTGGCAAGCTTTCCCATATCAATGTCGCGTATCAAACTTATGGTACGCTCAATGCCGAAAAAAATAATGCAGTATTAATTTGTCACGCTTTGACTGGCGATGCTGAGCCTTATTTTGATGATGGTCGAGATGGCTGGTGGCAGAATTTTATGGGCAAAGGTTTAGCATTGGATACGGATCGTTATTTTTTTATTAGCTCGAACGTCTTAGGTGGTTGCAAGGGAACAACTGGGCCTTCATCAATTAATCCGCAAACGGGTAAACCTTATGGTAGCCAATTTCCTAATATTGTCGTGCAAGATATTGTCAAAGTACAAAAAGCCTTGCTTGATCATCTTGGCATTAGCCATTTAAAAGCTATTATTGGTGGATCTTTTGGCGGTATGCAAGCGAATCAATGGGCGATTGATTATCCTGATTTTATGGATAATATCGTGAATCTTTGCTCATCCATTTATTTTAGTGCGGAAGCCATAGGCTTTAACCATGTTATGCGTCAAGCGGTAATTAATGATCCTAATTTTAATGGTGGCGATTACTATGATGGTACACCGCCGGATCAAGGGCTATCTATTGCTCGTATGCTAGGTATGTTGACTTACCGTACTGATTTACAGCTTGCAAAAGCATTTGGGCGAGCAACAAAATCAGATGGCAGTTTTTGGGGCGACTATTTTCAAGTTGAATCCTACCTTTCTTATCAAGGTAAAAAATTTTTAGAACGTTTTGATGCCAATAGTTATTTGCATTTGTTACGTGCGTTGGATATGTATGATCCAAGCATTGGGTATGAAAATGTCAAAGAGGCATTATCACGCATTAAAGCTTGCTATACGTTGGTTTCTGTGACAACGGACCAGCTTTTTAAGCCAGTTGATCTTTATAAAAGTAAACAGCTTTTAGAACAAAGTGGAGTCGATCTACATTTTTACGAATTCCCATCAGATTATGGACACGATGCATTTTTAGTGGATTATTTTCAGTTTGAAAAACGGATTAGAGATGGTTTAGCGGGTAATTAGTCATAAAAAAGTGCGGTGAAATTTGATCTGAACTTTAATTGTTGGTTTGTTTAGTCTAACTTTTGGGGGTAGATCAAATTTCACCGTTCTTTTTTCTTATTTTTTAAAAACTTTCTTAGTTTATACCGCACTTTTTATCCAAAAGTTCTGATGTGTAATTAAGCAATAATGCACGCCAAATTATTCCGTTTGCAATGCTTTTTTTGTCCTGAAAAATTGATGTATGTCAATTTTAATGGTACAAGCACTTATAATTATCTTGAGTTAGGCAACCGTTTACTCTGTGCTCTTGACGATTTATTTCAACCTTAGGAGTATCCAATGATTCAAGTAATCGTTGCAGCTCACGGCAAGCTTGCTGCTGAGCTGGTCAATTCTTCTGAAATGGTGTTCGGTGAGGTGGAAGGACTCCACGGTGTAACATTCGTTCCAGGAGAAGGGCAAGACACCTTGGTGGAAAAGTATGAGGCTATTATTGCTGAATGCTCGCCATCAGATAGCGTGTTATTTTTGGTAGATTTATTTGGTGGTAGCCCGTATAACGCGGCAGCCCGAGTAGCGGCAAAACGTCCTCAAGATGATATTGTCACTGGCGTAAGTTTACCAATGTTATTAGAAGTATTAGATGCCAAGGATGATGCAAAATCAGCGGAAGCACTTGCCGATGTCGCCAAGGAAGTTGGCGTAATGGCGGTGAAAAGTTATCGGAAACCAGATGATCTTGCCTCTTTCGCTCAACCTGAAACTCCAAAAGAGGAAGCAAAAGAAGAACAAGAAAGCGAAGAAGATAATACTCAATACGATCCTAATGGACGTATGAGTGTCAACTTACTGCGTATTGATGATCGTTTAATTCATGGTCAAGTCGCTACTTCTTGGGCAAAAGCAGTGAAATGCGAAGCCATTTTTGCTATTAGTGATGAAGTGGCAAATGATGAATTGCGTAAGGAATTGCTTCTTCAAATTACGCCACCACATTTGAAAGCCTATGTCATTCCTGTGGATAAAGCGATTAAGGTTTACAACAATCCAAAATATGCGAGCCGTAATATTTTAATGCTTGTAACCAAGCCAGAAGATGCCGTGCGTTTAATCGAAGGTGGTTTGCGTATTGATACCATTAACGTGGGCGGAATGACGCATAAAGAAGGCAATAAACAGCTTTCTGATGCAGTCACAGTGAATCCATCTAATGTCGCTGCATTCAAAAAATTACTTGATATGGGCGTGAAGCTTTCCCTTCAAAAAGTGGCAGCGAATAAGCCTGTTGAACTTACTCGCGAAAAACTTGATTCAATTAAATTCTAGGAGCGCATTTTATGTCAAAAATGGAACTCATTTTAGTCGTGCTTGTCGCGGCAATTTGCGGTATGGGGAGCGTATTAGATGAGCGTCAAACCCACCGTCCACTTTTTGCTTGTACTATGATTGGCTTGGTATTAGGCGATCTTGAAACTGGTATTATCCTTGGCGGTACATTAGAAATGATCGCACTAGGTTGGATGAATGTTGGGGCTACTATGGCACCAGATGCCGCGCTTGCTAGTGTGATCTCTGCGATTCTTGTTATTAAGGGTGGTCAATCTGTGGGTACGGCGATTGCTATCGCGGTGCCGGTTGCTGCTGCAGGTCAGGTGCTTACTATTTTCGTACGTACACTAACCATCTTCTTACAACATAAAGCGGATAAATTTGCCGAACAAGCTAATTTCCGTGGGATTGAACTTTGCCATTTTGCAGGGCTTTCTTTACAAGCATTGCGTGTTGCAATTCCTGCATTAGCGGTTGGTTTAGTTGCAGGTACGGATGCCGTAACTAGCGCATTAGATGCAATTCCTGAAGTGATTACTCGTGGCTTACAAATTGCGGGTGGATTTATCGTCGTAGTAGGTTATGCAATGGTGATTAATATGATGCGTGCGGGTGCATTAATGCCATTCTTCTTCCTTGGTTTTGTTATTGCTTCCTTTACTAGTTACAACTTAGTTGGATTGGGTATTCTTGGTACTTGCTTAGCCATGCTTTATATCCAATTAAATCCGTGTTTTAACCAAGTCGCAATGCCAGTGGCAAGCAAAAGAAAACTTGCTGATAACGAATTAGAAGGTCTATAAGGAGCGCATTATGTCAGAACAAAAAGTAACTCTTACAAAGGGTGATATTTTAAGTACTTATTTCCGTTCAACGTTCCTTTTAGGTTCATTTAACTTTGAACGTATGCAATCAATGGGATTCTGTGTTTCGATGATCCCAACAATCAAACGCCTATATAGCAAAAAAGAAGATCAAGCTGCGGCACTCAAACGCCATCTTGAATTTTTTAATACTCAACCGTGGGTTGGGTCTGCAATTATGGGCGTAACTGCCGCAATGGAACAAGAGCGTGCGAATGGTGCAAAAGATGTGGATGATGCGGCAATTAGTGGTGTAAAAGTCGGACTTATGGAGCCACTAGCTGGTGTAGGCGATCCTATTTTCTGGGGAACTTTACGCCCAGTTTTAGCCGCACTTGGTGCTGGAATTGCCTTAACAGGTAGCATTTTAGGTCCATTATTGTTTTTTATCTTAATCAATGTGATCCGTGCTGTCACTCGTTGGTATGGTTTCAAATATGGTTATGAAAAAGGCACTGAAATCGTTTCCGATATGGGCGGTGGACGTTTGCAAAAAATCACTCAAGGGGCTTCTATTCTTGGTCTCTTTGTCATGGGTTCGTTGGTTTCTAAATGGACAAGTATTAATGTCCCATTAGAACTTACTCGTTATAAAAACCAATTAGGTGAAGAAGTTGTTGTCACCTTGCAAGGCGTATTAAATGATCTACTTCCGGGTTTATTAGCCTTATTACTGACTTTCTTATGTATGTATTTATTACGTAAAAAAGTGAATGCAATGGTGATTATCTTCGGTTTATTTGGCGTGGGGATTTTAGGTTACTGGGCTGGTATTCTTGCATAATCCTTGAGAAAGCTAATAATAAGGGCGATGATAACGCCCTTATTTTTTATGGTGAATTTGAATGAAATTATCGAACTTATCCAAGCACCACCCAGTGAAACTTATATTAAAACAGTTCTCGACTGGTTTCAGGATTATTTATTATAGGCGGATTACTTTATTACCCAACAAATGGCTATGGCACTGTAATTGCATTGGTATTAGCACTAATTGTTTTAATTGGGCAAAAATGTTGCTTACCCAAGCAAATAAGGATTTTGCTGATATGTATCAAGCACAGTCTTTATTTGAAAAAACACAAAACTATGATTATTTACGTTTTATTATGGCGCGTTCAGAACAGATGCTAAAGGATAATAAAGTGCTTTCTGACAAAGCAAAAAATGAAATCCATAAGCTACAAGCATTTTCTCAAGATGAATTAGAAAAGATGAGTGAATAAAAAATGACTACATGAAGTAGCCATTTTTATAAGCGGAAAAGTGCGGTCAATTTTCACCGCACTTTTATCTTATTTCTTACCTAATTGTGGCAATACTGAATCTTTAATTGCGCTTAATAAACCAGTTTGTGCATAGATGCCAAGTTTGCCTCGGGTGTCCGATACATCTAAATTACGCATTGTTAATTGACCGATACGATCAATTGGATCAAATGGCGCATCTTCCACTTTTTCCATACTTAAACGCTCTGCTTCGTAGGTTAAGTTCGGTGATTCGGTATTTAAGATAGTGAAGTCGTTACCACGACGAAGTTCAAGTGTTACCGTACCCGTAATTGCTTTTGCCACCCAACGTTGTGCTGTTTCACGCAGCATTAATGCTTGCGGATCAAACCAACGGCCTTGGTATAACAAACGGCCTAAACGGATACCATTAATACGATATTGTTCGATGGTATCTTCATTGTGAATACCGGTTACTAGACGTTCGTAAGCAATATGCAATAATGCCATCCCCGGCGCTTCATAAATACCACGAGATTTTGCTTCAATAATACGATTTTCGATTTGGTCAGACATCCCTAAACCATGACGACCACCGATACGATTTGCTTCTAGAATAATATCAACTGCATTATCAAAACGTTTACCATTTAATGCGACAGGGACGCCTTCTTCAAACGTGACGGTTACTGTTTCGGGTTTAATTTCTACCTTCTCGTCCCAAAATGCGACACCCATAATTGGTTTAACAATTTTCATGCCTGTGCTTAATTGTTCTAAGTCTTTTGCTTCATGGGTTGCACCCAGCATATTGGAATCAGTCGAGTAGGCTTTTTCAACGGACATTTTGTAGTCAAAACCATGTTCGATAAGGAATTGAGACATTTCGAAACGGCCGCCGAGTTCTTCAATAAATTGCGCATCTAACCAAGGTTTATAGATTTTTAAATTTGGGTTTGTTAATAAACCATAACGATAGAAACGTTCGATGTCATTCCCTTTGAATGTTGAGCCATCCCCCCAAATATTTACATCGTCTTCTTTCATTGCTGCAACGAGCATCGTTCCGGTTACAGCGCGACCAAGTGGAGTCGTATTGAAGTAAGGAATTCCGCCTGTAGAAATATGGAATGCACCGCATTGAATTGCCGCAATGCCCTCATGAGCAAGCTGAGCACGACAATCAATTAATCGCGCATTTTCAGCACCATACGCCATTGCTTTTTTAGGGATTGCGCTGTAATCATCTTCATCAGGTTGACCTAAATTAGCGGTGTATGCATAAGGCACCGCACCTTTTTGACGCATCCAAAGTAATGCTGCGCTGGTGTCCAATCCGCCAGAGAAAGCAATACCGACTTTTTGTCCTTCAGGTAAATGTTGTAGAATTGTATTTGACATATCTTTTCCTTGTTTATAATTTAGATTGAATAATTAATCATTTTTTTGAATAAAAAGTCATTTAAATATAACCGTACTTTTTATGTTTGTCTAGCCTTTTATGTATTTAGACTAAAAATCTTTAACTGTCATCATGCATAAAAATCCCCGCTTTAAATAGCAGGGATTTTGATCTCTATTTTGTTAATAAATCCAGTGCTTCCTGATATTTATCAACCGTTTTCTGAATAATATTTTCTGGCACTTTTGGGGCGGGCGCTTGTTTATTCCAGCCGCTATTTTCTAACCAATCGCGTACAAATTGTTTATCGAATGATGGAGGATTAATCCCTTCTTGATAAGTATCGATAGACCAAAAACGGCTAGAGTCTGGTGTTAATACTTCATCCATTAAGGTGAGCGTGCCATTTTCATCTAAACCAAATTCAAATTTTGTGTCGCAAATAATAATGCCTTTAGTCAGTGCATATTTTGCAGCCGAAGTATAAAGTGCGATAGCTTTTTCTTTTACTTGTGCAGCTAAATCAGCCCCGATGAGTTTTTCACATTCTGCATAGCTGATATTTATATCGTGATTGCCAACGGCTTCTTTACTTGATAGAGTGAAAATAGGTTCTGGTAATTTACTGGCTTCAACTAAGCCTTCAGGTAATTTTAATCCGCAGATAGTACCAGTTTGTTTATAATCTTTTAAACCACTACCAGTTAAATAGCCACGTACGATAGATTCAATTTTAATGGGATTCAAACGTTTACACACTACAGCGCGCTCTTTGATTAAATCAGCTTCTTCTTTTGGTAATACATCATAAACACTCTCGCCAGTGAAATGATTCGGCATAATTTGAGCAAGTTTGTTAAACCAAAAATTGGAAATTTGAGTTAGGATTTCGCCTTTTCGTGGAATGGGATCATCTAAAATAACATCAAACGCGGATAAGTGGTCAGAAGCAACCATTAGCATGCGTTTATCATCGATTTCATAGAGATCACGTACTTTACCTGAATAGATTTTTTTTTAGACTTAGAGTAGGGAGTTGTTGTGTCATCGTTTTGCACCTGTATGAAAGTAAAAACTGGCGCGTATTGTACCGCACTTTTAAAGCAAACGTTTGCTATTTTTTAAAGAAATAAAAAAATCCCCTGAGATTTCAGGGGATGTGTAGTTTTTTCTCTTCAAAATATTTGCTTATTATTAGAAATATACCGCGATTAATTATTGAGCGGGTGGATTTGGGTTATCCAATACATCCCAGACGCTTTCTTGTCGAGGTGCGATTTCTGTTTCAGCTGGTGGAGTAGTTGGTGATGGAGAAGTTGTTGATGTGCCTCCGCAGAAATTTTGCCCATTATTCACCCAAACTGGGATCACTCGATTGCTGTCACAATCCCAGCTGCCATGTTGGGTAATACCAACCCATTTCATATTCGCGGGTTTATTTAGCTTCAATTTTTCAATATAAGTATGGCTTAAATAATTTTTATAAATCTGTAATGCGCCTGATGCACCAGTAAGTTTTGTTTCACCATTATCATCGCGACCAAGCCAAACCGTGCTGATATTTTTTCCATCGATACCCACAAACCAAGTATCACGCGCATCATTTGTTGTCCCTGTTTTACCAGCTAAACGTAAATCCGCATAATCATTTTGCAAGCTACGAGCTGTACCACGTTCAACAGTTTGTTGCATCGCAAATAACGTTTGGAATGCGGCTTCTTGTGGTACCACTTGTTTTGCAGTTTTATCATGTTGATAAATGATATTTCCTTGACGATCCGTAATGGTATCGACGGTCGTGAGGTCAATTCGGCCACCCTGATTCGCAATGGTTTGATAAAGTTTAGTTACATCATAAGGTGAGATGGTATAAGCCCCGAGTAACATAGCGGGCACTTTTGGAATTTCCACATTATCCCATCCCATCGCTTTTTGTGTATCAATGACTTTGCTCAAGCCGACTTTCATCCCAATATTTACAGTTGGAATATTTAAAGAACGCGCTAAGGCATCCATTAACATCACCGAACCGCTATATTTTTTATCATAGTTGCGCGGCTGCCACGGCGGGCTACCTTTAACATTAATCGTAATTGGCTGGTTATTAATTGGGGTATTTAAACGGAACTGTTCTGGATTCGAAAGTGCGGTCAAATAAATTGATGGTTTAACTAAAGAACCAATCTGACGTTTTGCCATTAATGCGCGATTAAAACCTGCATATTGCGTTTGCAACCCCCCCACTACCGCACGAATTTCACCCACACGGTAATCCGCAACAATCATGGCACTTTCTAAATATGGATTTTTCGTTTTCAGTTGTAGTTGTGAAACTGTATTCACCACTGCATTTTCTGCTTGGGCTTGCTGTTTTAAATCCATCGTAGTGAAAATACGCGCGCCAAGTAAACTGGATATTTTATGTTCGCCTAGTTCACGACGTAAATCCGCCTGTAAAGTTTGAATAAATGACGGATATTTACGGGAGATTTGTCCTTTTTGTTGAACACCTAAAGGTCGTTGGCTTAATAATTGGTAAAGTTCATCACCGATCATTTTATGTTCAAGCATGAGCTTTAAAACAACATTACGACGCTCTAAGGCATTCTGAGGATTACGCCAAGGATTATAAAGTGAAGGGCCTTTGACTATCCCAACTAAAAGTGCAATTTGATCTAAGCTAATTTCACGAATTGAACGGCCAAAATAGAATTGGCTAGCTAACTCAAAACCATGAATTTGCGTATCGCTATTTTGTCCGAGATAAATTTCATTAAGATAGGTTTCGAGAATACGGTTTTTATCATAACGCCAATCTAACACCAGTGACATCAAGGCTTCGTTCGCTTTACGGGTAATCGTACGTTCGCTTGATAAAAATAAATTTTTCACGAGTTGTTGCGTGAGTGTACTACCACCTTGTACCGTTTGTCCCGCACGGATATTGGTAATTAATGCTCGTATAATCCCCACTGGGTTTATACCATGATGATCATAAAAACGGCGATCTTCCGTTAAAATTAAGGCATCAATTAATAAGCGCGGGTAATTTTGTAAAGGAATTGCAAGGCGATCTTCATTATCAGATTCCAACATCGCAATCAATTTTGGCGCAAGGCGAAACTCATCGATAGCTTTTACTGCAACGAGATCTTCAATTCGATTAAGTTTGTTATCGACAAAGCGTAAACGTAAAACTCGTTGTGGTTCTGGTTTATCAGGGAAAGGGAAAGCTCGACGAAGAACCACAATGGTATCATCTTCCAATTTGAAATCGCCTGGTGCGGCTACCATGGTTGTCTGGCGATATTCGTTATCTAATAAAATTTGAATCACTTCATCGAAAGCGAGATTATCTGAAATTTTCACACTTTCAATACGGCTATACACTTCAGCGGGCAAACGCCAAATTTGCCCATCCATTTTTGAACGGATTTGCCAATCTAAATATCCGCCATAAAACACGGTTAATATCGCACCAGTAAACGCGACTTTTAATAGAAAGCTTTTGAAAGAACGGCGTTTTTTAGGTGTTTTTTCTTCGGGATTTTTTTGAACGTTTTCGGTGGTCATAGTCGGTTAAGAGATAAAATCAACATAAGCTTTGAGGAAATGGATAAAATCTTGCGTGCCACAAAAAGCAATGCTTTCTTCATCATAATAATGAAAATCATCTTCCAAAATTTCATCTGTTTCAATGGCGAGATTATTCGCTCGAACCATTACTTCATCAGCATCTAAAAACAATGTATATTCTGCGCCAATTAAGATATTTTCTTGATTTTCAGAGAGTGATTGCGCAGTAGAAAGTGCGGTCAAAATCGCCTTTGGATTTGACCGCACTTCAGTATTGAACCAGTTAGCAAGGGCAATGTGTTCCATCGAACATTTTACGGATATATTGCCTTGATAATGTGTAAATTGAAAATCCATTTTAGATACTAAAGGATGAACCACAGCCACAAGTGCTGGTAGCATTTGGATTATTTACAGTAAAGCGTGAACCTTCTAAACCTTCTGTGTAATCGACGGTACCACCGATTAAATACTGTAAACTCATTGGGTCAATCACAAGTTGAACCCCTGATTTTTCAATGGTTAAATCGCCCTCATTCACTTTTTCATCAAAAGTAAAACCATATTGGAAACCGCTACAGCCCCCCCCCGTGATATACACGCGTAATTTCAAATTAATATTTTCTTCTTCGCTGATTAAACTTTTTACTTTATTCGCTGCTGCATCAGTAAATGTCAATGGTACTGCAATGTTATCTGTCATAATTATTTCCCGCTTCCCGAAAATTTGAATTCCGTTATTATCTAATAACCATTTACTCCATTCAAGTGTAATCCAGTTTTTTCCTAGAAATCGTGCTATAATCTAGCAAAATTTTTTTTCAAAAAAGGTGAAATAAAATGGCTATTCCAATTAGAACAGAAAAAGAAATTGTAAAACTACGTGAGGCCTGCAAATTGGCTTCGGATGTGCTGGTGATGATTGAACCCTACGTAAAAGCAGGTGTAACTACTGGTGAACTTGATCGAATTTGCCATGAATATATGGTGAATGAACAAAAGGTTATTCCCGCTTGTTTGAATTATCATGGTTTCCCAAAGGCTACCTGTATTTCCATTAACGAAGTCGTCTGTCACGGTATTCCAAGTGACGAGAAAGTGCTTAAAAATGGCGATATTGTGAATATTGATGTCACGGTGATTAAAGACGGTTATTTTGGTGATAACTCAAAAATGTATATCGTGGGCGGCGAAACGAATATTCGTAGTAAAAAATTAGTGGAAGCTGCACAGGAAGCACTATACGTGGGATTGCGCACAGTAAAACCAGGTATTCGTTTAAATGAAATAGGTAAAGCCGTGCAAAAATATACTGAAAGTCAAACTTTCAGCGTTGTGCGTGAATATTGCGGACATGGTGTCGGTACGGAATTTCACTGCGAACCTCAAGTATTGCATTATTATGCAGATGATGGTAGTGTGATTTTAAAACCTGGCATGGTGTTTACCATTGAGCCAATGATTAACGCGGGTAAAAAAGAAGTGCGTGTTATGGGAGATGGTTGGACAGTAAAAACCAAAGATCGCAGCCATTCAGCACAATATGAACATCAACTTGTTGTGACAGAAACTGGTTGTGAAGTAATGACTATTCGTGATGAAGAAATTGCAGAAGGTCGAATCTCACGGATTATGGTGAATGTGTAATTGGCATAAAATTATAAGATAAGGGCGTAGATATACGCCCTTTTTTCTTAAAATTCTTTCTCAAAAAACTCCACTAATAATGAAATTAATGCAGGGTAGAATTCTGTTTTCAATGGCACTTTTTCTGCTTTCTCAAGTAGTTGAGGTATCCAACTGAGCAGTACAACGTTAATAAATTGTTGCTGTTCTGCATGAGAGCCTGTTTCAATCAGCTTTATTAAAATGCTGATTAAAATACTAATGTGATCGCTTGGTTCATTATGATCTCGATTAATTGATACTTGGTAATGAGCCATCCAATTATCGACTAGTGCCAATGCTTGATCTAATGCTTGCCCTTCTAGATAAGCTGATAAATAAGGAATTGCACTTAATTTGCCTTCAAGTAAAAAACAATGAGTAAAATCCGCTGCCAACTCTAAACGCAAAGAATCTTGTGGTTGAAGTGCGGTGCTAATTTTCGTTGTTTTTTCTTGAAATCCTAGTTCATCTAGAAATTCAAAAAGGCTATCAAAACCACCCGATTGATAATTGACAATTTGTTCCTCAGTCAGCTCTCTGCTTAACAGAGAGCCTATCCATTGGTAAATAAATTGCCGTTCTTGGTTAGTTAAATCAAGCATTCTCAATTGCTCCAGTAAAACCGTTTGGTTTTGGTGCAACACCGTGGAATTTCTCAATATTGACTAAACATGTATTGGCTGAAACTGCTTGGGCAAGCATAGAACTTCCAATATCCAATGTCATTGTATTTGGATCGCCATAGGTATCAATCGCGCCAATTTCTGCGCTTTCAGGTGAATACCAAGCCCCTTCTTGCAAGCGCACAACGCCACTTGGGAAGTTATCTGATAAATGTGCACCCACAATCGCTTGACCACGGTCATTAAATACACGAACAAGATCTCCGTGTTGAATACCTAATTTATGTGCATCTTGCGGATTCATAAATAAAGGCTCACGTCCTTGAATACTATAAGTTTCGCGCAGATCTTTTGATTCACACAATTGAGAGTGTAAGCGCTTATCTGGGTGAGCTGATTGTAGCCAGAAAGAAAACTCGTTGGATTTAGGTCCTCCGTGCGAACGTTCTGCTTTTTCAAACCACATTGGATGGCCTTTACAATCTTCATAACCAAAAGACGCAATTTTATTGCTGTAAATTTCAATGAAACCTGATGGTGTACCTAGCGCATGAAGTTCTGGATCATCACGGAAATCAGCATGACGAACCCAAGGTTTACCTTCTGGGAACATCACATAACCTTTTTTCCAGAATTCATCAAAGGCTGGCATTTCAAATTTCCCTTGATTTTCTTTACGACAATCTTCATAAAGGCTGCGAACCCATTCTATTTCGTCCATATTGCGACAATATTCTTTTTCTTTACCAAAACGACGGCAAAGTTCTTTGAAGATCTCAAAGTCTGGACGAGATTGATAAAGTGGATCAACGAGTTTTTGCATCGCAATGACACCGCGATTGCTGTAAGAACCATAAGCATCAATATCGTTACGTTCGAATGGCGTACAAGCTGGTAAGACAATATCAGAGAAACGACAAGTTGCAGTCCAGCTATAATTGATGGAGACAATGGTTTCTAATTCTCGAAACGCTTTTTTCATTTTGTTGCGTTCAGAATGACGATGCCAATGGTTACAGCCAGTAAAAATAGCCATTTTATAAGGTGCATAAACAACTTTTCCGCCATTATAGTTAATGGTTTTCCCTGGTTGTAATAAGGAATCCGTAATACGTGCGCAAGGCAATACAGCACTATAATCTTTATAATCTGTGTTATCGTATTTTGGTTTTTGACCTTCATCTAAGTTAAGCGGGAATGCACCAGGCATTGCTGCACCAGATTCAGGAATACCAATTGAACTATAGTGGTGAGCATAGCTAATGCCGCCACCTGGTAAACCAATTTGACCAAGCATTGAAGCAAGAACGGCTCCCATCCAATAAGGTTGTTCACCATGTTGTTGGCGTTGAATCGCCCAACCGAAAATAAGTTGAGTACGTTTTCCAGCCAACATTTTTGCAAATTCACGAATACGATCTGCGGAAATTCCACAAATTTTTTCTGCCCATTCTGGGGTTTTAGCAACTTTATCTTCTGTTTCACCTAATAGGTAAGGGACAAATTTTTCGAAACCAATGGTATAAGTATCAATAAATTTTTTATCGTACAGATTTTTTGTATAAAGCTCATAGGCAAGCGCCAACATAAACGACACATCAGTTTGTGGATTAATGTATTGGCTTTCACAGTTCAAATAATTTTGAGTTTTGCTTTTTACTGGGTCAATACTTATCACATTTACTTGTTTATTCGCTACTTTTGCTTTGAGTTGTTCCAAATAAGCATAGGCTTCGTGGGTTTCACAGTTCCAACCTACTTGTAAATTTTTCACAGGATCACTTGCCCAGAAAATGATATTTTCACTTTCTTTTAAAATCACTTCCCATGAAGTGCCTTGTGAATAAACTTCTGTTGAGCCTAACACATAAGGCAAAATAGTTTGCCCCGCGCCAGTCGAGTAGTCACCAGCGGTGCTTACGCTATGACCATGCATACTAATTGCGCGAATCATGTGATTACCACAGCTATGGAATTGACCCGTTGAACGCCAGCCTACATTACCTGTATGTAATGCCCAAGGGCCGTAATTTTTCTGAATACGTTCTAGTTCTTCATAGAATAAATCCAACGCCTCATCCCAAGTAACACGTACAAAACGATTATCACCACGAGAAGTGCGGTCGCTTTTTTCCCTGTTTTTTAACCAATCTAAGCGTACCATTGGATAGCGAATACGAGATTCACTATAAATTAATCCTTTTATACCTTTGATCATTTCCGTTGGATATTTATCTAACTCGAAAGGTTTTACATCAATGACACGGCCATTTTCCACTTTGGCACGAATGGCGCCCCAATGTGAGCCAGTTATTTTCCATTGTGTAATATCTTCATTTTCGAGTGTTTTTGCGACAAGCCAATTTGGCATTGCACAAGCTGCGCCCATAAGCGACATATTTTTTAAAAATTCACGACGAGTTTGTAGCATACTAAAAATCTCCTATTTCGCTTCATTATGTTGCGCATCAAAATCTGATGAATGAAGTTGTAAATAACGTAATACTTCTTTGCCTGTTTGTTCATCAATGTTGGTAAATCCAACCATTCCTTTAAATAAACCAATCCAAGTATTGGAATCAAAATGATTAACTTGTGGTTGGCGGTGACAAGTACTACATTGCGTTTTATAGGTGTTTTCTGCACTTTGCCATACGGCATCAATATTATTGATTAATTGATTTGGTGCAATCCAAGCTGAAAGTTTCACTTTTTGCCATTCAAGGCCAGTAAGTGGATCTTCTTTCGTTTCTAGTACATCAAAGTGCGGTTCAGATTGCATAAATTCTTTTGTGAGCACGGCATCAGTAATATTTTTCGCAAATTGGTTATACCAAATACGACCAAAACCTTTGTTTTTACGCCACATATTTAGTTCAACTTGATCTGCTTTTCCTGTTGATTTTGCCATATTAATCGGTGTCGCTGTTTCAAGTGTACCAATTTGTTGAGTTAAGGCTTCATCACTAAACACTGCCACACTGCCTTTCGCATAATAGGTTTGTGATGGTGTTAAATTTGTAGTGACTAAGTCTTCAAATTTAGAAGCATTCGCATCGCTTTGTGTTTTAGCTGGAAGATGGTGGGCAATGCCTTTATGGCAATCCATACAACTTTGGTTGCGCTCTGCTGCTGGTTTCATCGCTTTTTGAGCAGCTTTTGACATTTTGTCGAAATCCATTCGTTCATAATTATGGCATGCTTTACACTCTTTTGAACCATTTGCAGCAAAACGATCCCATTCACGTTTAGCCATTTCTGCACGATGTTGTTCAAAGCTACCTTCATCCTTAAATTTGCCAGTAAATTCCGCAAAAACTTCTCTGCTTGCTTGCATTTTGCGAGCAAACTTATCGGTTTTTTCATGTGGAACATGGCAATCAGAACAAGTTGCTCGAACTCCACTGTTATTTTTCCAGTGAACGGTTTGTTTAAGTTCTTCAAAAGGTTGTTGCATCGTGTGGCAGCTTACACAAAATTCTTCTTTGCTTGTAATATCCATCACATTATTGAATTGTTGCCAGCTAATCGCCCCAGCAATAAAGCCGAGTGTGACTAACAAGCCAAAACCAATACGGTTAGAAGGCTTTAAGAAAAAAGCCTTAATTTTATTTTTCATTAGCTTCTCCTGAAATAAAAATGAAATTTATGCGCTCGGCAAGCCGATAACAAACATTTGTAAAAACCAAACGATAAAGCCATAAATACCAACGCTCACGGCCATACCAAGCGGTAAAATGACAAAAAGTAATAAGAGCAATTTCCCTATTTCAGACGTCGATTCTGAAGAATGGTTTAAGCTATCCATTATGTTCCCCCACTTATAGATAAATAAAAAATTTGTATTCTAGTTGATCTTAGATATGATTTCTTTGATCTATCTCAAATTTAAAAGATATGAATACCTATAAATAGGTGTGCTTGGTTTAACGGACTGAAAATTAAGCAAAATTTATCTTCGATAGTATCTTAAGAAAAAATCCTATTGGCTTCGTTTTTATTTATAATAAAGCCACTTAAAACCACTAAAAGACAATCAAAATGCTGTTTCCTTTGTCATTATCTTTTCCTTTAACGCCAAGTGCGGTCAAAATTGAGCGAGAAAATCTCAAGCAATTTGAGCTAGAGAATTTTTCTCGTTATTCCATTTTTGAGCTTATTGAAAATCGCAGTGATTTTTATGATGCCTTATTGATTCAACTTTGGCAGGAAATGGGATTAAGTGAACAACTGGGGATTTCTTTAATTGCGGTGGGCGGTTATGGACGGAGTGAGATGTTTCCTTTGTCGGATTTAGATTTTTTAATTTTGGTCGAGCAAATACCTAGCCCAGAAATTGAAGAAAAAATCACCCAATTTATCCAATTTTTATGGGATTGTGGCTTTGAGGTGGGAAATAGCGTTCGAACCTTAGAGCAATGCGAATCGGAAGGGAAACAAGATATTACGATTGCCACCAATTTATTAGAAGCAAGATTTCTTACTGGAAATCGACCGCACTTTGATGAGCTAAATAAATTGGTAAAACGTGCTGATTTTTGGTCGAAAGAAGATTTTTTTAATGCCAAAGTGCAAGAGCAAATAGAACGTTATCAGCGTTATCACAATACGGCTTATAACCTTGAGCCAGATATTAAGTATAGCCCGGGTGGTTTGCGTGATTTGCATTTGTTGTATTGGGTGGCGTTGCGTCATTCGGGCGCTTTGACCCTTGAGGCCATTTTACAAAGTGGTTTTATTTATCCTCAAGAATATCAGCAACTACAAGAAAGTCGTGCATTTTTATTTAAAGTGCGGTTCGCTTTGCATTTGATTTTGAAACGTTACGATAATCGTCTGTTGTTTGATCGTCAAATTAAAGTCAGTGAATTGTTGGGTTTTCGCGGAGAAGGCAATCAAGCTGTGGAAAAAATGATGAAATGTTTTTTTCAAGCTCTGCACCGAATTTCTCTGATTAGTAATTTGTTGATTCAGCATTATCGAGAAAATGTGCTTTCATCAAATCAGGACTGCGTGATTCATCAGTTAGACAATGATTTTCAACTGATTAAGCAATGCTTATGTTTGCGTAATAGCCTTGTTTTTCAAGAAAAACCAGAGCGAATTTTAGATCTATTCTTTTATTTAACGCAGTACGAACAGGCCAATATTCATTCTGATACCTTGCGTCAATTACAAATTTCCTTAGATCAATTACCACAAAAATTATGTGAAATTCCTGCAGCTCGGGAAAAATTTCTACGTTTGTTTAATCAACCTAATGCGATTAAGCGTGTGTTTATGCCGATGCACCAATATGGCGTATTAACAGCGTATCTTCCGCAATGGCAAGCCATTGAGGGATTAATGCAATTTGATTTATTCCATATTTATACGGTGGATGAGCATACATTACGCGTGATGTTGAAATTGGAAAGTTTTCTGTCACAGGAAAGTGCTCCAGAACATCCCATTGCTTATCGAATTTTTAGTCAACTTTCTGACCGCACTTTACTTTATATTGCTGCGTTGTTCCATGATATTGCAAAAGGGCGAGGCGGTGAGCACGCAGAGCTTGGCGCAGAAGATGTGGCAGACTTTGCGCAATTACATGGTTTAGATCGTCGAGAAATTGATACCCTTGCTTGGCTCGTAAAATCCCATTTGCTGATGTCAATTACTGCGCAACGTCGTGATATTCATGATCCTGAAGTAGTTATGAATTTTGCGGAAGCCGTGCAAAATCAAGTTCGATTAGATTATCTCACCTGTTTAACGGTGGCGGATATTTGTGCAACCAATGGTAATTTGTGGAATAGCTGGAAACGTTCTCTTTTTGCCTCTTTATATGAATTTACAGAACAGCAATTTGCACAAGGCATGAAAGAATTACTTGATTACTCAGAAAAATCGGAAGAAAACCGAAAACTTGCACAACAAATTTTAACGCAGGATTATTCTGATATTGCACCAATCTTGATTGAGCAATTATGGGCTCGTTGTCCTGAAGATTATTTTGTGCGTAATACGCCAAAACAAATCGTGTGGCATACAAGTTTGCTAGTGGATTTCGCTGAGGCATTATTAGTGAAAATTAGTAATCGCTTTTCACTTGGCGGCACGGAAGTGTTTATTTATTGCCAAGATCAACCGCATTTATTTAATAAAGTCGTGAGTACCATTGGCACAAAAAAATTCAGTATCCACGATGCACAGATTATTACGACACAAGATGGTTATGTTTTTGATAGCTTTATCATCACAGAACTTAACGGAGAATTAGTGGAATTTGATCGTCGCCGAGAATTAGAGCAAGCCCTAACATTAGCTCTTCAAAGTGAAAAATTACCCGCACTTTCTATTATGCCTAATCGTCAGCTTCAACATTTTATTGTACAAACCGACGTGCGTTTTTTACATGAAAACAAAAAAGAACATACTGAAATGGAACTGGTTGCGTTGGATAAACCTGGGTTATTAGCGCAAGTGAGCCAGATTTTCAGTGAGCTAAATCTCAATTTATTGAATGCGAAAATTACCACTGTGGGCGAGAAAGCTGAGGACTTTTTTATTTTGACGAACCAATTTGGGCAAGCTTTGGATTCTCAGCAAAGAGAAATATTACGTAACGTGCTGTATCGAAATATTGGATAGTCCTTTTTATAAAAATATATTTCTAGGTAAATTTGCCTTATGTTATCCTTTACAAAAAAATTTTAGGGTCACACTATGCTGAGTATTTTTATTACTTTTCTTGGCGCATTTTTAACATTGATTGTGATGCGACCAGTTGCCAATTGGATTGGATTAGTTGATAAGCCAAACTATCGTAAACGTCATCAAGGCGCAATTCCGCTAATCGGTGGTGTGTCGCTTTTTGTTGGAAATCTTTGCTATTACTTGATGGAATGGGATCAGCTTCGATTACCGTATCTCTATTTGTTCAGTATTTTTGTTTTATTAGCGATTGGGATTTTAGATGATCGATTTGATATCAGTCCTTTCTTAAGAGCAGGGATTCAAGCAATACTGGCGATTTTAATGATCGATCTTGGGAATGTTTGTCTTGATCATCTAGGTCAAATTTTAGGGCCTTTCCAGTTAACACTTGGTTCAATTGGTTTGATTATTACCGTCTTTGCCACTATTGCGATTATTAATGCCTTTAACATGATTGATGGTATTGATGGATTGCTCGGTGGGCTCTCTTGCGTTTCTTTTGCCGCGATTGGTATTTTAATGTATCGAGATGGGCAAATGGATATGGCGCACTGGAGTTTTGCTTTAATCGTATCGATTTTACCTTATTTGATGCTAAATCTAGGGATTCCATTTGGACCGAAATATAAGGTGTTTATGGGCGATGCGGGGAGTACATTAATTGGCTTTACCATTATTTGGATTTTGTTATTGAGTACGCAAGGAAAAGGGCATCCTATGAATCCAGTAACCGCACTTTGGATTATTGCGATTCCTTTGATTGATATGGTTGCGATTATTTATCGCCGAGTACGTAAAGGTAAAAGCCCATTCCGACCAGATCGTTTACATGTTCATCATTTAATGGTGAGAGCGGGTTTAACATCAAGACAAGCCTTTTTATTGATTACGTTTGTTTCTGCAGTTTGTGCAACTATCGGTATTTTAGGGGAAGTTTATTATGTGAATGAATGGGCGATGTTTGTCGGCTTTTTCATTTTATTTTTCCTTTATGTCTATTCAATTACACGTGCATGGCGAATTACTCGTTGGGTAAGAAGAATGAAACGTCGCGCAAAACGGTTGAAGAAAGCATAAAAAATAAAGGCTTGTGTTATTAAATCACAAGCCTTTATTTTTCCGCACTTTTTAACATTTTGGTGATCTATTTTTGTAGATAGAAAAAATCCCCAGCCTTTTGGCTAGGGATTGATATTTGGAGCGGGAAACGAGGCTCGAACTCGCGACCCCGACCTTGGCAAGGTCGTGCTCTACCAACTGAGCTATTCCCGCAGTTCACATCAGTGAATGAGGTCGCATTATACAAATATTTTTAGGGCTTGCAAGGGCAATTTCATAAAAAGAAATTTTTTGTTGAAGTTTTCGTCAATCTAATTTTATGAAATGTTCGCGATAATAAGCTAGCTCTTTAATCGATTCTCGAATGTCATCTAGCGCCAAATGCGTATTCTCTTTTTTGAAGCCTTCTAAAATTTCAGGTTTCCAACGTGCAGCAAGTTCTTTTAATGTGCTCACATCTAAATGACGATAATGAAAATAATCGGCTAAATCAGGCATATATTTCACTAAGAAGCGTTTATCTTGGGCAATGCTGTTACCGCAAATTGGCGATGAACCTTTGGGAATCCATTTTTTTAAAAAGTCTAAGGTTTGTAATTCTGCTGCACGTTCGGTAAGTTTGCTGGCTTTTACGCGTTCAATTAAGCCATTTTCACTATGTGTTTTTTGGCACCAATCATTCATTTTATTGAGTAATTCATCAGACTGATGAACCGCTAATACTGGGCCCTCTGCCAAAATATTCAAATTTTTATCTGTCACAATAGTCGCAATTTCAATAATACGTTCTTTTTCCGGATCTAAACCGGTCATTTCTAAATCAATCCAAATAAGATTTTGTTTATCGAATGACATAATATCAGGTATCCTATGCAAAAATTTTTTTCATTTTACCAAAAACAAGGGAAAAAACGACCGCACTTTTATGGATAAACGTAAATTAACTCAGAACCAAACTAGAAGAATTCAATCGAATAATGCGAAAACATTACATCGCCATAAGAAAAAAGAGATTGAATGGTCAGATGAAATGCTTGGTGAATCACAAGAAGGTGTTGTGGTAACGCGTTATTCGATTCATGCAGATGTCGAAAATGAACAAGGCGAAATTTATCGTTGTAATTTGCGTCGAACTTTGTCGAGTTTGGTGGTGGGAGATAAAGTTGTTTGGCGTAAAGGCAATGAACAATTACAAGGTGTGAGTGGCGTGATTGAGGCGATTCACCCTCGAGAAAATGAAATTTCCCGCCCTGATTATTATGATGGTTTGAAACCCATTGCGGCGAATATTGATCGTATTATTATTGTATCAGCGGTGTTGCCAACGCTTTCCTTAAATATTATCGATCGTTATCTTGTGGTGTGTGAAATTGCGGGAATTACGCCTCTCATTGTTTTGAATAAAGCGGATTTATTGGCACAAGAACAGCGTCAAGAAATTGAAGACCAACTTAAAATTTACCAAGATATTGGCTATGAGATTTTAATGCTTTCAGCAAAGAGCGGTGAAAATATGGAAAATTTAACCGCACTTTTGGCACAAGGCACAGCGATTTTTGTTGGGCAATCTGGTGTCGGTAAATCGAGTTTAATTAATCATATTTTGCCTAGCGTAAACGCTCAAGTAGGGGATGTGAGTGAAACATCAGGGCTAGGGCAGCATACCACGACATCATCGCGTCTTTACCATTTGCCACAAGGTGGTAATTTAATTGATTCGCCAGGAATTAGAGAATTTGGGCTTTGGCATTTAGATGCAGAGCAAATCACAAAAGGGTATCGAGAGTTTCAATATGTTTTGGGAACCTGTAAATTCCGTGATTGTAAACATTTGAGCGATCCAGGATGTGCATTACGTGAAGCAGTGGAGCAAGGGAAAATTTCGCCTGTTCGTTATGATAATTATCATCGATTAATTGAAAGTTTGCGTGAAACAAAATCACAGCGTCATTTTTCAGCAGTTTAACGATTGCGCACTATGTGTAATAAATAAACTATTTATCTTTTTTTTTATGATTTAATTCAAGCTTTTTAGTGTTTATTCTTGATTATTTTGCTTTGAAAAAGGATACTAGGGCAACTTCCTAGTTTTTTATTTTTTAACCATTAATTAGTAGAGGTAGCATTATGTACTCAAAAGATGTTGAAATCACCGCGCTAAACGGTTTACACACTCGTCCAGCAGCACAATTTGTGAAAGAAGCTAAAGCATTTTCTTCTGATATCACAGTCACGTCTGCTGGTAAGAGCGCAAGTGCAAAAAGTTTGTTTAAGCTACAAACATTAGGGTTAATGCAGGGAACAGTGATTACCATTTCTGCAGAAGGCGAAGATGAGCAACAGGCTGTAGACCATTTAGTTGCTTTAATTCCAACTTTAGAATAATACTGACGTAGCCATAAAATTGAGAAATTTTATGGCTATTGTTTATCTATCCCTTTTTTAATTATTTCGGAAGGTATCTATGATTTCTGGCATTCTCGCATCCCCAGGTATTGCCTTTGGTAAGGCACTTGTTCTTAAAGAAGAAAAGATTATTCTTGATACGCAAAAAATTACTGATGATCAAATTGACGCAGAAGTCGCTCGATTTTATGAAGGTCGTGCATTGGCGGTGGAACAACTTCATTCAATCAGAGAGCGTGCATTAATTTCTTTAGGTGAAGAAAAAGCTGCGATCTTTGAAGGTCATTTGATGATTCTTGAGGATGAGGAATTAGAAGAAGAAATTCTTGATTACCTTCGTTCAAATAAAGTCAATGCCGCAGTTGCAGCGAGCAAAATTATTGATCAACAAGTCACAATGTTATCGGAGATCGATGATGAATATTTGAAAGAGCGTGCTGGCGATATTCGTGATATTGGTAACCGTTTAATTAAAAATATTTTGGGCATGTACATAGTTGATCTTGGAGATATTCAAGAAGAATCAATTCTTGTTGCTTATGATCTTACTCCGTCAGAAACCGCTCAACTTAATCTTGAAAAAGTATTAGGGGTTGTCACTGATATTGGTGGTAGAACATCTCATACTTCTATTATGGCGCGTTCTTTAGAATTACCGGCGATTGTAGGCACAAATAATGTGACCGAATTAGTCAATACAGGTGATTACTTAATTTTAGATGCGATAAATAATCAAGTTTATATCAATCCAACACAATCTCAGATTGATGAATTAAAAAACCTTGAAGCTAAAATTTCTGAGGAAAAAGCAGAGTTAGCTAAATTAAAAGATCTCCCCGCAATCACCTTGGATGGACACAAGGTTGATGTCGTCGCGAATATCGGGACAATCCGTGATTGTGAAGGGGCAGATCGCAATGGTGCGGAAGGTATTGGTTTATACCGAACAGAATTCTTATTTATGGATCGTGAACAGCTTCCGACGGAAGAAGAACAATTCATTGCCTACAAAGAAGTCGTAGAAGCAATGAACGGGCGTTTAACCGTGCTTCGTACTATGGATATTGGTGGCGATAAAGAGCTTCCATATTTAGATTTACCAAAAGAAATGAATCCATTCTTAGGATGGCGTGCGATTCGTATTGCGTTAGATCGTCGTGAAATTTTAAATGCACAATTACGCGCGGTGTTGCGTACTTCAGCGTTTGGTAAATTGGCAGTGATGTTCCCGATGATTATTTCTGTAGAAGAAATTCAAGAATTAAAAGCGGTTATTGAAACATTAAAAGCTGAATTACGTGCGGAAGGTAAAGCGTTTGATGAGCATATCCAAGTAGGTGTCATGGTTGAAACGCCATCCGCTGCCGTAAATGCAAAATTCTTAGCTAAAGAAGTGGATTTCTTCAGTATCGGTACTAACGATTTAACTCAATATACTTTGGCGGTGGATCGAGGTAATGAGTTAATTTCGCATCTTTACAATCCAATGCAGCCATCTGTGCTTGGTTTAATTAAACAAGTGATTGATGCTTCTCATGCAGAGGGTAAATGGACGGGAATGTGCGGTGAATTAGCTGGTGATGAACGTGCAACCTTATTACTACTTGGTATGGGATTAGATGAATTTAGTATGAGTGCTATTTCTGTACCTCGAATTAAAAAATTAATCCGTAATATGAATTTCCAAGATGCAAAAGCCCTTGCTAATGCCGCATTACAAAAACCGACCGCTTCGGAAATTGAGCAGTTAATCGAAGAATTTTTGGCGGAAAATGCATTAAATTAAACAAAATTGTTTGATTTTACGTTAAAATAATGACCATCTATGAATTGATAGGAGATTAAAATGGGCTTATTTGACAAGTTATTCGGTTCAAAAGAAAACAAATCTGTGGAAGTTGAAATTTATGCACCTATCTCTGGTGAGATTGTAAATATTGAAGATGTTCCCGATGTGGTTTTCTCTGAAAAAATCGTGGGTGATGGTGTTGCTATTCGTCCTACCGGTAACAAAATCATTGCGCCAGTGGATGGTGTGATTGGTAAAATTTTTGAAACCAACCATGCTTTCTCAATGGAATCAAAAGAAGGTGTAGAATTATTTGTACACTTTGGTATTGATACCGTTGAGCTGAAAGGTGAAGGCTTTACTCGTATTGCGCAAGAAGGTCAATCTGTTAAGCGCGGTGATACCGTGATTGAATTTGATCTTCCTTTATTAGAATCAAAAGCAAAATCTGTATTAACACCCGTTGTTATTTCCAATATGGATGAAATTTCTTGCATTGTGAAAAAATCAGGTGAAGTGGTCGCTGGAGAATCAGTGGTATTAAGCTTAAATAAATAATTTCTTTACGATAAAAAAGTCCGCCTTTGTGCGGATTTTTTATTTATGTAAATAAAACTGTGGTGTAGATAGGATTCAATGGAAAAATTAAAAATGATCTATAAACTTACTGGCTCACTCCAAAATTACGTATGGGGAGGGCATCAATATATTCCTCAATTACTGAATATTCCTGCAGAAGAAAATCAATATTATGCTGAATGGTGGTTAGGCGCTCATCATTCTGCGCCTTCAACCATTGAAGTCGATGGTAAAAATGTATTACTTACTGAATTTTTACAGAAAAATCCTACCGCACTTGGCGCACAAAGCCGAGCCAGTTTTGGTGATGAATTACCGTATTTATTAAAAATTCTTGATGTCGCTCAACCTCTTTCCATTCAACTTCATCCAACAAAAACGCAAGCTGAAATAGGTTTTGCGGAAGAAAATGCGAAAGGCATTGATTTAAAAGCATCAACACGGACTTATAAAGATAACAATCATAAACCTGAAATGATGATTGCTTTATCTGATTTCTGGTTGTTGCATGGTTTTAAAAATAAATCGGACATTATTGAGACTTTAGAATCGAGATTATCTTTAGCCCCGCTTGCAAAAAAATTGAATGAACAAGATTTACATGCTTTCTATGCCGATATAATGCAAGCAGAACAAGCTCAGCTACACCAATGGCTTTACCCTATTCTGTTGGAGAATCAAACTGCTTATGAGGCTAATAATCTGGATTTAACTAATCCAGATTATTGGGTGCTTTACACCATTGATGCAATGAATATTTCTTTAGATAAATTAGATGCTGGTTTAATCTGCTTCTATTTGTTTAATATTGTGCACCTCAAAAAAGGCGAGGGAATTTACCAAGATGCTGGCATTCCACACGCTTATTTGCGTGGGCAAAATATTGAACTGATGGCTTGTTCGGATAATGTGATTCGAGGTGGTTTAACGCCTAAATATGTGGATATTCCAGAATTGCTTAAAATTGTTGATTGTCGTGAAGTGGAACCTAAAATTATCCCGTCGGCACCTCAAGACACGCGTATATTTACTTATGCTACTCCTGCGCAAGATTTCGCTTTGCTAAATATTCAATATGAATGTGGTGAAACGCATCATTTAAAAGCACAAAGTGCGAGTATTTTATTGGTGATGAAGGGGCAGTTAAATTTACGCTCAGAAATGACCGCACTTTCTTTGAAACAAGGTGAGACAGCTTTCATTACCGCGAATGCTTCTTATGAGGTGGAAGGCTTAATTGAAGGCTATGCAGTGGTGGCAAAATTGCCTTAATTTTATACAAAATAGGCTATAAAAGTGCGGGTGGATTTGATAGACTTTTTTCATTAAATCTACCCTAATAAAGGAGAAAAAATATGCTTGATGGATTCGCTATTTCCACATTAATTTTTGTGATATTAGTCGCATTAATTTTGTTTTCTACAGTGAAAACCGTACCACAAGGCTATAACTGGACAATCGAACGTTTTGGTCGTTACACAAGAACATTAATGCCTGGGTTAAATTTAGTAGTGCCTTTTGTTGATCGTATTGGTCGTAAAATTAATATGATGGAACAAGTTTTAGACATTCCTTCCCAAGAAGTGATTTCTAAAGATAACGCCAATGTTTCTATTGATGCGGTTTGTTTTGTGCAAGTGATTGATGCCCGAAGTGCGGCTTATGAAGTGAATAATTTGGAACAAGCTATCATCAATTTAACCATGACAAATATTCGAACCGTGCTTGGCTCGATGGAGCTTGATGAAATGCTTTCCCAACGTGATTCTATTAATAGTCGATTATTGGCTATTGTGGATGAAGCGACAAATCCATGGGGGATAAAAGTAACTCGTATTGAAATTCGTGATGTTCGTCCGCCTCGTGAATTGATTGATTCTATGAATGCTCAAATGAAAGCGGAACGAAATAAACGTGCTGAAGTATTAGAGGCTGAAGGGATTCGTCAGGCTCAGATTCTCCGTGCTGAAGGTGAAAAACAAGCTAGAATTCTAAAAGCGGAAGGGGAGCGACAAGAAGCCTTTTTACAAGCTGAAGCTCGAGAACGAGCCGCAGAAGCTGAAGCAAAAGCAACGCAAATGGTATCAGAAGCAATTACCAGTGGTGATACCAAAGCGATTAACTACTTTATCGCTCAAAAATACACGGAAGCATTGAAAGAAATCGGTAGTTCAGGAAACAGTAAAGTCGTGCTTATGCCATTAGAAGCTGGCAATTTAATTGGTTCTGTTGCTGGTATTGCGGAGTTATTAAAGGGCGATAAAAAATCTTAATTTAGATAAAGTGCGGTAATTTTTTTAATCGTTTATCACTGGACTTTTGTAATAAAAAACCCTTACAACAAATAGGAGAATCTATGGCGGATTGGTTAATAAATTGGACACTTTGGCACTGGCTGATTTTAGGCTTTATTTTGCTTATTGGTGAAGTGCTTACACCAGGGATATTTTTGCTATGGTGGGGCTTAGCGGCTTTAGTGACGGCATTTGTACAATTTCTTTTTCCAAGCCTTTCTCTTGCCTCACTTGCTATTTTTTATGCGCTATTAGCTTGTATACTTTCTGTGATTTGGTGGAAATATCAACATGGTAAAGATCGTCATGATCAATCTTATTCAACATTAAACCAACGCGATCATGCCTTACTTGGTAAACAAGGCATTGTTCAAGAACTTGGCGCGAATGGAATTGGTCGGGGCGCTTTTGGCGACACAACTTGGCGCATTCAAGGTGATAATCTTACAGTCGGTGCATTGATTGAAGTTGAACGCGTGGATGGCATTACGCTGATTGTTAAAAAATCTTTCTAATTAGTTTTGGGTTTTATTCAATAAGAAAAAACAGGCATCAAGCCTGTTTTTTTATGAGATTAAAATGTTCTTCCAATATTTACCGCACTTTTAGATTAACCTAGCGTTGCTAAAATAATTTGCTCTTGATCAATGTGAATCCAAACTTGCTGCCCGATTTGCCATTGATTTGGTTGGTGGACCGTGGCACAAAATTCAATGTCGCTGTCAGTAAATTGAAGGATGGCTTCTTCTTTATTTAGTGATTTGATATTTACAGGGAACTGATTAGATTGATTATCCAGTGGTTTTTCACTAATTTTCACCCAAGGTGCTTTGAACATCAACATCACTTCTTTTTCCGTAATGAGTTTCAAACGAGCAGAGCTTTTTGTGGTAATAGAAACTTGCAACGGCGTTGGTAATCCTTGTACATTCACATCAACAACACAACGAGAGTCAATGATTCTCTGTTGTGCCACTCGCCCAAAAAATTGATTGCGTGCGCTACTTTGTAAAGAAAAACGTGCGGTTGCCGTGAGTAGACTATCTAACGGCACAGATTCATCTTGTAGGATATGAAAAGCGTGTTCTTGCGTACGTTCTAATAAATCATAAAGTTGTAGCAAACGCTCGGCATAAGTGGTAAGCGCAGTGCCTCCACCATTTTTTCCACCTGTATTTCGTTCAAGCAATGGGCGAGGGCTGATTTTATTCATGGCTTCTAAATGATCCCACGCACTTTTATAGCTCACTTTTGCATTTTTAGCTGCTTGATTAATCGAACCGCATTGTTGAATTTCTTTGAGTAAACGCACTCGTTTTGGATCGATAAAAAGTTCTTGTTGAAGTTTAACGGTGAGTAAAATTTCGGTGTTTTTCATTTTGCTGTCCTAAGTAAGCATAAGCGTTATATATTTTACTAAATAATTTTTCTTTTGCTATATGATTATTATTTATTTCAATATATAATCAAGTAAATAACGTTTAATCATAGGAGATGATTCATGAAAAAATTAACTAAAATTTCAACCGCACTTTTAATCGCAGGATTAGGATTTTCTTTTGCGGCATCCGCTAAAGTGACTGTATTTGCAGCGGCTTCAATGACAGATGCTTTACAACAAGTAGCAAAAGATTACGCAAAACAAAATCCAAAAAATGAAGTGGTGTTTTCTTTTGCTTCTTCTTCAACTTTAGCAAAACAAATTGAAGAAGGCGCACCAGCGGATATTTTTGTTTCTGCAAGCAATAAATGGATGAAATATCTTTCTGAAAAAGACTTAACCGTGAAAGAAACTGAAAAAGTTTTAGTGGGTAATGATTTAGTCTTAATCGCACCAGCAAAAAGTGCGGTAAATTCTGTGGATATTGCAAAAGGCGAATGGATTAATGCATTAAAAGATAGCTATTTATCTGTTGGCGATCCTGCGCACGTGCCTGCTGGTCAATACGCAGAAGAAGCATTAACTAAATTAAATTTATGGGATAAAGTACAAGATCGTTTAGCGCGTGCAAAAGATGTGCGTGGCGCATTAGCTTTAGTTGAACGTGCAGAAGCACCTTACGGTATTGTGTACAGCACTGATACAAAAATTAGCCAACAAGTTAAAACTGTTGCGGTTTTCCCTGCGGATAGCCATAAACCCGTTGTTTACCCCGTTTCTATTTTGAAAGATCATGATAATACGGATTCTCGTGACTTCTTGAAATATTTAGAATCAGATGCTGTGAAGAAAGTACTTGTAGGGTATGGTTTCTCTGCAAAATAAGATAGAATCTCAATAGTCATGAAGGGCGGATATTTCTGCCCTTTTGTTATTATAGAGTATCTTACCTCTCATTAATGTGGGATATTCTCATAAAAAGGGATTTAAAGAGAGGCTATTTGTATAAGGATTCATTTTGCTTACTCAATTTTTTTCATTTTTCAATCTGACTCCAATGGAAATCTCAGCGATTAATTTAAGCCTGAGTGTCGCTGTTAGTTCCATGCTTTGGAGTCTGCCGTTAGCCATTTTTGTCGCGTGGCTCTTAGCGCGTAAAAATTTCTATGGAAAATCCCTGATTACTGGCGTAATTCATTTGCCTTTAGTGTTGCCACCTGTGGTTATCGGTTATCTATTGCTTGTGGCAATGGGGCGCAATGGTTTCATTGGTAAGTATTTATATCAGTGGTTTGGCTTATCTTTTGGTTTTAGTTGGAAAGGTGCGGTGCTTTCCTCTGCGGTGGTTGCCTTTCCATTGGTTGTTCGCGCGATTCGACTTTCTTTAGAAAATATTGATATTAAATTGGAGCAAGCAGCGCAAACATTGGGCGCTTCCGCTTGGCGTGTATTTTTTACAATAACCTTGCCGCTTTCTTTAGCAGGGGTTTTAGCTGGGCTCGTGCTTGGTTTCGCACGATCATTAGGGGAATTTGGCGCGACCATTACCTTTGTATCGAACATTGCAGGCGAAACTCAAACGATTCCACTTGCGATGTATTCTTTTATTCAAACACCCGGTGCAGAAGAACAAACTGCTCGCTTATGTTTATTTGCTATCATTCTTTCATTGATTTCTTTGCTATTGTCAGAGTGGTTGAGCAAGCGAATGCAGAAAAAATTAGGGCAAGGAAATGTTGCAGATTAATGTGAAAAAACAGCTCGGGCAACTTGCCTTGCAAGCGAATATACAAGTTCCAGATCAAGGCGTAACCGCAATTTTCGGTTTGTCTGGCTCAGGCAAAACATCGCTAATTAATCTCGTCAGTGGTTTGATACAACCAGACGAAGGATTCATCCGTTTAAATGACCGCACTTTAGTGGATATGGAAAGCCAAGAATCATTGCCGACCCACTTGCGTAAAATTGGCTATGTATTCCAAGATGCGCGCTTATTTCCTCACTATACCGTAAAAGGAAATTTGCGCTATGGCATGAAAAATGTCTCGCAAGATGATTTTAATTATATTGTCGATCTTCTCGGGATTACTCACTTATTAAAGCGTTATCCGCTCACGCTTTCTGGTGGTGAGAAGCAGCGTGTAGCAATCGGTCGAGCATTGTTGGCTGAGCCCGACATTTTACTGATGGACGAACCACTTTCAGCCCTTGATGTTCCCCGCAAACGCGAGCTAATGCAATATTTGGAACGTCTTTCTAAAGAAATTAATATCCCGATTTTATATGTTACACATAGCTTGGACGAACTGTTACGTTTAGCTGATCGGGTCGTACTGATGGAAAACGGCATCGTGAAAGCCTATGACAGCGTAGAAAAAATTTGGAATAGTGCTATTTTTGCCCCTTGGAAAGGGGAAAGAGAACAGAGTAGTGTACTTGCCTTGCCTGTTTATTTGCATAATCCACCTTATAAAATGACCGCACTTTCCTTAGGCGAACAAGCACTTTGGATTCATCAAGTGCCCGCAAATGTAGGCGAGCGAGTGCGAGTTTGTATTTATAGTTCAGATGTTTCTATTACACTGCAAAAGCCAGAACAAACAAGTATTCGTAATATTTTACGTGGTCAAGTCGCACAAATTGAGATACAAGATTCCAGAGTGGATCTTTCCGTATTAGTGGAAGGGCATAAGATTTGGGCAAGTATCAGTAAATGGGCGCAAAATGAACTGCGTTTTTCTATTGGGCAAGATGTCTATATTCAAATTAAAGCGGTGTCGGTGATGTAGTAAAAATGACCGCACTTTGTTTTTCTCCAAGTGCGGTTTTTTATTAATAATAAAGTTCATCCCTACCTTCTCTTTATCAAGATTTATTTTAGAAAATTATATAAAGAAAAATATTTGATTGTTCACCGCACTTTTAAACAAATCTTCACTAATTTGAAATAATAACTACATTTTGTTATCATGTATTAACTTTTAGGAAACAAGCCTTCAATTCCTACTGAACGTTTCCTTCAAAATCGCACTTCTATGTGCTGTCATTTGTAGTGGTTCCATTACACACTTTTGCCTCTAGGCAATGTTTATTAAATCTATTTTTTAATTTATTCATTTAATCGTTAAGGGGAACAGTTTGTTTTTATTTCAATTTATGACAAAGCGAACGTCATTTAATCCTTTGGTAATTGGCGTTACATTATTTTTTGTGTTGTTACTTATGGCGATGATTTTAATTGTCCCAGCACAAACGCAAGCATTATTGAATCAAGCTAAAACTAGCATTTTTGCCAATTTTAGTTGGTTTTATGTTCTCACTTTTTCAGTGTTTTTAGGATTTTTATTAATTTTATCAGTAAGTAGTCTTGGCAATATAAAACTAGGGCAGGATGAAGAAGAACCTGAATTTAGTTTCTTATCTTGGCTTGCGATGTTATTTGCCGCTGGAATGGGGGTTGGACTGATGTTTTTTGGCGTAGCAGAACCATTAACCCATTATCTTTCTGACATTACAACGGGTTCAGCCGAACATAAACAACAAGAAGCTTTACTTCACACCCTGTTCCACTGGGGCATTCACGCTTGGGCAGTATATGGCACCATTGCTTTAGCATTAGCTTATTTTGGGTTTCGTTATAAATTACCTTTAGCGTTGCGCTCTTGTTTTTATCCTTTATTAAAAGATCGTATTAATGGCAAAATCGGTGATGCAATTGATGTTATGGCGTTACTTGCCACATTATTTGGGATTATTACCACATTAGGTTTCGGTTCATCACAGCTTGGTGCAGGGCTTGAACAAATAGATTGGATAAGTCAGAACAGCTTTGCTTTACAAGTTGGCGTTATTGTTGTGGTGATGTGTTTAGCGATGTTTTCTGCCATTTCTGGTGTTGGAAAAGGCGTGAAAATATTAAGTGAAATTAACTTAACTTTAGCATTTGGTTTGCTTCTCTTTGTTTTAATTGCCGGGCCGACGTTATACCTTTTATCTGCATTTAGCGACAATATTGGTAATTATTTCAGCAATTTAGTACAGCTTAGCTTTAAAACTTATGCTTATGAACAAGAACATACTAGCTGGTTTAGTGGATGGACTGTGCTTTATTGGGCTTGGTGGTGTTCTTGGGCTCCGTTTGTGGGGCTATTTATTGCCCGTATTTCTAAAGGACGAACTATCCGTGAATTTATTTTTGGCGTATTAGTTATCCCAAGTTTATTTGGTATTTTATGGTTTACTGTTTTTGGTAATACAGCAGTATGGCTAAATGATGGCATTGCTGCGGGCGAGCTTGGCGAATTTATTTCTTCTCCAGAAATTTTATTATTTAAATTTTTAAATTATCTGCCTTTGCCAACAGTAACGGGCTTTGTGAGTTTATTAGTGATTTCATTGTTTTTTATTACTTCAGCAGATTCAGGCATTTATGTGTTAAATAACATTGCATCTCGTGATAAAAGTTTAGCTTCGCCTGCATGGCAAGCGATAATGTGGGGAACTTTGATGTCAGTTGTCGCGATTGTTCTTATGCAATCTGGTGGACTAGCTAATTTACAAACAATGACATTAATTGTTGCCTTGCCTTTTGCTTTATTGATGTTGGTAATGTGTTTTAGTTTATGGAAAGGCTTAATTGCGGATAAAAAATATTTTTCTACTAAAGTCAATCCAACTAGCATTTTCTGGAGCGGCGATAAATGGAAATCACATTTAGAGCAAATGATGAACCAAACGCAAGAGAAAGATATTTTACGTTTTCTTAAAAATACGGCGTTACCCGCTATGCGAGAATTACGTCAAGAATTAACAGGAAAATATAATTTAAGTGTAGAAATCAACACATTATTTGAACAAGAAGAGCCAGCTTTGGAATTGGTAATTCATAAAGAATCAATGCGAGATTTTATGTATGGTATTAAATCTGTTGGGCGAGAGGTGTCAGAGCAATTAATTAACGATGAAAATTTACCACACATTCAGCATAGCACTACTTATGAACCTTACACTTATTTTTTTGATGGACGAGTAGGTTACGATGTTCAATATATGGATCAAGATGAATTGATTGCAGATATGTTGAAACAATATGAACGTTATCTAAGTTTGCTTGATGATGTGGGGCAAGAGTTAATGGCACATGAGCAAACCGAACTAGCAGAGTAATCGATTTAAAGGTGCAACGTGTGCCAGTTTTGTGGTTATTTAACCTGATTAATCAAAAATTGGGTTAATAGCGAAACAGGGCGGCCAGTTGCGCCTTTATTTGCGCCTTGTAGCCAAGCCGTACCGGCAATGTCTAAATGTGCCCAGCGATATTTTTTCGTGAAATTAGACAAAAATGCACCTGCTGTAATTGCGCCACCCCAGCGACCCCCAATATTGGCAAGGTCGGCGAAAGGCGATTTCAGTTGCTCTTGATATTCTTCGCTTAATGGTAAACGCCACGCTTTGTCAGTAGTTTCTGTTGAGGCTTGGAGTAGTGCATTGGCAAGAGCGTTATCTGTAGAAACTAATCCGCTATTGTGTTGCCCAAGCGCAACGACACAAGCCCCCGTTAAGGTTGCAACATCAATAACAAGCTCTGGTTCAAAACGCTCAACATAAGTAAGGGCATCACAAAGGACTAAGCGACCTTCCGCATCGGTATTCAGCACTTCTACGGTTAAACCGTTCATGGCGGTGAGAATATCGCCAGGGCGATAAGCATTGCCATCAGGCAGATTTTCACAACCAGCTAAAACACCAATAACGTTTAATGGCAAATTCAACTCTGCAATGGCTTTCATTGTGCCGAAGACAGAAGCTGCACCACACATGTCATATTTCATTTCATCCATGTCAGCGGCAGGTTTAAGTGAAATACCGCCCGCATCAAAGGTTAATCCTTTGCCTACAAGTACAATGGGTTTGGTGTTTTTATCTGGCGCATTGTTGAATGTCAAAATAGACATATAAGCACGGTTTTCAGAGCCTTTTGAGACAGCAAGATAAGCATTCATTCCAAGTTTTGCCATTTCTTCTTCATCCACAACTTTCAAAGAAAGTGCGGTAGAATTTTCTGCTAAATTTTTTGCTTGCTCAGCAAGATAAGCAGGGTTGCAGATATTTGGTGGCATATTTGCGATGTCGCGTGCTGCTTTTATACCTGAGTTAATCGCATTGGCATGAGCAATAGCCTGTTGTGCTTGCTCACAATCCGTATTAAAGATGAACGATTCTAAAACAGAGGTTTCTGCTTTTTGAGATTTGAAATGATCAAATTGATAATTGGTGTGTTCAATCGTTTCAATCGCAAAGCGGATATTCCAATAAATATCGCGATCTTTTAATTCAATTTCAGTTAAATAAGAAACAACTTCACGCGTGTTGGTTTCTTTTAGCGTTTTTAATACAGCTTGGATGATTTGTTTATATTGACGCTCCGTGAGTTCTCCTTTTTTGCCACAGCCAACGATTAACACGCGTTTAGCAGCCAGACCTTGAAGATCTCGAAGTAAAACGGTTTGGGCTAATTTGCCAGTTAGCTCACCTGATTTTACTAAACCGTTTAAATAGCCTTGGGTTAATTGATCGATTTCATGGAAACTTTTTGAAAATTCATTGTTCTCATATACGCCTAAAACAATGCAATCACCAGCTTGAGAAAGTGCGGTGTTTTTTGCTTGATATTTCATTTGATGTCCTTAAATTTCTGTTTAATTCAGCGAAAATAAGGTATCATACGCGACCGATTTTATCCAGTTTTCCTCCGTTTTAGATTTAGAAAAACAAACGAAATAAGATGATTTTAATTCGATATTTAACGAAAGAAGTATTTAAGAGCCAAGTCGCCATTTTGTTCATTTTATTGCTGATATTTTTCTCTCAGCAGTTAGTGCGCGTACTGGGATCTGCGGCTAATGGTAAAGTGCCAGCTGATTTGGTATTTTCCTTGCTTGGGCTAGGCATGCCTGCTATGGCGCAATTAATGTTGCCATTATGTTTGTTTATTGCGATTTTACTCACTTTTGGTCGTCTTTACGCTGAAAGTGAAATAACGGTGATGCGTGCTTGTGGTGTCGGACAGCGTGTTTTAGTGCGTGTGGCGTTAATGCTTTCATTGATTACTGCGGGACTTGCTGCTTATAACGTCTTGTGGCTTTCGCCTTGGTCAATTCAAAAACAAGCTGCAATTGTGGAAGATGCCAAAGCGAATCCAACAATGGGGGCGCTTGCTTCTGGTCAGTTTATAGCAACGAATAACAACAATTTTGTTTTATTTATTGATAGTATCAAGGGAAACCAAATTAATGATGTGTATTTGTTCCAAACGGCACCAAAAAGACAAACGAAACCGTCAGTTGTGACTGCTGAAAAAGGCGAACTAAAATCACTTCCAAATGGCGATCAAATTCTGAATTTACAAAATACGCAACGAGTTGAAGGCACGTCTGTTTTGCCTGATTTCCGCATTACGCATTTTGATGAATATCAAGCCTATTTAGGTCATCAGGAAACAGAAAATATGAATGATGAAGTAGCGGAATTAACGTTGTTTCAACTTATCGCTTTAGACTCTCCTTCTGCGAAATCTGAATTGCATTGGCGTATTACATTAATCCTAGCTGTTCCACTAATGGCGTTAATTGCTGTTCCGTTAAGTCGTGTAAATCCGCGACAAGGTAGATTTGCCAAAATTTTACCCGCACTTTTACTCTATTTAATTTATTTTTTATTACAAAGTTCCTTTAAATCTGCGGGGGCAGCAGGAAAATTAGAGGCTGTTATTTTTATGCCTCTTGTTAATATTGGCTTTTTGTTGCTTGGTATCGTGTTAAACGGTTGGGATAGCGCTGTGATGTATAAATTCCGCCATTTATTTAGTAGAAAAGGATAAGCAAAATGATGAATACCCTCGATCGTTATATTGGAAAAAGTATTCTTGGCTCAATTTTTGCCACTTTGCTTACATTGGTTGGGCTTTCTGCCATTATTAAATTTGTGGAACAATTTCGTAGCGTAGGTAAAGGTACTTATGATATTTGGCAAGCGGTGGCTTTTACTGGGTTAACCATTCCAAAAGATATTGAAACTTTCTTTCCTATGGCAGCATTGCTTGGTGCTCTAATGGCTTTAGGCAACCTTGCAAGTCGAAGCGAACTCGTTGTTATGCAAGCTGCTGGATTTTCTCGTTTTAAAATTGGTATGGCAGTGATGAAAACCTCATTACCATTAGTGTTGTTAACCATGGTGATTGGTGAGTGGGGGATTCCACAAACAGAACAGTTCGCACGTGATATGCGTGCTCGAGCACTTTCGGGTGGTTCAATGCTTTCCATGAAAAATGGGGTTTGGGCAAAAGATGGTAATAATTTTGTGTTTGTTCGACGTGTTACTGATGACGCAAAATTAAACGATATTTATATTTATACTTTTGATCAGCATCGTAATTTGACGGAGTTGAAACATGCTAACCAAGCAAGTTATTCGGAAGATGAAAGTAAATGGACTTTACGTCAAGTGAACCATTCTATGATTAGCAAAGATGAAATCACGACAAGTAATCGCTTATCGGAAAAATGGGAAACAAATTTAACGCCAGATAAATTAGGCGCTGTTTCTTTACGTCCTACATCACTGTCTATTTCAGGTTTGTATAATTACATTTCATTTTTACGTGAAACAGGTCAGGATGTGAGTCGCTTTGAACTCACATTTTGGAGAAAAATTTTCCAACCTGTGTCTGTTGGTGTGATGATGTTATTGGCATTATCTTTTATTTTTGGATCGCTACGCAGTGTGACAGCAGGAGCTAGAATTGTAACTGGCATCTGTTTTGGCTTTTTGTTCTATGTCGTAAATGAAATTTTCGGGCAAATGAGCGTTGTTTATAACATGCCTGCTGTTTTCGGTGCGCTAATGCCAAGTTTGCTATTTATTGTGATGATTTGGTGGTTGCTGAGTCGAAAACGGGATTAATCCAGATTGTTCAAATAATTGCGTATTCAGAAATGGCACGCAATATTTTTATGTGTTGTTTTCAAATGGAAGAAGTTAAAAAATCAATGAAAATTGGCTTGGTATTAGAAGGTGGGGCGATGCGAGGCATGTACACCGCGGGTGTACTAGATATCTTCTTAGATAAAGATTTTTGGGTTGATGGTATCATTTCTGTTTCTGCAGGTGCATTGTTTGGTGTTAATTATCCTTCTCGGCAAAAAGGGCGGGCAATTCGTTACAACAAGAAATTTATATCAGATAAGCGTTATATCAGTTTTAAAAGTTTGGCGAGCACAGGCAATATCGTGAATAAAGATTTTGCTTTTTACGAAGTACCTTTCAAATATGATGTGTTTGATAATAAAACCTTTAAAGAATCAAATATAGATTTTTATGTAGCTGTGACTAATTTACAAACTGCGCAAGCGGAATATGTCAAATTAATAGATCCTTTGGCGCAAATGGAGGTATTGCGTGCTACTTCTGCTATGCCTTATGTTTCTCGTCCTGTTGAGATAGACGGGATTCCTTATTTGGATGGTGCCATTGCGGATTCTATTCCTGTCGAACAAATGCAGAAGCTAGGATACGATAAAATCATTGTTATTCTTACCCGAACTTTAGATTATAGAAAATCTAAGCCAATGGCTTGGATTGCCAAATGGTTTTATCGACGTTATCCACATTTTGCAGATGCCGTAAATCAGCGTTATGCCATGTATAATCGACAAGTTGAAAATGTGATTAAGCTAGCAGAAAAAGGCGATATTTTTGTTATTCGACCTTCTGTTGATTTGAAGATTAAGCGCATTGAAAAAGATCCCAATAAATTGCAGGCAATGTATGAGTTGGGTATAAAAGATATGCAATTACAGTGGGAAAATTTATTGGACTATTTAAATCGATAATAAAAAAAATGGATTAAACCTTTTACCGTTTAATCCATTTTTTATTTATTGTGGTAACGCGCCGCTTCCCCAAGTTTGCACTTCTTCAGGGCGTTTTATTTGAAGTAAGAAACGTTTGTTTGGCTGCGCCTGTGGTTGAATTTCTTTTTCTGCTGGTGTGGAGAAAGAAATGCCACCTTTTAGTAGTTGTTGAACACTTCCTGTATTAAATGCCGCACCTTTCCAGCCTAAGCTAAAGTCATAGCCTGATGCAATCCAAAACTCTGTATTTTGTCGAACAAGATGACTATATTTCGGCATGATTGCGATATGCACTAAGACGCGATCACCAAGACTGTTAAGCTCAAATTTTTTCACGGTACCCACTTCTACGCCTCGATAAAGAATTGGTGAACCTTCACTTAAATTCATGGCATCACGTGTTTCTAAAATAAATGGCGTACCATTACTAAATTTATTACGTTGTGGCGCTGTTTGAGCTAAATTGAATTGTGTTTTTGCTTTACCATTCCCAATTTCAATATCGATATAAGGCTGTAATAGGCTATCAAGGTTATCTATTTCACCTGCTGAAATTTGTGGTGAGATAATTGTAAAGTTAGAACCTTCTTTTGCAATCATATTCATATAATTAGGGTTGATTAACGCTTTTGCAGTGATGCGTTTAGATTTTGTATCAAGCTGAATACTGTCAATTTGCCCCACGTCTAAACCCAAATAGCGCAGACTCATTCCTTTGCTCAGATTGGTTGCATCATCTGCCGTTAAGGTGATTGCAAGCCCGATGGATTTTGCATAACTTTCATTTGCGTAAAGTGTTCGATTATTGCCTGAACCACTATTATCAAAGCTAATCGCACCTTTTAATGAACGCGCAAGTGGCGTCGCTTGAATGCTAATTCCTTTAGGTGTGATATCAATTTTCGCCGCACTTTCTACCCAAAAACGGCTTTTATCGGTCAACAAATGTTGATAGGCGGGATAAATATAAACCTCCACATCAAAGCTATTAGTTTTAGGTTTAATATTTAAAATTTTTCCCACCTCAAATTGACGATATAGTACGAGAGATCCTTTATCAATGCTTGGTAACGTTTGGGTGTGTAAGGTTATCGTTGGTGTAAGAATATTTCCAATGATGCCATGTTCAGCATTACTAATATTTTGATAAAGCGGATAGCTATCTTTAGCTTTTCCCTGACCTTGTTTCGTTAATACTCGTACGCCACCTTGTAACCATTTTTCTGGTGTCGCGGACTCAAAACGCAATCCGTCTAGTCCAACGCTGATATCAAAGTTGGTAGCTGCGACAAATTGTGTGTTTTCGTGAATTAAATTACGATATTCGGATGCAATTGCTGCCTTAAATTGCACACCATTTACATCCACTTTTTGTGAAATAATTTGTCCGATTGGCATGTTGTTATAAAACACATTTTGCCCTTCACTTACACCATAATTTTCTGGTGCAGTGAGTGTTAAAACTAATGTATTAGGTGCATTGAGTAATAACTCATTTTCTTTAATGACATCAAATTGATGCTTAGTTTCACCATCTCCAGCAATGACATCAAAATATTCGCCACGAAAGAATTTTTTTGGATCTGCTAAATTACCAAGATCCGTTTTTTTATTACGAAGTACGATTTTGCTATTCGCTTTAAATAAGGAGGCTTGGTTTGGAGCTATCAATAAACTGCCTTCTAAAATTTCATCGTTATTTTCAACCGCACTTATTTTAGAAAGAATCCCGATAGGATTGTCTTGAGAATAAACTTCAGTCTGTCCTGCAACGAGACCAGCGGATGCTGGAATATTTACGTTGACTTCAATCCCACGTTTTGCGGCTTTTAAATTGGTATAGAGCGTGAAATGACTATTTTCATCTGCCTTTGGGCTGTCAGCTGGAGAGTCAAAAGAAACAGCACCTTGTACAACTGCATTTAAACTTTCTACATTTAGATTTAAACCTGACGGGCTAATGTTAGCGTTAATGCCACTAATGTTCCAAAAACGTGAATCTTTTTTCACAAACTGTGCATAGGCTTTATCAATCACAACATCTATTTGCACTTTATTGTCTTTATTAATGCGGTAATCGTAAATTTTTCCTACAGGTAGTTTTTTAAAATAGACGGATGCACCGATGGAAATTGAGCCTAAGTCATCAGAAATTAAGTGAATCAATAAATCTCCAGGCGAAACTTGGGCAATGGGGCCTTGTTCTTCCGCAATAAATTCATCTTCGCGATCGCCATCACCTGGTTGAAGAGTGATGTAATTGCCTGATACGAGAGAATCTAAACCTGAAATTCCTGCAAGTGAAACATTTGGTTGAACAAGCCAGAATTTTGTATTTTCACGCAAAATACTTGATGCTTCAGGATTGATATTGGCAATAACTTCCACTTTTTGCATGTTATCTGTGAAATTTACTTTTTTCACCACACCAATTTGTAAACCTTGGTAGCGAACTTGTGTTTTATCCGCAACGATACCAGAACCATTGGTAAAGGTAATCGTGATGCTTGTGCCACGTTCCTTAACAATTTGGAAGAATAAAATTGCCCCAATACATAATGCAATAAAGGGAAGTAACCAAAATGGAGAAATACGACGAGTTTTTCGAACTGCCGCTGTCATTTCTGTATGTTGATCTTTCATTGAAGAACTATTTTTCTCTGTCATAAATTTTCCAAATTAATCGACTATCAAATTGTGAGGTTGAAATCATGCTGCAAAATACGGCAGCTCCGAAGTAAAATGCGCCGGGACCAACGGTAAAATTAATAATTTCACCGCGTGTTACTAGTGACATCATTAAGGCTAATACAAATAAATCGAGCATCGACCAGCGTCCAACGAAATGCACAATATGTAATAAACGTATTTGCCATTTTATAGAATGTCTCCATTTGAAATGAACACAACTTAGTAAGTAAAGTAAGATTGCTGCTTTACTGATTGGGACAAAAATACTCGCAAAGAATACCACGAAAGCAACAAAATAACTGCCCATGTTAACAAAAGAAATGACACCAGATATTAATGTATCTTCAGAGAGCGAACCTGTTAAATAAATGCCTGATATGGGTAATAAATTTGCTGGGAAAAGCATAACAATCCCAGCAATTAAACTTGCCCAAGTGCGTTGTAACTTAATATTATCTGAAATATGAACAGGCGATAAGCAGCGCGGACATCGTGGGTTGTTCTTTTTATCGTGATGAATACCATTTTTTGAAAATGTATAGTTACAAGCATCACATAATTCAATGTTTTTTGCATCATAAGCTGGTTCATTTTCTGGATAAAACTCTTTCCACAATGCTTTAAGGTTTAATTTTATAAAAAGTAAGGTTGTCAAAAGTGCGGTGAAAATGAAAGGAATTAAATAAACATTAATTTCCAGTATTGCATATTCACGTACTTTGAACATCGTTACACCTAGCGCGACTAAATATACATCAAACATAACCCAAGGTTTTATATAACCTAAAAAAAGCAAAACACTGCGAGGTTTAATATGCAAAATTTTTGCAATCCAGAGCATGATGACTAAAATTGCAAAGGTAATTGGCATGACAACAGCACAGATAAACACCATAAAAGCAGTGTATTCATAGCCTGCCACTGACATTTTCCAAATACCTTCCCAAATAGAAGCATCAATTTTTACATCTAATAAATGAAGACTTAATAGGGGATACCCCAAGGCAAATGGCATCAAAATAAGGATCGATAAAGCAACCATTGCGCAACGATGAACAGACCAACGCCCACCTGTCGCTAAATGGTGATGGCAACGTGGACATTCAGCTTGTTCATCTTTGTTTAATATTAAAGGTGTCGTTACACTAGCATCACATTCTTCGCATTTTATAATTTGAAATGATTTTTGTGTGAGGTTTGATTCTTGCACGAAAGATTATCTTTTATTCGATTGTTAAAAACGGCGCATTTTAGCCTTGTTTAAGTATATATGGGAAGTGATCTTGACTATTTTTGTGCGAAATTTATTCACAATGTTTTGATTCATTGTAAATTTTGTAAAAAGTGCGATAAACTAAGTCGGTTTATATTTACCCTAGGATAACTAACATGACTGATTCTCAATCTGGCGTTCAGACCACTGATGTGCAAGTAAATTCACAAAAATTAACCAATACAAAAGATATTATTGCGTATTTGGCTGAAAAATTCCCACTTTGCTTTATTTTAGAAGGCGAAGTAAAACCATTAAAAATTGGTCTGTTCCAAGATTTAGCGGATGTATTACAAGATGATGAGCGTGTAAGCAAAACTCAGTTGCGTCAGGCTCTTCGTCAATACACATCAAATTGGCGTTATTTACATGGCTGTCGCGAAGGCGCAGTGCGCGTAGATTTACAAGGTAATCCAGCTGGCGTGTTAGAAGCTGAACATGTAGCCCATGCAGCTCAACAGCTTGCAGATGCTAAAGCGCGTGTTGCTGAAAAGCGTAAAGCCGAAGCTGCAGCGAAAAAAGCTCAACAAAAACAACGCCCACGTAAACCTGCAAATAAAAATGCTAAACACTTCAATAAGCCGTCATTAAGTGCGGTTGATTTTTCACAAATTTCTGTTGGTTCTGTGGTGAAAGTGAAAGCTGGTGATCATGCGAAAAAAGCAACTGTGGTGGAAGTTCTAAAAGATTCAGCACGTGTTCAACTTGAAAACGGTTTGGTTATGAGTGTAGCTGCAGATCGTTTATTTGCATAATGATTTATTTTTTACTCGGGAAAGGTTATGAGATCTAATATTTCAAAAAATGTGATTACTAGCGCATTGTTATCGGCATTGTTAATCGGCTCTGTGCCTGCTTTTGCTGTGCAGCCTAAATTAAAACTGAGCGATATTACTATTCCAACAGCAAGCGAAGCGAATCAGTTGGCGACTAAGCGTGCAACGACTCGATTAACCCAATCGCATTATCGAAAGATCTCATTGGATGATGCTTTTTCTGAGAAGATTTTTGATCGTTATATCAAAAATATTGATTTTAGCCATAATACCTTTTTGCAATCTGATGTAGATGAACTTCGTCAAAAATATGGCGCTAAGTTGGATGACCAGTTAAATCAAGGTGATCTTTCTGCTGCTTTTGATATTTATGATGTAATGATGAAGCGTCGTTATGAACGTTATACTTATGCGTTGTCTTTATTAGATAAAGAGCCTAATTTGAATGGCCAGGATCAAATTGAAATTGATCGTGAAAAAGCGGTATTTCCGAAAAATGAAGAGGAAGCTAATAAACTTTGGGAAGAACGAGTAAAAAATGACATTATCAATCTTAAATTAAAAGATAAAAAATGGTCAGAAATTAAAACAAAACTCACCAAACGTTATAATTTGGCAATTCGCCGTTTAACTCAAACGAAGGCAGATGATATCCTTCAAACTTATTTAAATGCATTTGCTCGAGAAATTGACCCTCATACCAGCTATCTTGCACCAAGAACCGCGAAAAGTTTTAATGAAAGCATGAATCTTTCTCTTGAGGGGATTGGCGCAACGTTACAATCAGAAGATGATGAAACCAGCATTAAGTCACTTGTTCCTGGCGCACCAGCGGAGAAAAGTAAAAAATTACATCCTGGAGATAAAATTATTGGTGTGGGCCAAGCAACAGGCGAGATTGAAGATATCGTTGGCTGGCGTTTAGAAGATATCGTTGAGAAAATCAAGGGTAAAAAAGGCACAAAAGTGCGGTTGGAAATCGAACCGTCTAAAGGTGGAAAATCCCGCATTATTACTTTAGTACGTGATAAAGTGCGTATTGAAGATCAAGCCGCAAAATTAACCATGGATAAAGCAGATGGTAAAAATATTGCGGTAATCAAAGTGCCAAGTTTCTATATTGGTTTAACTGATGATGTTAAAAAATTATTGGTTAAAGCAGAGAAACAAAAAGCCGATGCGTTAATTATTGATTTGCGTGAGAACGGTGGGGGCGCATTAACAGAAGCGGTTGCTTTAAGTGGTTTGTTTATTACTAATGGTCCCGTTGTACAAGTACGTGATGCTTACCAACGAATTCGTGTACATGAAGACGATGATGCCGAGCAACAATATAAAGGTCCTTTGTTTGTGATGATTAACCGTTACAGCGCTTCGGCATCAGAGATTTTTGCAGCGGCAATGCAGGATTACAATCGCGGTATTGTTATTGGACAAAATACTTACGGTAAAGGTACCGTTCAGCAAAGTCGTCCTTTAAATTTTGTGTATGATTTGGATCAGACGCCGTTAGGTTTATTGCAATATACTATCCAAAAATTCTATCGAATTAATGGCGGTTCAACACAATTAAAAGGTGTCGCAGCAGATATTAATTTCCCTGAAATTATCGATGCGAAAGAATACGGTGAAGATAAAGAAGATAATGCATTGCCGTGGGATAAAATTCCATCCGTAACTTATAAAGAAGTTGGCAATGCGCACAAAGATGTTGATGCATTAAATAAAAAACATCTTGAGCGTATTGCTAAAGATCCTGAATTTATTGCATTGAATGAAGATTTAAAAATTCGTAATGAGCGCCGTGATCGCAAATTCTTATCATTGAATTATCAAACGCGTAAAGCTGAAAATGACAAGGATGATGCAAGACGTTTAAAAGATATTAATGAGCGTTTTAAACGAGAAGGTAAAAAAGCATTAAATGATATTGATGATTTACCTAAAGATTATGAAGCGCCAGATTTCTTCTTAAAAGAAGCAGAAAAAATGGCTGCAGATTTTGTTATGTTGAATTCAACTGAGCAAGATATTGGCAAAGAAACTCAGAAACTAACAGAAACAGTAGAAGAGAAAAAATAAAATTATTTTAACCACACTTTATTTTAGAACTAAATAAAGTGCGGTTGTTTTAGGGAATGTTTAAGGAATGGCTATGTTTAAAAGCACTGCAAAGCTCTCAGTATTTGCGTTGTCATTATCAATGATGATATCAGGATGCGCTTTAGCAGATTTTGCAAACAATGGGCAATCTGCGCAACTTCATGGCATTGATGTTTCGCATTTGTCTCCAGAAGAAAAACAAAAGCTTGAAGAAGAAATTAAATTAGATCAAGCTCGCTTATTACAGGAAAAGCAAGCAATTTTAGAAATGTCGCTAACCCATGAAATAGGTGAGCATGCTTTACAGTTTAAGCCTTTGTTAGCTCGTTTATATGCAGAACGTAAATATACATCATTATGGAAAGATAGTGCTGCGGCTCGCCAATTATTACAGGATTATGCAGCTATGGTGGCTAGCGGTATTTCTAAACGTTCAGCAAAATCCTTAGAATCCTTTGAATTGATCGAGCAAGAAGGCGGATTAGCTTATGATGTTTTATTGAGCGATATATTGCTAGATTATTTGTATTATACTCAAAATGTTGGAGTTCAAGCTCAACGCTGGCTGTATTCGCCTAGTGCTTATCAAGTCCAACAACCTGCAGATGAACATATTCAACGTTGGTTAAGTGCGGTAGAAAATGGTCAACTTTTAGGTTTTGTACAAAGTTTATCGGGTGATAATCACTTATATCATCAAACTGTTAAAGCGTTATCATCAATGGTATCTGCATCAGGCTTATCAGAGGTTGGACAGAAACTTGCAATTAATGCACAGCGTTTGCGAGTAATTCCTGATTTTCATAATGGCATCTTTGTAAATATTCCAAGTTATAAATTGCAGTATTATCGTGATGGTAATTTAACGTTGGAGTCTCGTGTTATTGTTGGTAAGGCTCAACGACGTACGCCAGTGATGTATAGCAAATTGAGTAATGTTGTTGTTAATCCACCTTGGAATGCGCCGACTCGTTTGATTAATGAAGATTTATTGCCAAAAATGAAAGCGGATCCAAATTATATTGCAGAGCATAATTATTCAATTTTAGATAGTCAGGGAAATGTCGTTGATCCTGCTTCTATTGATTGGGCATCTATTGGTAATAAATTCCCTTATCGAGTTCGACAAGCCGCGGGTGATAGCGCATTGGGTAATTATAAATTTAATATGCCAAGCTCAGATGCGATTTATTTGCATGATACGCCAAATCATGGATTATTTAGTCGTAAAGATCGTGCATTAAGTTCTGGTTGCGTGCGTGTGGAAAAATCCGATCAACTTGCTAGTATTTTATTAAAAGAAGCGGGGTGGTCTGATGAACGTAAAAAGAATGTTTTAGAGAGTAAAAAAACTGTTTCTGCCCTAATTCGTTCAGAAAACCCAGTGTTTATATACTATGTAACATCCTGGGTTGATGATGGAAAAATTCAAGTATTGCCAGATATTTACAAATACGATGGATTGATGAATTTCAGTGACATTAATTGGAATGTCGTCAAAAAATATCTCTAATAATCCATCAAAAAATAGAAAGGAGAGATGATGAACAAGGTTGATAAACAGAAACGTAAATGGCTGTCGCTCGGTGGAATTGTTTTAGGTGCATCAGTTTTACCAAATTCTGTATTAGCAGTGGTTTCAATACCTAAGCCTCGTATTTTGACGTTCCGTAACATTAATACGGGAGAGCGATTAAGCGGTGAGTTTTCTGCTCAAAAAGGTTTCGCAAGTACCACATTAAAAAAATTAGACCATTTTATGCGCGATAAACGAACAAACCAAGTTCATAGAATGGATCCAAATTTATTCCACAAGTTTTATAACATTCAAAGTAATTTGGGACTACGCAATGCTGAAATTGAAGTTATTTGTGGTTATCGTTCTGCAGCGACTAATGCAATGCGCCATCGTCAAAGTAGCGGAGTAGCAAGTAATAGTTATCATATTAAAGGAAAAGCCATTGATTTTCGTATTGCGGGTGTACCTTTGATTAAAGTGAAATCTTTCGCAGAAAGTCTTCGAAATGGTGGTGTAGGTTATTATCCAACAAGTAATTTTATTCATGTGGATACAGGCCCTGTTAGAACCTGGAAAGGGGTATAAAATAAATTTAAAATTGACCGCACTTTTGTGCGGTTTTTCATTGGAAAATACTATGCTATTTGATTGTCATCTTCATTTAGATCAACTCTCTGATGAGAATATTCAGAAAACACTTGGTGATTCAAAGATTACAGGTATGCTTGCAGTAAGTACGAATCTAAAAAGTGCTAAAAGGCTATTGAATTTAAAGCAGGCTTATTCCGAGAAACTTTATATTGCAGCTGGTTTTCACCCCGAACAGGCCTTGCTGAATTTAGAAGAGCAAGAAGAATTATTTCAATGGATTGATGAACATCATTCCTTAATTTCTGCGATTGGCGAAGTGGGCTTGCCACATTATTCTAAACGTGAAAATTCAAATTTGGATTACGCACCTTATATTGTATTACTAGAACGATTTATTCTGATAGCGAAAAAATGGGATTTGCCGTTAAATTTACATATTGTGCATAATGATGTGGATATTGCGCTTGAATTATTGCAGAAACATAATATCCAACGAGCCCATTTTCATTGGTTTAAGACAGATGAAAAATCTTTTCAGAAATTTTTATCTACACCATATTTTGCTAGCCTCACGCCTGATATTTTATGGAATCCTAAAACGCAATATGTTGCTCAACATTTGTCGTTGAACCGTTTGATGATTGAAACGGATAGTCCATGGCCACACGAAGGATTTGAAAGTGTGGTAATTTCTGAGCAATTATTCGCAGTAGCGAAGAAAGTAGCTGAATTAAAATCTTTGCCATTACATTATGTTCAAGAGCAAATGCTTTTGAATACTCAACAATTTTATCGATTATAAGGAGCAAACATGAATATCGAAATTATCCCAGTCACCGTATTTCAACAAAACTGTTCTTTGATTTGGGATGACGACAAAAATGCAGCAATCATTGATCCAGGTGGCGAAGCCGAACGCCTAATTCAACGTATTGAAGAACTGGATTTAAATCTTAAAGTGATTTTGCTTACCCATGGTCATTTAGATCATGTTGGCGCAGCGATGCAATTAAAACAACATTTTAACGTTGAAATTTGGGGCTCTCATGAAGAAGATAAATTTTTATTTGAGAGTTTGCCAGAACAAGCCCAACGCTTTGGTTTGCCAAATATTGAAGCTTTTTTACCTGATCGTTGGTTTAATCAAGAAGGTGAAATCTTAAAATTAGATGGCTTTAATTTCGAGATTTTACATTTACCAGGGCATACACCAGGGCATATTGGTTTTATTGAACATGAGAAAAAAGTGGCATTTACAGGCGATGTATTATTTCAAGGCGGGATTGGTCGTACTGATTTCCCTCGTGGTGATTATGAAACATTGATTTCTTCAATTAAAACAAAACTATTACCGTTGAATGACGATCTTATTATTATTGCTGGGCATGGACCTTATACAACCATTGACCGAGAAAAACAGACAAACCCATTTTTAAATCGTTAAAGTTAAAAGTGCGGTGAATTTTATTCTTATTTTCTAAAAGAGCTGATTTTTTATTGGCTCTTTTTATCTGAAAAAGGAAAGAGTTTGAGTCAGATCACAAATCTGTAACAATTTCTGATAAGAGGCTTATTTCCTTTTCAATCCTATGTATAATGGATAAAAAATGGAGCGAAAAATATCGTTCCAAATAATCATAATAAAGAGGTAATTATGCAGCAAAACAAGGCATTTGATGATTGGTTAGCTAGCACAGCATTAGGCGGTGCAAATCAATCTTATATAGAAGAACTTTATGAAAGCTATTTGAGTGATCCGCAGTCGGTGGAGGAAAGCTGGCGAGCCACTTTTGATTCTTTACCCAAAATGACCGCACTTGAACAGCCCCATACACCAGTGCGAGATTATTTTCGTCGCTTAGCACGAGAAAATCATAATGAAGCGGTGACAGTGATAGATCCTGCTGCTGGCGCAAAATTGGTGAAAGTCCTACAATTTATCAATGCCTATCGTTTTCGAGGCCATTTAGAGGCTAATTTAGATCCCCTCAATTATTATCGTTGGAAAGTCTCTTCCGTCCCTGAATTGGATTATCGTCATCACGGTTTTACTGAACAAGATCTCAACGAAACCTTCAATATTAATCATTACGTTTATAAACGCGATACCATTAAGCTTGGTGAGTTAGCTCAAATGTTGAAAGAGACATATTGTGGCTCAATTGGTTTGGAGTTTATGCATGTGCAAGATATGGCACAGAAAACTTGGCTTCAGAGCAAAATGGAAAGTGTGTTAGATAAACCGCTTTTTACATCTGAAGAACGTGTTAATTTTCTTCGTGAACTTACCGCTGCAGACGGTTTAGAACGTTATCTGGGTGCAAAATTCCCGGGGGCGAAACGCTTTTCTTTAGAAGGAAGTGATGCATTTATTCCATTAATGAAAGAAATTATCCGTCATGCTAGTCGCCAAGGGGTAAATGATGTAGTAATGGGAATGGCACACCGTGGGCGTTTGAATATGCTCGTGAATGTATTAGGTAAAAAGCCTGAGGATTTATTTGATGAATTTGTGGGTAAACATTCGAGTGAACGTACAGGGGATGTGAAATATCATCAAGGTTTTTCCTCTGATTTCGCAGTGGATGATAAGCGAGTTCACTTAACTTTGGCATTTAATCCATCTCATTTGGAAATTGTAAGCCCAGTAGTGGTGGGCTCTGTGCGTTCAAGACAGACTCGTATTAATGATACAACGCGTAGCCAAGTTTTAGCGATTACAGTACATGGTGATTCCGCTGTAGCAGGGCAGGGCGTTGTTCAAGAAACATTGAATATGTCAAATGCTCGTGGTTACAGTGTGGGCGGTACTATTCGTATTGTGATTAATAACCAAATTGGCTTTACGACATCTAACCCGAATGACACGCGTTCCACAGAGTATTGCACCGATATCGCGAAAATGATTCAAGCGCCGATTATTCACGTTAATGGTGATGATCCTGAAGCGGTTGCTTTTGCTGCGCGTATGGCGGTGGAATATCGTAATTTATTCAAACGAGATATTTTTATTGATTTGATTTCTTATCGACGTCATGGTCATAACGAAGCTGATGAGCCATTAGCTACTCAGCCAATGATGTATAGCATCATCAAAAAACATCCTACACCTCGTAAAGTTTATGCAGATCGCTTAGTTTCAGAAGGCGTGATGACTGAAGAACAAGTTACCGAGATGGCGAATGATTATCGCGATGCGCTAGATAATGGTGATCGAGTCGTATCAGAATGGCGAGAAATGGATACGGCAAAAATGGATTGGTTGCAATATCTCAACTATGATTGGACTGCGCCGTATGAAAGCAAATTTTTACAGGAACGTTTTTTAACACTTGCTAAACGTGTATGTGAATATCCAGAAAGTTTACGTGCGCATCCTCGTGTAGAAAAAATCTATAATGATCGTAAAGCAATGTATCAAGGCGAGAAATTGCTCGACTGGGGTATGGCTGAAACCATGGCTTATGCAACCTTGCTTGATGAAGGTGTTAATGTTCGTTTATCAGGTGAAGATGCGGGGCGTGGAACCTTTTTCCATCGTCATGCCGTTGTGCATAATCAAAATGATGGTACGGGGTATGTACCATTAACACATTTGCATGCTAACCAAGGTCGTTTTGAAGTATGGGATTCGGTACTATCTGAAGAATCTGTTCTTGCTTTTGAATATGGCTATGCAACAACGGATCCAAAAACTTTAACCATTTGGGAAGCGCAATTTGGCGATTTTGCTAATGGTGCACAAATTGTTATCGACCAATTTATTAGCTCTGGTGAACAAAAATGGGGCAGAATGTGTGGTTTAGTTATGTTATTGCCTCATGGCTATGAGGGACAAGGTCCAGAACATTCTTCTGCTCGTCTTGAACGTTATTTGCAACTTTGTGCTGAACAAAATATGCAAGTCTGCGTGCCGTCAACTCCAGCACAGGTGTATCACATGTTGCGCCGTCAATCTTTACGTAAAATGCGCCGTCCATTGATTGCGATTTCTCCAAAATCTTTGCTACGCCATCCATTGGCTGTATCCAGTTTAGATGAGTTGATTAATGGAGCTTTCCAAACTGTAATTGGAGAAATTGACCAGCTTGATCCTAAAGATGTAAAACGTGTGGTAATGTGTTCAGGTAAAGTCTATTACGATTTACTTGAACAACGTCGCGCCAATAATCAGAAAGATGTGGCGATTATTCGTATTGAGCAGCTTTATCCATTCCCACATGAGGATGTGAAGAAAGCGCTTGCGCCTTATGGGCATGTCACGGATTATGTATGGTGTCAAGAAGAACCACTTAACCAAGGGGCTTGGTATTGCAGCAAACATAATTTTGAATCAGCAATTCCAGAATCCGTTAAACTCAAATATGCAGGGCGTCCAGCTTCGGCTTCACCTGCTGTGGGTTATATGTCGCTTCACACTAAACAGCAAAAACAGTTAGTGGAAGATGCGTTAACCCTATAAAGTGCGGTTAGAAATTAAGATATTTTTATAAATTTACAGGTGTACTTGTTGCATCGTGGATAAAAAATAAAAGAGTAATTCAGTGCAATAAGTTGCACTTTAAGAGATAAGGAAAAATAAAATGACCATTGAAATTCTTGTTCCAGACCTACCTGAATCAGTTGCGGATGCAACCGTTGCTACTTGGCATAAAAAAGTAGGTGATACCGTTAAACGTGATGAAGTTATTGTAGAAATTGAAACGGATAAAGTCGTGCTAGAAGTCCCTGCACTTTCTGATGGCGTGCTGGCAGAAGTTATTCAAGCTGAGGGCGAAACTGTGGTGAGTAAACAGTTGCTAGGAAAAATTTCTACGGCTCAAGAAGGGGATGTGAGTTCAGCGACATTAAAAGCAACGAATGAACCCACACCATCAGATCGTCAACATGCTGCGATTGAAAATAGCCATAATCACAATGTGGATCAGGGTCCTGCGATCCGACGTTTATTAGCAGAACATGATTTACAAGCAGATCAAATTCAAGGTTCTGGCGTGGGTGGTCGTTTAACACGTGAAGATATTGAACGTGAAATCGCAAAACGACAAGCGTTGCAAGCGAAACAAGAAGCGGCCACTGAGCAAAATACAATTAGTACGGTAGCTTATAGTGCACGTTCTGAAAAACGTGTGCCAATGACCCGTTTGCGTAAACGTATTGCTGAACGTTTACTTGAAGCAAAAAATAGTACAGCAATGCTTACTACTTTCAATGAAGTGGATATGCAGCCAATAATGACTTTGCGTAAAACCTACGGTGAAAAATTTGAAAAACAGCATGGTGTCCGTTTAGGATTTATGTCTTTTTATATCAAAGCGGTTGTGGAAGCATTAAAACGTTATCCTGAAGTGAATGCTTCTATCGATAGGGATGATGTTGTTTACCATAACTATTTTGATATTAGTATTGCGGTTTCGACTCCTCGTGGATTAGTCACACCGGTGCTTCGCGATTGCGATAAGCTCAGTATGGCAGAGAGCGAAAAACAAATTAAAGCATTAGCTGAAAAAGGTCGTGATGGCAAATTAACAGTAGAAGATCTTACTGGCGGCAATTTTACTATTACAAATGGCGGTGTGTTTGGTTCTCTTATGTCCACCCCAATTATTAATCCGCCACAAAGTGCGATTTTAGGAATGCATGCAATTAAAGAACGCCCGATTGCGCTTAATGGTCAAGTGGTGATTCGTCCAATGATGTATCTTGCCTTATCTTACGATCATCGTTTAATTGACGGCCGTGAATCTGTTGGTTTCTTGGTAACGATTAAAGAATTATTGGAAGACCCAACAAGATTGTTATTAGAAATCTAATAAATAAAAGGCTTTCTTTGTTAGAAAGCCTTTTAAAATGAACAAAAAATTAACCGTACTTTAAATATTTAAAAAGAATATTCCAAAGTGCGGTTATTTTCTTATGTGTTTTTAATTATAGATCGAAATCCCCAAAATCATTCGTATCAACTTTTGAGTCAATTTGACCAACAAGGTAAGAACTCACTTCGACTTCTTGTGGTGCTACTTGTACATTATCAGAAACAAGCCATGCGTTAATCCATGGAATTGGATTAGAACGTGCACCAAATGGTAATGGAAGACCAACGGCTTGCATACGGATATTGGTGATATATTCCACGTATTGCACCAAAATGTCTTTGTTCAAACCAATCATAGAACCGTCTTTGAACAAGTAATCCGCCCAGTCTTTTTCTTGTTCTGCTGCCGCTAAGAATAAATCATAGGCTTCTTGTTTACATTCTTCTGCAATTTCTGCCATTTCAGGATCGTCTTGACCTGCAGCCATAATGTTTAAAATATGCTGCGTACCAGTTAAGTGTAAGGCTTCATCACGTGCGATAAATTTAATGATTTTCGCATTACCTTCCATTAATTGACGCTCAGCAAAGGCAAAGGAACAAGCGAAAGATACGTAAAAACGAATCGCTTCAAGTGCGTTCACACTCATCAAACAAAGATAAAGTTGTTTTTTCAGATTACGTAATGTCACCACACATTCTTTACCATCTACAGTGTAAGTGCCTTCGCCGTATAGGCTGTAAAGTTGGCTGTCACGGATTAAATCGTCGTAATAAGAAGAGATATCACGTGCACGTTTGATGATTTCTTCGTTAGTTACGATGTCATCAAACACGACAGATGGATCGTTCACAATATTACGAATAATGTGTGTGTAAGAACGAGAGTGGATGGTTTCAGAGAACGTCCACGTTTCGATCCAGGTTTCTAATTCAGGAATCGACACCAACGGCAACAACGCCACGTTCGGGCTACGACCCTGAATAGAATCCAACAAGGTTTGATATTTTAAGTTACTGATGAAAATATGTTTTTCATGTTCAGGCAACGCCGCGTAGTCGATACGGTCCTGCGACACATCCACTTCTTCTGGACGCCAGAAGAAGGAAAGTTGTTTTTCAATGAGCTTTTCAAAAGTCTCATATTTTTGTTGATCGTAACGGGCAACGTTAACGTTTTGACCAAAGAACATCGGTTCTTTTAACTGGTCGTTTTTGTTTTGTGAGAAAGTGGTGTATGCCATTTTTTTGTCCTTTAATCTTATGAGTAAAGTGCGGTCAGTTTTTAAAATGTTTTTTCATGCTGGCGCAAGCGTCTTCGCTTGTGCCTTTAGTTTATTTACTTAGCACAAGCGTGGACGCCTGCGTTATCGGAGTATGCCATAGTTTATAGTCCTTCCTTCTACCTAAATTTCCAAAACATGCCAACTATAGTTCCTACTACAACTAAAGCACTATAAGCTGGGTGTCCTTTAATAATTTCAGGTATGGTTGTTAGATGTAATCCATAGATTTCCGTAAATTTTCCATTGTGTTTCAATTTATTAGCATGAGTTAGATCGAAAAAATTAGCTATCATATCTAATTTTCGGGAAGTAGATAAATGTAGAGCCTGATAATTTCCTTGTTCAAAGGCTTCAGCTTCTTCTTTCCCATTCATAGCATCTTTAATAGCAATATTGTTCAATGCAGCTAATACCATCATTCTTCCAGAATAAGTTTTATTTTCAAATTCATAAGAATGCTCTATATAATTTCCTCCATATAGAGCACTTAAGATACGAGGCATATCAAACTTACAGCTATCTGGAATTTTAATGGGAGTTTCTCCTAGTACTTGATAACGATGTTCAAGAGCTTGAAATCCGTAGTTAGCATTTCTCATATTCCAGTGAAGAAATTTAGCCTGTAGATTTTTTATAAAATCAAAGTATGAATCTAAAACTGATTTTTCTAACACATCTAAATTTTCTTCATTATTTGGCTCAATCTTTAATTTTTCGGAGGCATGCCAAATTGACCAGTAATGAGTTTGAGCACTTTCTAAGTTCCTTACGCCAATTGATGTTACTCTTACTGACTTTGTATTGTCGTAAAATGACTGACAAGAATAATGAATTACATATGTGTTTGATTTATCAAGATAAATATCCTCAATGTATTTTCTGTTCTTTTTACGGTTTTTTAGGCGTTCCATAGCTGATGACATATATTTTATCCCTCAACTATAAAAACTAAATCTTACACGCCCCACCGGCACAGCCATCATCCAAATCTTCTTGGCTGTCTTCGGCACCGTCACGGGTGTTTTGGTAGTAGAGGGTTTTTAAGCCGTATTTGTAAGCGGTTAACAGATCTTTTAACAACACTTTCATCGGTACTTTGCCGTCTTCAAAACGTTTTGGATCATAGTTAGTGTTGGCGGAGATGGCTTGGTCCACGAATTTTTGCATGATGCCAACCAAGTGCAAGTAGCCGTCGTTGCCCGGGATGTCCCAAAGTAATTCGTAGTTTTCACCTAAGTTTTCATAATCTGGTACTACTTGTTTCAAAATACCGTCTTTCGAAGCCTTGACGCTCACATGGCCGCGTGGCGGTTCGATACCGTTGGTGGCGTTGGAAATCTGAGAAGAGGTTTCCGACGGCATGAGGGCTGTGAGGGTAGAGTTGCGCAAACCGAATTCTTTAATGTCACGGCGTAGGCTTTCCCAGTCGTAATGCAACGGTTCGGAAGTTAGGCTGTCGATATCTTTTTTGTATGTATCAATCGGCAAGATACCTTGTGCGTAAGTGGTTTCGTGGAAGTATTCACACGCACCTTGTTCTTTCGCCAAGTTCATGGAGGCTTTCAATAAGTAATATTGAATGGCTTCGAAAGTGCGGTGAGTTAAATCGTTGGCACTGCCGTCAGAATAACGCACGCCGTGTTTCGCTAAGTAGTACGCGTAGTTAATCACGCCGATACCCAAAGAACGACGGGCAAGGGAACTGCGTTTTGCCGCAATCACCGGATAATCTTGGTAATCCAATAAGGCATCTAAAGCACGCACGGCAAGATCCGCTAAATTGTCGAGCTCGTCTAAGTTGTCCAATTTGCCCAAGTTAAAGGCGGAAAGGGTACAAAGGGCGATTTCACCTTCTTCATCATTAATGTTATTTAGTGGTTTGGTGGGTAAGGCGATTTCCAAACACAGGTTGGATTGACGCACCGGCGCCACTTTCGGATCGAATGGTGAGTGGGTGTTGCAGTGATCCACGTTGTGAATGTAAATACGACCGGTGGATGCACGTTCTTGCATTAATAAAGAGAACAATTCAACGGCTTTTACGGTACGTTTACGAATGGACAGATCCTGTTCGTATTGGACGTAAAGTTCTTCAAACTTGTCTTGATCCGCAAAGAACGTTTCGTAAAGTCCCGGCACGTCGGACGGGCTGAATAGGGTAATGTCGCCGCCTTTGATTAAGCGTTGATACATTAATTTATTGAGCTGTACGCCGTAGTCCATGTGACGCACGCGGTTGTCTTCCACTCCACGGTTATTTTTTAACACAAGTAAGCTTTCTGCTTCTAAGTGCCAAATTGGGTAATAAAGTGTCGCAGCACCGCCACGAACGCCACCCTGTGAGCAAGATTTCACTGCAGTTTGGAAATATTTATAGAATGGAATACACCCCGTATGGAATGCTTCACCGCCACGAATCTCACTGCCTAATGCACGAATTGCACCTGCATTGATACCAATCCCCGCACGTTGTGAAACATATTTTACAATAGCTGATGCCGTTGCATTAATTGAATCTAAGCTGTCATCACATTCAATTAATACGCAAGAGCTGAACTGACGAGTAGGTGTGCGCACACCCGCCATAATTGGCGTTGGTAAGGAAATTTTGAAGGTAGATGTTGCATCGTAGAAACGTTTTACATAATCCAAACGCGTTTCTTTTGGATATTTAGAGAATAAACTAGCGGCAACCAATAAATAGAGGAATTGTGCTGATTCGTAGATTTCTCCTGTCACACGGTTTTGAACTAAATACTTACCTTCTAATTGTTTTACGGCAGCATAAGAGAACGTCATATCACGCCAATGATCGATGAATCCGTCCATTGTGTCCCACTCTTCACGAGTATAATCATCCAATAACGCATGATCGTATTTTCCCATGCGTACTAATTTTTTGACGTGATCGTATAAACGAGGAGGATCGAAATGACCGTAGGCTTTTTTACGTAAATGGAAAATCGCTAAGCGGGCAGCTAAAAATTGATAATCAGGCGTATCTTTGCTGATTAAATCTGCGGCTGCTTTAATAATGGTTTCGTGAATGTCTGAAGTGCGAATGCCTTCGTAAAATTGAATGTGTGAGCGAAGCTCAACTTGGGAAACAGACACATTGTCTAGACCTTCTGCTGCCCATGTAATAACACGGTGGATTTTATCAAGATTGATTTGTTCCTGCGTGCCATCACGCTTGGTTACCATTAAGCTTTTATTCATTGTACGACCCTTGTTATTATGGCGATGTTAAACACAAGATATAGTGTTTGTAATAAAATCACGCACAAGGTAATGTGTTTTTTGATTGAGATCAAGCAATAAATTTTTTGCTTGAATTATTGACAATAGGTAACTTATTTAAAAATAAATGGTTTTTTCGAAAGAGCAAAAAAATCAAATTTTTTACTTGTAAAAATGAGAAAAGTGCGGTTGAAATTCGTTGAATTTTTACCGCACTTTGAAGATTAGTTGAGATATTTGAAAACTTTAATTACTTTTTTCACGCCACTGATTTTGCTCGCAATATCTGCGGCCGCATCAGCTTGGGCGTGGGTTAGTGTACCAAGTAGGAAAACTTCTCCATTTTCGCTAATAACTTTAACATCGGTTGCTTTAACTCGACCATCGACTAACATTTTTGATTTGACTTGCGTAGTAATCCAACTGTCTTTGCTGATTTGTGCAAAAGAGATTTTTGGGCCAACAGTCAGCTCGTTATAAATGTCATTGACACCTTCAACGCCTTTTGCAAGATCTGCGACTGTTTCTTTTACACCACTATTGGGAACTTGACCGATTAAAAGTACTCGACCATTGTAAGACACTGCATTTACACGACCTTCAGTTTTGATTTGAGCATCTTTTTCAACGGCATTTTCTACTTTGAATTCGAGAGTTTCGTCATCAACTTGTGTGCCTGCTGTTCGAGGATCGGTACCGACTTTAGCCGCTGCAGCGCCACCACCAAGAGCGGCAACGATACAGCCTTGTAAAAAGAATGTTGTGCTAAGCACGATAGCCAGTTTTTTTAACGGGGATAATGTCATAATTAACTCCTTTTGAGATTAAATTACTGCTAGTTTGAAATTGATTTATTTTGCTGTCAAGCACTTGGGAACAAGGTATGGTCAACTAATTCACAAAGGGCATTGATAACAAAAAGATGGTTTTCTAAGACCCGACTTTCTTTGGTTGCCGGAATTGATATTTCTAAATCACTATCGGCTAAAATTCCTTGAATTGCATCGTTATTAGAGCCAGTGAGTGCAATGACATTAACTTCTTTATTTACTGCATGAGAAATAGTATTTAGCACGATTTTCTCTGTTCCCAAAGGTGCAAAAGCGATAAGTAAGTCGCCCGGTTTGGCAACGGCATTAAATTGGTGACAATACAATTCTTCAGGCGAATGTTCAAAAACAAGAGAAGAACCTACCGCACTTTCTAAACTCAAGAGCACAGAGGGAAAACTCGGTCTTGCTAAATCGTATCGATTAAGTAAGTTAGATACGAGAAACTGTGCATTAGCATAAGAACGCGAGACGCCGCAAGCGATCACTTTATTGCCGCCTAGCAAACATTGCATCACCATTTGGGTGGCGTTAGAAATATTTTCCGAAAGCATGCTAGACGCAGCAATTTGAATTTGAATACTTTCGCTATAAATATCTTTTACTTTTTGTAACATCATAAAAAGCCATTAATCGAGAAAATTAGGAATCCATTGAATATCTTGGGGCGTTTTGCCAAAGGCGATTAAATCAAAACGACAATCGGCGTCTTCTAAACTCATGTTTTGTTTCATTAGCCATAAATTTGCAGCATCTAACCATTTTTGTTGTTTTTGCCAATCTACACTTTCTATTGCTGAGCCAAAGGCATGACTAGAACGCTGGCGAACTTCAACAAAAACGATGGTTTCTTTGTCATTCATAATAAGATCAAGTTCACCACATTTGAAATTTTGATTAGCCGCAATAAATTTTAAGCCTTTTGATTCTAAAAAAAGGCGAGCTTGATGCTCAAAGCTCGCCCCTTGTTGACGTTTTAAAGAAAACATTAGTTTGCGACCGGTACAACTGCACCATTTTGATATTGATACCAAGTCATATCGCGTTCAACATTACAATTTGTACCCGCACTTAAAATACCGGTTAAACCACTTAAGCGATATCCTGGTACTTGGCGCAATTCATTAAATTGATTGATGAGTAACCAAGCATCCGCACCCATTGCGTATAAACGCATTAATTGATATTCACCGCCAGTTGTTTTGGCGAGTTTTTGATATTGTGGTGAATTGGTTTCTTTAAAAAATGGAATATCACTAAATTGAACACCATTCATTTGAGCGACAAACTCAGGATTGCTGCTTGCTGTATTGGAGCTTGAGCGTGAGCTTGCATAAATACGTAAATTTGGTGCGCTATTCGTTAAATAGCCTTTCATTTCAACCAATTCATCTGGATTGGCGACTACGTAAAGTGCGGTTGAATTTGAACCATTTTCTTGTAGGAAATAAGTGACATCCGCTGGTAAATTATAGTAACGAATATTCGCATCTGTACCCGCTAATTGTTGCCAACGTACATTAAAGGCATTACCTACGCGTTGCCCTAAATCATTTTGCGGCATGGCGACGAGTGGACTACGAATTCCATCATTCCAAATTTTATTGGCTGCTGACTCTACTTCATCTTCTGGTGAAAGTCCATAATAGCAAAGTTGACCAATTGCACGAGAATTTGGTGTCGCATTTAACGCAAGCACATCCATACCTTGAATTTGTGCAGGATCCGCTAAAATTACATCAAGATTTTGTTTTAGTAATGGGCCCACTAACGTTTTAATCCCCGCTTGTTTTGCTTGTGCAATAATCTCTTGGACAGAATTCATTGAGGTATCAAATACTTGTACTGGAATCATAGAATCGCCTTTTGCATCGTTAAAACCAGATTGAATAGTTGTACCAAGAATTTGTCCGTCACCACTTAATGGCAATAGTAAACCAATTTGTGACACATTTGTTTGTTGGAAATTAAGTAATGTAAGCAATTCTTTTGGGAATAATGTTGCGGCTGAATGATTTGGATAAGCATTTTTCCAACTTTGTAATGCTTGGCTTAATTGAACTGGTTGACGAATATAATCGTTGTAGGTTTTGATTAACGTTAACCAGCCACCTAAAGCCGCATTATCTTCATCTGAAGCATTATTGATTACACCTGTATTTGCTGAACGTAACAATGCCCAAGTTTTATCAACGTTATCTTGACGACGTTGTACATCTGTTAAATTCTTATCCATTTCTACCCGCGCTTTTACGGCTTCAATCATGTCTTTACGGTTTTCAGCAACAATAGCTAAGGTTTCGTAATAACGAGATTTTTGTGACGGGCTTAATTTATTTAAATCCAATGCTCGTAATTGATTTTGAGCGACTTCATTGGCATTTTTTGCAGCAGAAATTCTCGCTTCAATTAATATGCGATCTAATTTTTGCGCATCATTTAATTCACCTAATTCACTTAATAACGCTTCTGATTGTTCAACTTTATTTTCACTGATTAACACACGAGCTGCGAGCAATTTATAGGTTTGTTGATCTTCAAGTTCTTGTGTTTGTCCTAATTTATTCATATAAAATTCAGAACTTGCATTTGCATCTTGTTGTAAAGTTTGCGTGAAATTGCTACCAAGTAGATTTGAACAGCTAGCTAAAGCCATTGACAATAAAATTGGCATTAAACGTTTTTTAAAACGTCCGCCTTGTAATAGAATAGACATCTTTGCTCCATCATAAACAGACAATAGTTGTAGCAGATCTTACTTATCTCATAACTTAAAAGCAAACAAAAATGACTGATTTAACCGGAATTTTATACATTATTGCCACACCCATTGGCAATTTACAAGATATTACCCAGCGTGCCTTAGATACTTTTGCTCAAGTTGATTTAATTGCAGCAGAAGATACCCGTCATAGTGGCCTTTTATTAAGCCATTATGGTATCAAAAAGCCCTTTTTTGCTTTGCATGATCACAATGAACAAGAAAAAGCTCATATTTTGGTGGAAAAACTCAAGCAAGGTAGCAATATTGCTTTGATTTCTGATGCGGGGACGCCATTAATTAGTGATCCTGGTTTTCATTTAGTGCGCCAATGCCGTGAGGCTGGCATCCGCGTTGTTCCTTTGCCCGGGGCATGTGCGGCAATTACCGCACTTTGCGCATCGGGGATTGCTTCTGATAGATTTTGTTTTGAGGGTTTTTTACCAGCAAAAAGTAAAGCCCGCAAAGATAAATTAGAAAATATCGCAGAAGAAGACCGCACTTTGATTTTTTATGAATCCACTCACCGTATTTTAGATACGCTAGAAGATATGCAATTGGTGCTGGGGGAAGAACGATATATTGTGTTAGCCCGTGAAATTACTAAAACTTGGGAAACGATTACGGGTAATACGATTAAAAATTTACGAGAATGGCTTTTAGAAGATCCAAATCGTACAAAAGGCGAGATGGTTTTGATTGTGGAAGGCAAACCAAAGTCTGACAATAACGAGGAAATTTCTCCACAAGCGGTGAAGGCACTTGAATTAATTGCAGAAGAATTACCGTTAAAAAAAGCAGCTGCTATTGTTGCTGAGTTGTATGGTTATAAGAAGAATGCTTTGTATCAATTTGGATTAGCGCATTTGGAAAAGTAACCTCAAAATCAACCGCACTTTATGAATCAGATTTTAATTATTGTTGCACTAAATAGATATAAATTTTCATTAGATACCTACTTTTAAACTGGAAAAAATATGTTAAACCAAGTTTCAAATACATTACTGACACCAAGTAATCTTTCAACTAAAGCATTGCTCAATATTTTCGACATGATGTCGCATCGTAATATTGACTATGCTGATTTGTATTTTCAACTTAGCCAAGATGAAAGTTGGGTATTGGAAGATGGCATTATAAAAGAAGGCGGTTTTCATATTGATCGTGGTGTTGGCGTGCGGGCAGTTTCTGGGGAGAAAACAGGTTTTGCTTATGCTGATCAAATTAATCTCGCCTCTTTGCAGCAATGTGCGGAGGCGGTAAAGGGGATCGCGCAAGTCAAACAGGGGAATTTGATTTCGCCATCCGCTTTTAATGTTGTAAATCCTATTGCTCGTTATGCAGCGATTAATCCTTTGGAAAGTTTGACTAAAGAGAAAAAAATTGAGCTATTACATTTGGTTGATCGTACAGCACGCGCAGAAGATCATCGCGTAACCCGCGTATCAGCAAGTCTTAGTTCCGTTTATGAAGAAGTATTAGTCATGGCGACGGATGGTACGCTAGCTGCAGATATTCGTCCTTTAGTTCGCTTATCTATTTCTGTGTTAGTAGAGGAAAATGGCAAACGTGAACGAGGCAGTTGTGGTTCTGGTGGGCGTTTGGGTTTAGATTGGTTCTTTGAAGTGATTGATGGCGATATTAGAGCAGTACGATTTGCTAAAGAAGCGGTTCGTCAAGCTTTAGTAAATCTTAGCGCAGTTGCAGCACCAGCTGGATTAATGCCAGTTGTATTAGGTGCTGGTTGGCCTGGCGTGTTGTTACACGAGGCGGTAGGGCACGGTTTAGAAGGAGATTTTAACCGTAAAGAAAGTTCACTTTTCACAGGCAAGATTGGTGAACAAGTGACTTCACCGTTATGTACGATTGTGGATGATGGTACGATTGAAAATCGTCGAGGATCATTGACTATTGATGATGAAGGTGTGCCAAGCCAGTGCAATGTACTTATCAAAGATGGGATCTTGCAAGGTTATATGCAAGATAAAATGAATGCTCGTTTGATGGGCGTAGTACCTACGGGGAATGGACGTCGCGAGTCTTATGCCCATTTACCAATGCCTAGAATGACCAACACCTATATGCTTGCTGGACAAAGTCAGTTTGATGATTTGATTGCTTCTGTAGAACAGGGGATTTATGCACCGCACTTTGGTGGCGGTCAAGTGGATATTACGTCTGGTAAATTTGTATTTTCTACTTCAGAAGCTTATTTAATTGAAAAGGGAAAAATCACGAAACCTGTGAAGGGCGCAACTTTAATCGGTAGCGGTATTGAAGTGATGCAAAAAATTTCTATGGTTGCAGATAAATCAGAACTGGATTTAGGTATTGGCGTTTGTGGTAAAGAAGGGCAAAGTGTGCCTGTCGGTGTTGGACAGCCAGCACTAAAAATTGATGAAATTACCGTTGGTGGTACAAATTAAACCAAAATTGCGCAAAAGATCACAAAAATCCCATTAAAATTGGATTTTTACTGGCAATCTTATTCAAATTTTGATAGTCTCGGGCAGAATTTTATTTTATATCTTTTAATTATTTTAAATTATGTTAAAAAGAATTTTAGTTATTATTGGTTTAGCGACACTCGCAACCGCTTGTTCTAATGGCCCACGAACGGCAAATCATCAGGTTATTTCAGAAAGTGATGATGCTCAATTAACTGGTTTGATTAGTAATTTAGAAAAAGGTAATCGTTCAGGGATTTTCCATAAAGTGAGAACAAACCGTTCATCAGCTTTAATGGGTGATAAGGCTTTAGCTGGTGTGTATAATGAATGGGTGGGAACCGCTTATCGTATGGGCGGTACAACCAAACGTGGTATTGATTGTTCTGCATTTATGCAAACGACTTTTTCTGACGCATTTGGCATTGAGTTGCCTCGTTCGACAGCTGAACAACGTTATTTAGGTAAACAAATTAGTAAATCAGAGTTGAAAAAAGGCGATTTAGTATTCTTCCGTAAAAATAACCACGTCGGTGTTTATATTGGTAACAACCAATTTATGCATGCAAGTACAGGGCAAGGCGTGACGATAAGTTCCCTTGATGAAGAATACTGGGCTAGAACTTACACTCAATCTCGCCGTATCATGTAATGAAAAAGAAAACCGAACATTAAGTTCAGTTTTTTGATCAGCTTATTGATAAAAGTCTCCTCTTTTAATCGAGGAGATTTTTATTATTCTTTAAATTCTTCCATCATTTCTTGCGCTTTTTTCACCATATCCTCTGAACCAACAAATAATGGAACACGTTCATGAAGTGCGGTTGGTTCGATATCTAAAATTCGACGATAACCATCTGTTGCGACACCGCCCGCTTGCTCCGCTAAAAATGCAATTGGATTGCCTTCATATAATAAACGGAGTTTTCCATTTGGATAGTTGGTTGCACTTGGGTAAATATAAATGCCGCCTTTTAATAAGTTGCGGTGGAAGTCTGCTACAAGTGAACCAATATAGCGAGAGGCGTAAGGACGATGAGTCGCTTTATCTTCTTCTTGGCAATATTTAATATATTTTTTCACGCCTTGTGGGAATTTGAGGTATTGCCCTTCATTGATGGAATAAATGCGTCCAGTTTTTGGCATTTGCATATTTTCGTGTGACAGACAGAATGTACCGATTGATGGATCATAAGTAAATCCATTAACCCCATTACCAGTGGTATATACCAACATAGTTGATGAACCGTAAACAATATAACCCGCGGCAACTTGTTTATTCCCTGGTTGTAAGAAATCCTCTAAGGTGACAGGTGTGCCAATTGGAGATACGCGACGGTAAATGGAGAAAATTGTACCGACGGATACGTTTACATCAATATTCGAAGAACCATCAAGAGGATCCGTTAAAATAATGTATTTTGCATTGCGTCCACGTTCTGTATCAAATGCGATAAAACTTTCTTCTTCTTCAGATGCAAAACCAGCCACTTCTTCACGCGCCATTAATGACGCTTTCATCGTGTTATGGGCGAATAAATCAAGTTTCATTTGACTTTCGCCTTGTACGTTTTCAACACCAGATTGACCGAGAATATTTGTTAAGCCTGCTTTATTAATATCTCGGTGAATAATTTTCGCTAAAAGACGAATTGATGACAAAATACCGCTCAATTCCCCTTTTGCATTTGGGTATTCTGCTTGGCGTTCAACAATAAATTCACTCAATGTTTTCATAATTTTCCTTTTAGTTTTTCATAATATGTTGATTAATTATAGGTAATTTGGAGTGTAAACTCTAACGATAGATTATCAGAATGAGATCTTTATCACAAAAATGTCACATTTATTGCTGTAATTTTTGGAAGCTATTACTTATTTGTTAATAAATTCTGGAGCGATTTTGTGAATTTGCGCTCCAAATAAACTTGAGCTACCATAACCGCACTTTATTAAGCCAAAAGGTAAAAAATGAAAATCGCATTAGGCATTGAGTATAACGGGCAAAATTATTATGGTTGGCAGAGACAAGAAAAAGTCCGCACTGTACAAGAAGAATTAGAAAAGGCGCTTTCTTGTATTGCGAATGAAAAAATTGACATATTTTGTGCTGGCAGAACGGATTCTGGTGTGAGTGGAACGGGCCAGGTTGTTCATTTTGAAACCAATGCAATTCGTCCAGAGAAGGCTTGGGCCTTTGGTACGAATGCTCATTTACCTGATGACATTGCAGTGAGTTGGGCAAAACAAGTCGATGATGAATTCCATGCGAGATTTTCTGCAACAGCACGCCGTTACCGCTATATTCTTTATTGTAATAAATTACGCTCTGCGATTTTAGCGGGAGGAATGACTCATTGCCATTTAGATTTAGATGCCGAAAAAATGCATCAGGCAGGGCAATGTTTATTAGGGGAGCATGATTTTTCCTCTTTCCGCGCTGCACAATGCCAGTCTCATACCCCTTGGCGTAATGTGCATCATTTGAATGTGTCTCGTATTGGAAAATATATTATTGTTGATATTCAGGCAAACGCTTTTGTGCATCATATGGTGCGCAATATTGTGGGAAGTTTAATTGAGGTCGGTGTTGGAAATCAGCCGATTGAATGGATGCAATGGCTACTTGAGCAGAAAAATCGTCAGCTTGCCGCACCAACAGCAAAACCCGATGGATTGTATTTGGTTGATGTGATTTATCCGCAAAAGTTTGATATTCCTAAACGCCCAATTGGTCCTTTATTTTTAGAGGATGGTTTGTTAAATCGTACTTTGAAATAAAGCGTAATTTCATGTTTTAAATAACCATATCTGAAAATATTCTTCATAAAAAAAGACCGCACTTTAAAAGTGAGGTCAATTTTAAGTGAATTTATATTAATTTTGATATTCCGTAGTTCACTAAAAATCCACCAATCACTAGCCATAAATAAATCAGTATCCCTAAAATAAGAGGTTTTAATCCTGCTTTCTTTATTGCGCTTGCTTGCGTCGTTAAGCCAAGCGCAGCCATCGCTGAAATTAATAAGAAAGAATCGATTTCAACGAATAATTTCACGAGTTCTTTTGGTAATAAATCAAAAGAATTAAAAATCGCAACGCCAATAAAAAGTACAGCAAACCAAGGAATTGTAATTTTGTGTGATGTATTTTCTGATACCCCATTACTACGTGTTAATAACCAAGAAAGCATTAATAAAAATGGGGCGAGCATCATCACTCGGATCATTTTGGAAATGACGGCAGTATTCGCCACGATAGGATCAATATTTTCCCCAATCGCATAAACTTGAGCCACTTCATGCACGCTAGAGCCAACATAAATACCAAATTGATGGGCGTCAATTAAATTTTGCGACCAAGTGTAGAAAAAGGGGTAAGTAAAAATAGCAAGTGTCCCGAAAATGACGACTACAGCAATCGCCACTGAAACCTTATGGGATTCTGCTTTGGTAACAGGCTCTGCCGCCATCACTGCTGCCGCCCCACAAATGCTACATCCAGCCCCAGTGAGATAAACCAATTGTTTATCCATTTTTAGATAACCAATGCCCAAAAGTGCGGTAAGAAAAAAGGTTGAAATTAGCATGATTGCATCAGTGACAACAGCATTTAATCCAACATCGGCGATATCGCCAAAGGTGAGTCGAAAACCATACAGCACAATGCCAGTGCGAAGAAGCGTGCCTTTGGCAAACAAAACGCCTTTTTCCACTTGTGTTGAAAATTGCGGATAAATGGTATTTCCGATTGCCATACCTAGTAGGATAGCAATAATTAAAGCACTGATATGATAATGATGGGAAAAATCAGTGTTTCCTAAATAGTTAGCAAGTACAGCGATAATCGCGATAAATATAAGTCCGAAATAAAAGGGACGTGTGTTCATTTTTTCTCTCCTTAGTGAGTGTTTTTGTCTTTTACCCAAGCGGCTTCATCTAAAATTTTGCCAAAATAACTTTCCACTAAACGGCCAGTTACATCTGTTTGTGGATCGGTAAATAGCGTTTTAGGCGTACCGCTCTTGATCATTTTCCCTTTATCCATCACGATGACTGTGTCTGCAATATGTTTAATCAGGCCGAGGTCTTGCCCTACATAAATGTAAGAGATACCTAAACGTTGCTGCAGATCAAGAGTTAAATTTAGTAATTGAATGCGCACCGAGGCATCTAAATTACCTAGTGCATCATCTATAATAATTATTTCAGGTTCTAAAATCAGCGCGCGTGCCAAAGCAATACGCTGTTTTTGGCTGATAGAAAGATTTTTAATTTTTAGATTTGTGTAATCAGGGTAAAGCCCTACAAGTAGCAGTGTTTCAAAGATTTTTTGATTGCGACGTTCTTCATCCCAATCTGTTGCTAAACGTAGCGGCGCATCTAATGCCTCACCGATATTTAAGCGAGGATTAAACGCTGAATTCGCATCTTGGAACACCATTCGAATATGTTGTGCACGGTATTGAAAATCCTCGAATTGCAATTCATGATCGTTAAATAAAATTCTGCCAGAAGTGGGCTGTGTAATGCCCGCGATCATTTTTACTAATGTTGATTTCCCAGAACCATTTTTGCCGATAATTGCTAAGGTTTGTTGGCGCTCAAGAGAAAAAGTTACGTTTTCTACCGCATTAAAGTCACTCGTACCAAATAAACGCTTGCGGCCTTTGAAGGTTTTAGTCAAATCTTCTACTTGTAATAACGGCATTATTCATTTCCTTTGCTTGCAAGTGTTAATGGCAAACTCATTGCTTTTTCTTTGAAGGTTTTCTCGCGTAAATTAATTGGATAATGGCAAGAAAATTCATGTTGTTTTATTTTGAATCGAGTTGGTTTTTCAATACATTTTTTCTGTGCAAAAGGACAACGAGGGCCAAGACGGCAACCGATAGGCATTTGTTCTAAAATTGGCACGGTACCTTCTAAGGTACTTAGTTTAGTTTTAAATCCCAAAGGCTGCGTAAAATCAGGCACGGCATTAATTAATGCTTGTGTGTAAGGATGATGAGGACTTTCAAGCAACATTTGCGTTGGGCCTGATTCCGTATTTTGTCCGCAATAGAGTACAGAAATCTGATCGCACCATTCACTAATACTTCTGATGTCATTGCTAGCCAATAAAACGGTTGTGCCTTGGTTTTGGTTCATACTAGAAAGTAATCGAAATACCTGTAATGCTGTTGTTGCTTCTAATACATTAGTTGGTTCATCGGCAATAAGCAAGCGGGGCTGATTTGCTACTGCAATAGCAATCATGACTTTTTGTCCTTCACCTTCCGTTAATTCATTAGGATAGCTTGTCATAATGTCTTTGTGTTCTTTTATCCCTACACGATGCAATAATTCAACGGCACGGCGTTTTTTCCAACCAAACCATTGCCACCATTTTCCTTTAAATGTCCAATTCGGGATATTTTGGATTAATTGTTTACCAATTTTCCGACTTGGATCAAGACAAGAAAGGGGATCTTGGAAAATCATGGATATTTCTTTACCCACCAATTTCCGGCGTTTATTGGGACTAAGTTTTAGCAACTCTATATCATGAAAGCGAAAGCGATCTGCGGTAATAATCCAGTTTTCTTTGATAGCATTACAAATTACTTTGGCGATTAAACTTTTACCAGAACCTGATTCGCCAACAAGCCCACAAATTTCCCCTTCATTGACCGATAAGTTTACGCCGTCCACAATTTTAACGAGGCCGTTTGAGGTTTGTATTTCGATATTTAGGTTACGGATGTCTAGTAGTGCCATAAATTATTCGTAATATTGGTTGATAGCTTTAGTTAAGCCATTGCTAAAAATAATGCTTAATAAAATGGTAAAAATAATTGCAAAGCCTGGGAGTAATACCGTCCAAGGTGCAAGATAGAGTAGTTCTAAAGAATCTCGAATCATTGCGCCCCATTCTGGGGTTGGTCGCTGTGCACCAAGAGAAATAAAACTCAAGGCGCTAATATCCAATATGGCGACAACAAATGCGCGTGCAATTTCTTGAACATAGATTACGGTGATATTAGGCAAAATGGTACTTTTTAATAATTCCCAATTAGAAATGCCCTCAAGTTTTAACATCAGCACGTAATCTTTTTTCAATTCTTGTTGAATTGCGCGATAAATTGCATGGATGAAATACGGCAATATCGCTAAAAGTGTTGCGAACATTGCATTCAATAAACTCGGTTCCATCAGTGTGGAAATTACGATAGCAATGAGCAAAATAGGGAGAGATAAAAAGGCATCGAAAATATGACCAACAAAACGCGCTTTTAAGCCTTTCAACATACCAGCAACAATGCCAAGGGTTCCACCAATTAAGGCAACGGCAAGTACGACTAGCAATGATGATCCAATAGTGTAACTTGTGCCCATAATTAGTCGGCTTAGTACATCACGGCCTAAATCATCAGTACCAAAGAAAAAGGCAATTTGACCTTTTTCGACCCAAGATGGTGGCATTAATTCTTGCCCGACAAACTGCATATTATGAGCATAAGGTGCGATCCAACCGCTGAAAAGTGCGGTTAGAATTAACAACGTTAATAAATAAAAGCTGAACAACGCAACGGTATTTTTGCGAAATAGTAGCCATATTTGGAATATTGAGGTATTTTCTCGAAATTCTTCAGGTTCTTTATCTTGCATACCAACCTTTCTTTTTAAATGGATCGAGCACGAAAGTAAGCGCTTTAATGAATGTGTCGATCAAAATAATGCAAACGCCAATGACAACTACACCCGCAGAAATACTATTGTAATCTTGTTGCGTTACGGCATCGATCAGCCAGCGACCAATTCCAGGCCAACCTAAAGCCGTTTCTACCAACATACATTGAGTTAATACTAGGGTAAACACGCGAGGTACTTGTGGAACAAGCAGAGGAAACGTATTACGGAATACATATTGATGGAGAATTTTCCATTTTGACCAACCCCGTGTCGTGGCAACTTTGGCAAAATTTTGGTTCAAAACATATTCTGCTCGTTGTTGAATAATTCGGATAATTTCCATTGTTGGCAAAATGCAAAGCACCAGTGTTGGTAAGGCTAAATGTTGCAAAACATTTTGTATAATTTTGGTGCGATAAGGCACATCCATAAACCAAACATCAATGACTGGGAAACCGGTAATCGGTTTTATTTCATAGAGTAAATTGTATTGTCCAATAGAGGCGATTTCCCAATGATTCACCGCTGCGACATAAAGTAAAATCGGTGCGAGCCAAAATATTGGGATCGACAAACCAACATAGGATAAACTTTTTAAGCTCTTGGCAAAAATATGTTGAGAATTTACCGCACTTATAATGCCAAGCGGCACGCCGAGAATGAATGCCAATAAAAGTGCGGTAAAACAGAGCTCTAATGTGGGTGGAAGTACCGTTAAAATTAAATCTATGAGCGATTTTCCACCGTTATAAGTAATGCCAAAATCGCCATGTAATAAGGTGCTTAAATAATTAAAATAACTGGTGTAAATATTGTGCGTGACGAGATCTGCATTAAGCGGATCTCGCAATAAAATCACGAAACTTAGCAAAGATAACACAAGCAAGAGCAAGGTTACCCAAAGGGTATGGCGAATAACAGACCACAACATTAGGGTTTCTCCTTGTGTAAGCGTAAGTCAGAAAAGTTAAGACTACCAAAAGGTGTCATTTCCACGCCTTTTACTCGGCTATTTGCCACCAAAATGCGTTTTACATTCGCGATAGGGATAATCGGTAATTCATGTAGAATCAGTTCTTGAGCGTCATTATAAGCACGCGCTCGTTCAGATAAATTAGAGGTGGCAATCGCGCGATCCATTAAATTATTAAATTCTTCGTTACACCAGTTAGATAAATTTGTGATTTCATTTTGCGTATTACAGCTCAAAATAGGGCGCATAAATCCATCAGGATCAAGATTTCCTGCTAACCATCCAGCTAAAATTAAATCGTAACTTTCTGATTTATTGCGGAGTTGCTCACTCAAAAATGTGCGTGTTACTGTCCGTACTTTCACTTTTACCCCCACTTGATCCAAATCAAATTTAATCATTTCCGCCATTTTAAAAGGGGCTGGGTTATACATTTGTTCTTCATTAATCACCCATAAATTGAGTGAAAGATGTTTATTTTCTAATTTTTTCTTCGCGGCTTTTGGATTGTAATCAAAGTCAAATTCTGGCGTGTTTACGCTAGAAGCCCAAGATATTTCAGGAATAATATTATTCGCCACTGTCGCAGTATTGTGATAGATGTTATGAATAATACGTGCACGGTTCAAACTTTGTGAGATAGCTTCTCGAATGATACGATCCTGCATCAATGGTTTTTCAAAATTGAAGGCAAGATATGCCAGATTCATTCCGTCAGTGGATTGCATATAGTAGTGCTTATCATCGCTATTTAATAAGCCAATTTGGCTCACTTCAGGATAAGAGGCTATTTGACATTCATTATTGAAAAATTTGACAAGTCGCCCGTTTCTATCAGTAGATAAATCCACGATAATATTTTCAATTTTTGCTTCTTTTTTCCAATAGTTTTCGTTACGCACTAAGCGAACATATTGGTTATACACATAATCCTTTACTTGATAAGGCCCTGTGCCTACTGGGTGAGTATCTAATTGAGTGAGATTATCGTCAGCGCTTAATTGATAGGCATATTCTTGTGAAAAAATAATGGCATATTGACTGGCAAGATGCGACAAGATCGACGAATCAGGCTCAAATAATTCAATTTTCACTTGATAAGGTGAAAGTGCGGTCACTGATTTAATTTTTTCATTAAGCTTAATGCTATCAAAATAAGGAAAGCGGACTTTTCTTGCTTGCTCGTGAAACACTTTATATTGTGGGTTTTTATAGGTAATTGCGGTTTCCGATAAAGTTGGCAAGTAAGTATCATGACCCAACACACGATTAATTGAAAACACCACATCTTCCGCATTAAAATCACGAGTTGGGGTAAACCAAGGCGTATGATGAAATTTCACCCCACGGCGTAAATTAATCAAAATTTCTTTGTTATCTGGTGAAATTGAATAGGATTGTGCAAGCACGGGCATAACGTTCGCACTATGGTTTTTTATTTCAAAAAGTTTGTTATAAATTTGCTCTGTTACCACATTCATACTTGTGCCAGCGTCAGCAGTTTGCGGATTAAAAGAAAATCCAGAGGCATTAGTACAATAAGTTAATCCGTTTTCTGTTAGGTGTTCTGGTACGCGCGGAGCCGCTTGAAGTTGGGAATTCAAACCAATACCAAATAGAAAACAGAAAAACGTAAGATTTTTGCGTAACATAACAAATGCATTGTGATAAATTATGTGCCAAATTGTAAGGCATATTAGTAAAAATGGCTAGGATATTGAATGTTTAATAGGGTTCAAAACGAAATCAATCAAATTATTAATCGTGGTTTTGACCGCACTTTGCGCTTGGCGGTCACAGGGTTAAGTCGGAGTGGAAAAACGGCGTTTATTACAAGTTTAATCAATCAACTTCTCTCCATTAATCAAAATTCATCACAGCACTTGCCCTTGTTTGAGGCGGCTAGAAATGGTGCAATCTTGGCGGTCAAACGTGTATCCCAACAAGATCTCAGCGTGCCACGTTTTGATTATGAAAGTAATTTAAATAATTTGTCACAAAATCCGCCTCAATGGTTTCAGTCTACTCGTGGCGTGAGTGAAACGCGTTTAGCAATTCGTTTTCAACGTCAATCTAGCTTGCTACGTCATTTGAAAGAACGCGGCACGCTTTATCTGGATATTTTTGATTATCCAGGTGAATGGCTGCTCGATTTGCCGTTATTAAATCTAGATTTTCAACAATGGTCACAAGAGCAAATCAAGGTCACAACTGGCGTTCGTGAAGAATTGGCGCAGAATTGGTTTTCCATGTTACAGAATTTGGATTTAAGTGCGGTCGCAAATGAAGATGTTTTAGCCAAGATAGAGAAAAGTTATACGGATTATTTACACCAATGTAAGTCACAAGGCATGCAATTTATTCAGCCTGGGCGATTTGTATTGCCAAGTGATTTAGAGGGGGCGCCAGCATTGCAATTTTTCCCATTGATTCATCTTTCAGAAGAACAGTGGAAAACCTTGAAAAAAACAGTCAAATCGAATAGCTATTTTGCCGTGTTGACAAAACGTTATGATTATTATCGCAATAAAATTGTGAAAGGTTTTTACGAAAATTATTTTTCTACCTTTGATCGTCAAGTGATTTTGGCGGATTGTTTAACGCCTTTAAATCATAGCCAGCAAGCCTTTTTAGATATGCAAATGGGCTTAAATCAGTTATTTAATAATTTCCATTATGGCAGCAGAAATTTTCTTCATCGTTTGTTTTCTCCGCGAATTGATCGATTAATGTTTGTTGCGACGAAGGCGGATCATATTACTCGTGATCAAATTCCTAATTTAGTGAGTTTAATGCGCCAAATTGTGCAAGAGGGTGGTCGCCATGTGGAATTTGAAGGAATCGATACGGAATATACCGCCATTGCGGCAGTTCGTACCACAAAGCAAGTAATTGTGAATCAGCAAGGAAAAGAAATTAAAGCAATTCAAGGGATTCGTTCTATTGATAAACAGCCGATTACGCTTTATCCAGGAACGGTGCCAAGTAAATTACCAAGAACAGAATTTTGGCAAAAACAACCGCACTTTGATTTCGATAGTTTTGAACCTCAGCCTTTAGAACAGGGCAAAACAATTCCTCATTTGAGAATGGATGCGGTTTTACAATTTTTATTAAGTGATCGATTTGAATAAAAAAGTGCGGAAAATTTTCCGCACTTTTTTCATCTTGCTAGCCCGTATTGCGCATCCCAGCCGCGATACCTGTGATGGTAATCATCAATGCTTGTTCCACATCGGGATTGATTTGCTCTGGATTTTCACGGAAACGGTGAAGCAATTCCACTTGCAGTAGATTGAGTGGATCCGTGTAGATATTACGCAATGCAATTGAATCTGCAATCCAAGGTAAATCAGACATCAGTTCACTTTGGTGAGAAAGTGAAAGCACAGTTTGAATATCATCTTTAAGTTGCTTACGTAAATTTTCACCTAAATACCAAAGTTCTTTTTTCACTAATCGTTGATCATATTGTTGGGAAAGCCAAGCATCTGATTTACTAAAGACCATTTCCAACATTCCGATTCGCGTTGAAAAGAATGGCCAGTTTTCGCACATTTCATGAAAGACCTCGCCTTTGCCTTGTTCAATAATCTGACGGATAGAGGCACCCGCGCCCAACCAAGCAGGTAGCATTAAGCGATTTTGCATCCACGCAAAAATCCAAGGAATGGCGCGTAAACTTTCCACGCCGCCATTTGGATTGCGTTTTGCAGGGCGAGAACCAAGTGGCAATTTGGAGAGTTCCTGTTCTGGCGTCGCACTGCGGAAATAAGGAACGAAATCTTTATCACCACGCACCACACCGCGATAAATATTGCAAGAAATCGTGGAAAGCTCATCCATTATAGTGCGCCATTCTGGTTTCGGTTCTGGTGGCGGTAAAAGATTTGCTTCTAAAATGGCGCTGGCGTAGAGATCAAAGGTTTCTACCGCTACAGCCGGTAAACCCAGTTTAAAACGAATCATTTCGCCTTGTTCTGTTACACGTAAACCATTTTTTAAGGAACGAGGTGGCTGTGAAAGTAATGCCGCATGTGCTGGCGCACCGCCACGACCAATCGTGCCACCACGTCCATGGAATAAAGTGAGTTCAATGCCAAGCTTTTCTGTTAAATTCACTAAGGCTTCTTGTGCACGATATTGCGCCCAAGAGGCAGCCATCATTCCCGCATCTTTTGCCGAATCCGAATAGCCAATCATCACCATTTGACGATTATTGATAACGCCACGATACCAACCCACATTGAAAAGTTGAGTCATCACTTTTTCGGCTGCATCTAAATCGTCTAAGGTTTCAAATAATGGCACGACAGGAATATGATATGGCACGCCCGCTTCTTTTAAGAGTAAATGAACGGCTAAAACATCAGATGCACTGCGTGCCATAGAAATGACATAACAAGCTATTACGCCTTGTTTTTGTTGTGCAATGACTTTGCAAGTATCTAAAATTTCTTTGGTTTCTGGCGATGGCGTCCAGTTTTGCAGAATCAATGGACGGCGAGAGCTTAATTCGCGAATTAAGAAAGCCTGTTTATCGTCTTCCGTCCATTGAGAGTAATTGCCTAAACCAATATAGCGTGTGATTTCAGCAATGGCATCAGTGTGACGTGTGCTTTCTTGGCGAATATCCATTTGAGAAAGCGTTACGCCAAAACAACTAATACGGTGCAAAATATTCAACAATGAACCATTGGCAATAATGCGCATACCGCATTGGATTAAAGATTGATAACAATCGTAAAGCGGCTCCCAAAGTTGATTATCTTCTAAAATAATCTCGCTTTCGGATACGCGCGGTGTGCGATCTGATAGGAGATCATCAAAATAAGCTAATGTTGCCGTAAGCTGATTGCGTAAATTTTTCACCACAAAACGATAGGGTTCCAAATGTTCACCGTATTTAGCACGAAATTCATCGCTACATTTCACCATTGAAAGTTCATCGGCTAATTTGCTAATGTCTTGTAAGAATAAATCCGCCGCTTTCCAACGGGCAAAATAAAGCACTTTTTGGGTGATTTGTGCGGTGACAAATGGATTTCCATCACGGTCGCCGCCCATCCAAGAGGAAATGCGTACGGGTTTTAATCCTACTGGCAAATCGTAACCTAAAAATTCACGGGCAGTTTCGTTGAGTTGGCGTAAAAATTCTGGCACAGCTTGCCACAAACTGTTTTCCAACATCGCAAAGCCCCATTTGGCTTCATCAAATGGTGTTGGGCGAACAGTACGAATTTCATTGGTATGCCATGCTTCTGCGATTAAGCGAAGTAATAGACGTTCAATAATATTGCGTTCTTTTTCAGTTAAATCATGATGTTCTAGCTTGCTTAAACATTTATTGATTTCAATGTGTTTATGAATGAGTGAACGACGTGTTGTTTCTGTTGGATGTGCAGTCAGAACAAGCTCAATTAATAATTTTTCGACGGTTTTATGCACGTCTTCCACAGAGGCATTTTGTTCTTTTAAGCGTTTGAAAAGTTCGCTTAAGGATTGAGAAGAACTTTGTGCTAGAGAATGTTCACGAGAAATCGTTTGATATTGTTCAGCAATGTTTGTGAGGTTTAAAAATTGGCTGAAAGCACGTGCAACAGGAATAATATTTTCATTAGAAATACTACCGAGCGTGTCGAGCAATTCTTGTCTTGCTTTATCATCACCAGCCCGAGAATTACGAGAAAGTTTACGAATATTTTCGATTAATTCGAGAATATCGGCACCTTGGGCATCGTTGATTGTTTCTCCGAGAAAACGCCCTAACATACTAATGTTATTGCGCAGAGTGGTGTACTCTTGTGTCATAGGAACTCCTAAAAGTAAAAATAAAATTCATAAGTTGGCGATAGATATAGCTAAAAACGGAAGATAGGGCAAATGGTATTCATAGAAACATTGAAGATAATCAAGAAAAGCTAAAAAATAGATAAAAAAGAACCGCACTTTTTATGGATTGTTTAAAAAGTGCGGTTTATTTTTAATAAGTTTTATAAAATTGATTTAATGGATTTTCGAATAATAAGCTCAGGACCAATGTCAATACGACTATATTGCTGAACGCCTTGATCTTTTTGGCTAATACGCTCTAATAAGATATTCACTGCCTGTCTGCCTAATCGTAGCTTAGATTGGTGAATGGTGGTTAATGGTGGCGCATAGAAACGTGAAGCATGGATATCATCATAGCCGATAATAGACATATCATCGGGCACGCGCAACCCTTTTTCTGTCAGTGCAGAAATTGCACCGAGCGCCATCACATCGTTACAACAGAATAGGGCAGTTGGTAATTCCTCCTGAGCCAGTAAACGATTCATACATTCATAACCATCTTCAGGCTCAAATGCACCTTCGAAAATCCAAGGTTCATGCACTTCAAGATTCGCATCTGCCATCGCTTTTAAAAAGCCTTTATAACGAGTTTTTGCAGTGGTTTTATTGAGTTCACCGCAGATAATACCGATTTTTTTATGACCGCACTCAATGAGGTGTTTGGTTGCTAAATATCCTCCATCAAAACTATGATCATCAATTACATCTGTATTAGTATTTGGGCCCCAGTCCATCACAACCATTGGAATACTGGAAAATGATGAAAGCAAATCTAAGGAGTCTTGCGTATATTCAGAACACATCACAAGCAAACCATCTACCCGTTTTTTCGCCAACATTTCCAAATGGTTTTTGACTTTTTCAGGTTCATTTTGTGTATTACACAAGAACAATGAATAACCTTGTCGATAGCAATGTTCTTCAACAGAATGAATGATTTCGGCAAAATACGGCGCTTCACTGGTCGTCACAATCATCCCGATAGATTTCGTGGTATTGACTTTCAAACTGCGCGCCACGGCACTGGGTGAATAGTTAAGTTGCTTAATCGCTAATAACACCGCTTCTTCCGTATCTTTTGCAACGAAGCGGGTTTTATTAATAACATGAGATACGGTTGTGGTGGACACGCCAGCCATTTTTGCGACATCTTTAATTGTTGCCATATTTCGATCCCCAAAAATTTTTGCCTATTATAAAGGTTTGTAAAAAATTTCGTTACTTTTATTGAAATTTTTTTGTAAAAGAGGTGATTTTCTTAAAACAATCTTGTTACAATGTGGTCTCATTTTTAGTGAGGAGAAAAACATGAGTGATTTTGGTTATGCAATGATTGCAGTTGTATTGAGTATGTCAGTCGTTTGTGGTTTAGCGCTTTCAATTTTTTAATCAATTATGTTTCAGGATCACCGCAGTTTGTTTTAATACAAAGTGCGGTGATTTTTTTAGGTGTTTTTGCGCAGCAAGCGAAAATATGATAAAACAGATTCCATCTTATTCACACAAAACATAGGAAATACAATGTCAAACTTACAAGCAATTATTGAAGCTGCATTTGAGAGACGTGCAGAAATTACACCAAAAACCGTTGATGCAGAAACGCGCGCGGCAATTGAAGAAGTAATCGAAGGATTAGATTCGGGTAAATACCGTGTTGCAGAAAAAATTGATGGCGAATGGGTAACACATCAATGGTTAAAAAAAGCGGTTTTACTTTCATTCCGTATTAATGACAACCAAATCATTGATGGTGCAGAAACAAAATATTACGACAAAGTGGCATTAAAATTTTCGGATTACACCGAAGAACGTTTTGCTCAAGAAGGTTTCCGTGTTGTACCTTCTGCAACGGTGCGTAAGGGGGCATACATTTCTAAAAACTGCGTATTAATGCCATCTTATGTAAATATTGGTGCTTATGTTGGCGAAGGCACCATGGTCGATACTTGGGCTACGGTAGGTTCATGTGCACAGATCGGTAAAAACGTTCACTTATCTGGTGGTGTAGGCATCGGTGGAGTATTAGAACCATTACAAGCCAATCCAACCATTATCGGTGATAACTGTTTTATCGGTGCACGTTCAGAAGTGGTAGAAGGCGTCATTGTAGAAGATGGCTGTGTTATTTCAATGGGTGTATTCATCGGTCAATCAACTAAAATTTATGATCGTGAAACCGGTGAAATTCACTACGGCCGTGTACCAGCTGGTTCTGTGGTGGTATCTGGTAGCCTTCCATCAAAATGTGGAAAATATAGCTTATATTGCGCAGTGATCGTGAAAAAAGTGGATGCGAAAACTTTAGGCAAAGTGGGCATCAACGAATTATTACGTTCTATCGAAGAATAGTAAAAAATAATAAAAAAGACCGCACTTTTAAAGTGCGGTCAGAAATTTAAAGAAATTAAGCAGCGAACGGATCACGTAAAATCATGGTTTCTACACGATCAGGGCCAGTTGAAAGAATATCAATTGGTACGCCAGTTACTTCTTCAATACGTTTAATATAGTTAATGCAGTTTTGTGGTAATTTATTTACATCTGTGACGCGGAAAGTATTTTCTTTCCAACCCGGTAATGTTTCATAAATTGGTTCTACCCCTTCCCAATCTTTCGCCGCTAACGGCGCATATTCAACGATTTCACCATTTGGCATTTTGTATGCAACACAGATTTTTACTTCATCAAAACCATCTAATACGTCTAATTTGGTCATACAGAAGCCAGAAATAGAGTTAAGTTGAATTGCTCGGCGAATGGCTACGGCATCGAACCAACCGCAACGACGTGGACGGCCTGTTACTGCGCCAAATTCGTTACCTTTACGCGCAATTTCAGCACCCACATCATCAAATAATTCTGTTGTGAATGGACCTCCACCTACACGAGTACAGTAAGCTTTGATGATACCAAGTACATAGTCTAAGTTACGTGGGCCAAAACCAGAACCTGTTGCAACACCACCAGCCGTTGTGTTTGAACTGGTTACATACGGATAAGTACCGTGGTCGATGTCCAACATGGTACCTTGTGCACCTTCAAATAAAATGTGCTCACCATTTTTGCGTGCTGTATCAAGAATTGTAGTGATGTCTGCCACCATACCAGTGATTACATCGGCAATTGCCATTACATCATCTAAGGTTTTTTGATAATCGACAGGTTCAACTTTGTAGTAGTTCACTAATTGGAAATTATAGTATTCAAGGATGTTTTTGAGTTTTTCGGCAAAAGCTTCTTTATTAAATAAATCGCCTACGCGTAAACCACGACGAGCCACTTTATCTTCATAAGCAGGGCCAATACCACGACCAGTCGTACCGATAGCTTTTTTGCCGAGTGCTGCTTCACGGGCGTGATCCATAGCCACATGATAGGGTAAGATTAAAGGGCATGCTTCAGAAATTAACAAACGTTCACGAACTTTAATACCACGGTTTTCAAGTTCGCCCATTTCTTTCATTAATGCTTCAGGCGAAACCACAACGCCATTACCAATTAAGCAAGTTACGTTTGGATGTAACATACCAGATGGAATTAAACGTAATACGGTTTTTTCTCCATTAATGATAAGTGTGTGACCTGCGTTGTGACCGCCTTGGTAACGAACTACGTATTTTACGCGATCCGTTAGAAGATCGACGATTTTCCCTTTACCTTCATCGCCCCATTGAGCGCCTAAGATAACAACACTTTTTCCCATAATTTCCGCCTTTTATTCGGTTAAATTAGTCAAATGAACAGCCGTTTACTTTACTCTTTTTCGGCTTTAATCTCAATGATATAAAAGAAAAAGTGCGGTGATTTTTCACCGCTGTATCCAACCACTTAATATGAGAAACAAAGAAACAAATAGGGATTGGGCGGAAATTTTCGGGAATAAGTGGGATGGATATAGATAAAACGGGGCTTGGCGGTGTGCCAGCCCCTTTTTTATTGGAAGAAAAACAGAAATAATGAAATGGGAAAAATTTCCCAAAACTTGCCAATTTAACCGCTAAATTTGGGAAACGTTAAAGCGGGTTTAAATGGTGTTTAAATCATATTTTTGCCGAGGTGGACGAGTTGTCCTATAACTTGAAGATTTTCGGCTTCATCCTTTGAAAGTATGATTGGGGGATATTCTTCTCTATTGTCTGAAATCAGTTCCACGCCGTCCCAACGAATTTTCACGCGTTTCACCCACACGCTTGCTCCGTTTTGCACTAAATAGATTTTATCGCCTTTGATTTCCTTTCTTTTTAAATCCACCAACATCTGATCGCCGTCTTCAAAGACTACACAGTAAACATTTATTCTGTGTAATTTTCTATGTAGCATATAAATACTATAATTATTTGAATTTATTAGTTATTTTTTTAACTCTTTTTCTTTCTGTGTTGTTAAACATTTTATTTTCTGTGTACTCAATAAGCTTCATTTGAGCCAATAATGTTTCATGAGTCATCTTTGCAAGATCAAAAATGAGTTTTTTGCCTTTTGTATCACTTCTTCTGTACCAGTTAAGTAATATTTTTTCTTCCATATTTACTAAAACGTATGAGTCAGCATCTTTTGGCGTAATTGGCTGCTCCTCTTTTGGAATATCGTCCATCCCTATATGCTGTTCAATTTTTTCTTTCGCAGTTTTAGATAAAAACTGGCTCAGTTCATCTCCTCTTTTACCAGTCAAAATATATTCGACATCGAGCTTTAGTTCGGAGTGTTGTAAATCAGCTAACATTAAAGCTTCTTTTGGAAACGCTCCTCTACGCTTTCTTTCTGCGAAAGCACTTTTAGACATGCCTAAAAATTCAGCCACATCTTTATCCATAGTTACGGAAAGTTCAGTTTTTAATCTATTGACGATATCTGTGAAATTTTTCATAAAAAAACCTTGCAATTCATAAAATTCATATTAACATGAACTAGGTAAACAATAATGAACTATATGATTTAATATTAAATTAGATCATTGATTTTAGTTCATTAAATGATTTTAGTCCATAAAAGAGGTGAGATTTATGAAAAAAAGAACAAGAGAGGAAGTAAAAGTGTGGCTCGAGGAGCTAAATATCACGCAAACTGAATGGGGGAGAAGAAACGGTTACAGTTCAAATGAGATCAGCCGAGTTCTAAGTGGAAAATCTAAATTGAATTATGGAAGAGAAAGAGAAATTGCACTCAAGTTAAATATTCAAATTGATTGTTAGGGATTCATATGAATGAACTTAAATCACATTACTCTGCGCAAGAGTTGGTTGATCTTAGTTTGCTCTCTTTGCCAAGAACTAAAAAAGCTATTTTAACAATGGCAAAACGAGAAAGTTGGTAATTCCAAGCTCGCCAAGGAAAAGGTGGTGGTTACGAATACGCCTTCTCCTCTCTCCCACAAGCAACCCAAGCAGAGCTTTTATTAAAACAAAGTGCGGTGGAAATCGACAACGTTTCAGAAACACCCCGCGCGAGAAAAGAACTCAACTATTTGCCCGAAGTGATTTGGAAACCTTATGAAAAGGCGACTGATAAACAAAGGGAACACGTCAAAGCGAAACTTGCGCCACTGCATAAATTAGACGATTTAGTGAGAAATGGCTTGGAATTGATGACTGCTTTGGATGCTGTCGCGGAAGAATGCGACATTGCGAAAGGATCGCTCAAACGTTGGTATTACCAAGTGCGGTCGTTTGAACGTCCGGATTGGCTACCGTTATTGATTGCTAAACACAATAACAAGAAATCTGGTAAGGAAGCGGCATTTACGGAAGATGCCTGGGAAGCCTTTAAAGCAGATTATTTCCGTAACGAACAACCGCAATTTGGCAGTTGTTATGAACGCTTAAAACGTGCCGCACGAGAAAACGGCTGGTCAATACCATCAGCGAGCAGCATTAAACGCAAAATCATACGCGACGTACCAAAATTAGTGCAAGTACAGTTACGTGAAGGCGACCATGCTGTGATGCAATATTACCCTTCAATGCGTCGCACAGTTGCGGAAATTGAAGCCCTTGAATGGATCAACGGCGACGGCTATCAACACAACGTGTTCGTGCGTTGGCATAACGGTGAGATTGTCCGCCCTAAAACCTGGATTTGGCAAGACATTCGCACCCGTAAAATCTTGTCATATCGCGTGGATTTGAGCGAAAACAGCGACACCATTCGCTTGAGCTTAATGGATTTGATTTGGAAATACGGCATTCCGAAAAAATGCACCATTGATAACACTCGTGCAGCGGCAAACAAATGGATGACTGGCGGCGTGAAAAACCGCTACCGCTTCAAAGTGAAAGAAGATGATGTGACTGGGATTATCCCGATGCTTGGCATCGAATTGTTGTGGACATCGGTGCAATTTGGCAAAGGCCACGGACAAGCAAAACCGATTGAACGTGCCTTTTCCCATGGTGGTTTAGGCGAATTAGTTGATAAACACCCAAGTCTTGCAGGCTTTTACGCAGGCGAGAACGTTTATAACAAGCCTGACAACTATAACGGCGGTAAAGACGGCGTAGATTACGACACATTTATTTTAGCCATAGAAGATGGCATACGCACTTTCAATGAACGTGAAGGCAGACAAACGGAAATTTGCCAAGGCATTTACAGCTTCAGCCAAGTGTTTGAGCGCGATTATGCCAAGGCGCAAATTCGCAAGGCAAGCGCAGAACAAATGCGTTTTTTAATGTTGATGAGCGAAGCCGTTACATTGAGAAAAGACGGCACATTTGAGTTAGATGCTGGTGGCAAGGTCAATAATCGCAAAAACCGCTATTTAGCGAGCGAGCTGATTGCCACCGCGCACCGCAAGGTGGTGGTGAAATTCGACCCGCAAGACTTGCACAACAAAGTGTGGGTTTACGGTTTGGATGGTGTGTTCTTAGCCGAAGCGAAATGTACTGAAGCGGTGGCATTTGGTGATAAAGCGAAAGGTCGTGAGCACGATAAAGCACGCAAACAAATGGTGAAAGCGGTGAAAGCGGTAGCGAAAGCCACCCTCACTATGAATGCACAAGAAGCTGCGCGTTATCAGCCTCAATTCGAGGAAGAAGAACCACTAGAACCGAAAATCATCGAGCTATTCCGACAAGATGGTAACGCAGTGCGCAAACACGAAGCAGTATTAGATGACGATGAAGATACCAACGATTTTGAACAAGGCTGGCAAAAAGGGCTTGCAATGTTGAAAAAGGAAAAAGGGCTTTAAGCCGTATTTAAGGCGCGTTAAACATGACTTTAATTGAACAAATCAAGCAATTTTTAGACAACCAAACCTACACCCAGCGCGAGATTGCCGCACAACCAGGCGTGAATCCAGGGGCATTAAGCGTAAAGAGATCCAACATAACCACTACAAATAATGTAAGATAAATGGGCTTTTGATGTGGGAAGTTCTCTGAAGAAATGGGACTATATGTAATCTCATTACACTATTTGAAAAACGGAAAGCCTAAAAATTTAGGCTTTTTCTTCGTTTAATAGTTGGTTGATTTGGTTTAGCGTTTTTTGCTTTTCATGTTCTAGCTTGCCTAGCTTTTTATAGAGTGATGATAGAGAAAGGCTATCAAAATTTTCTATTGTGATTTGGGCTAGGAGTTCGTTTGAATTGCCTTTGGCTGTGTAGCCGTCAATTTCTTTTAAATAGCGGGTGTAGCGGTGAATAGTGCTTTTACTTACTGAATAGCCTTGTTGTTTTAACCAATCGCTAAGAGCGTGATAGTGTTGGTAGTGGTTCGCCCTAATTTGTTCTTGTAGCTCGGTGAGTACTTGCGGGGGAAGTTTTGCTAATTTTGCCATTTTTAATTCTCCTAGATAATAAAACGCCCGAATAAATCGGGCTTACTAGGGAATTATTTTTAAAATAGAAACTTTTAAAATTAAAGTAATTTAATTATTTATCCTAGAATTTCGGCATCTAAAATACTGTTCATTCTTTCATCAAGTTCTACGCCGTTATAACCTTCTTTCGCCCATTCGGGTAAATCACTATCACTCGGTGTATCATTAATTTGAAACTCTGTTTTTAATTCCGATAGTATCAACTGATACTCCGCCAACATTCCGCTCATAAATTGTTTATGGGCAATGCCTGTTCGCTCGCTATGCTCTGTTAAAGCTTTAAAAGCGGCATATACTTTACCTCTCAAAATTGCTTCCGCTTGATAACTTAAAGTAGTAGCTTCTTCCCTAAGCTTCGCCCCTTCCTCGTCGGGTGTCATTGTTTCGATAAGGCGTTGTGCTTTTGCTAAATCTGAAGAAATTCTATCAATATGATCGTTTTTGTTTTGAATAAAACGCTCTTGAGCGTAGTAGTTTTCCCTTGTTTCTTCTAGTTGTTGTTTTGCTTCGTTTAATTCTTCGGCTTGTTCTTCTATGGTATCACTTAATTTTTCAATCATTTTTTCAGCTTCCGCCAATTTTTCTACTAATCGGCTTTTATCTTCATCTTCTGAAAAATCTATTTTTGCGATATCAATGAGCGTTTCATCGGGTAGTTTTCTTAAACGGCGCATTTCTCTGTCTGATACGCCTAATCGTAGGCTTTCTTTATATAGTGGTTCACCTAAATCTCGCAAATAATTCAAGTGGTTATTTACTGTTTCGTAAGAAATGCCTAAATGTTGGCAAAATTCTTTAAATGTACTTATTCTTTTCTCTTCACCAGTATTTTTATCTATAACTAATAAACCTTTGTAAGCCTTTTTCTCTTTAATTTTCTCAATCGTTTTTAATTCTCCAAATTCTAGAAATCTTTTAGCAAAATTAAAGGCTTCTACCCGTCCTAATAAAATATAGGCTTCCGCTTTTTCTCTATTAAAGTCATTTTCCATTTTAGATAAAACAGATTGTGCTTCTTGTTGTTCCATTGTGTATTCTCCTATGGTGTTAATAATAACCTCACTTTATCGGCTAAAGTGCGGTTGATTTTGGGGTTAATTTACGGTTTTTAAATCTTCTAATAACACGTCTAATTGCTCTATTTGTTTACTTGCAGTGTTTGCAATCGCACGGATCAAGCGGGCTACGCCTCCGCTATCTATTTGCTCTCGTCCATTAAAAGAAGAAAGTAAATCATCTAGCGTTTCAAGGGCGTGAATTTGATCCCGCAAGTCGTAGGCTAATTCTTGACAGTCTAAGATCATTGATTGAGTCGTCATTTTTACGCCCCTTGTAAATTTTCGGCTAATTGATTTAATCTTTTTACTTGTTGATCGGTTTTTTTAGCCGTTTCATTTGTACGATTAAGTAAATCATATAAAGGGCTAATAACGCTTGAAATCAGATCGGCTAAATGGTCGTAATCTAAGGTAGATTGCGGACTTACTCTCGTTAATAACGTTTCAACCATAAAAAAGGCGTTTTTCATTCTTTCCATATTGATGAAGTCATCTTCACTTAATAAATAATGATATTCAGTATGAAAAAATGCTTTTAAAAAGGCTTGCGTTTCTGTATTAAATTGCTGTTGTTGAATGGTTTGCTCAATCGGGCTGGCTTGCATACGTTCTAACACAAAATGCACGCAAGCTTTCACGCTATGATTGACTTCATCGGTCATTTTTTGAATATAAAGCAACATTGCTTCAGCTGTTAAGCGGTAATCTATGACGCCTTTTCCGTCTAAGCCATAAAACGGAACATAATCAACATTTAATCGAAATTGTAAATGATTAAGCAGGGTATTGAGTGCCACAGGTGGGCGGAAAGGTAAACCAAGTTTAGTACTAAATTCACTCACCGAAAAAACAGCTTGATGTTTACCGTTAATCACTTGAGAAAGCGAAGTAAAGGCGGGGCAGGTTGATGTGTTCATTGTGAACTCCTTTGTAAATTTTCGAAATTTTTCCCTTAAATAAGGGTGCCAAGAGGTTCGAAAGCCCTACAAAGACGGCTGGAGTTATTTCCCTTTCGGGTGTTGTATTCCTCGCCCTCTCGGCATTGAGTTTAAAAAATGGTATATTTTCGCCCTAAAATTTGGTAAATTTCAGGTACAAAAAAACCGCTTGTCTATCGGGTGCGGTTATCCGCTTTGTAGTAAGGTTTCGACACCTTGAGAACAACTATACGCTAGCCAATTCAATAAATCAATAGCTAATAGCAAAAAATGTAGCAATTACACCTTTTTTTGAATATACTAAAACCATAACTTATTGATTTTTATCTACTTTATGTTTAAACGAAAGTTGAAACGTTACATTTAATGTAAACATCAAATGATTTTTTCAGACAGTCTGAAAAATTTCTGAATAAATCTCATAACTCATTGATTTTTATTGATTTCATTTTTTAAAATTTCTGTATGTCTGAAAAATGCGTATATAGACTATTATCCTAATAGACTAGCCTTCATTTCTCTATTCTCACTATTTGCAATTTAACGCCCTAAACGGGCGGTTCAGCTTATCCGCTATATTTCCCCGTCTTTACCTGTTTAGCCTGTTTATAAACGCCTATTTTCTTCTCTTTTTGCTTTTCTGTTGAATACGTGGGGCTTTTTTGTGTGTTGGTTTTCTTAAAGCAGTTTAAAAGGCGGTTTTCTTAAAGCGCTTTAAGATAACTTCATTGATTGGGTAAATGGAGAAATTAGAGTGCGTACAACACAATCTGAACGTTCTTATAAACACTTTATTGAATCTTTGGAAGATTGCATAGAAAAAGCCTATGAAGGAGCTAATAACAATAAAGGGGAATTTCAGAAAATCTTCCTTGAACATTTCTATAAATATAACGCTGGCTTAAATGTTTATATTCCTAAAGGGCAATATAGTGCGGTTATGAATACTGCTAGAAATAACTTAATCAGAAAAAAATTCAACGGTGCAAATCATACTGAACTAGCGATGAAATATGGCGTAAGCCTTCAATGGATTTATAAAATTGTAAAAGAGAAACAACCTTATGAATTGGATTGAAATTTTTAAAGCGGGCAAGCGGAAAGACGCTAACGGCGTAGAAGTAGAAATTACGCCCGCCGATTTGCAACAAGCGGTAAACGCTTACGATGTGGATACATTTGAAGCCCCTGCGGTGATTGGACACCCAGAACATAATCACCCTGCTTATGCGTGGGTAAAAGGTTTGAGGCTCGATAATGATGTATTAAAAGCGGAATTTCACCAAGTCGATCCCGCTTTTTCTGAAATGGTGGAGAATGGGCGATTTAAAAAGGTTTCCGCCTCGTTCTATTTGCCTGATAGTGAAAGCAATCCGAAAAAAGGTTTTCTCTATTTGCGTCACGTTGGCTTTTTAGGGGCGGTACCGCCAGCGGTGAAAGGGTTGAAAAATCCGATTTTTGCCGAAAATGAAGCGGGCGTGGTGGATTTTTCAGATTATGAAAATGAACCGTCAGAACTGGAAAAATTAAAAGCCGAAAATGCACGCTTAAAAAATCAATTAAGTAAAAATCAGATTTCAGATTTTACCGAAAATTTAATTAAGCAAGGAAAATTAGCCCCCAAAGTGCGAAAAGAAGCGGAAGCAATTTTGCATTATGCCGAACGTATAGGAAAAGGCGAAACGCTAGACTTTAATGAGGGCGAAAGCCTGCTACAAAAAGTACAAGATTTTTTAACCGCTCAACCGCAAATTATTACATTTGTCGAAGTCGCAACGAAAGAAAATGCAGTAAGCAAAACAGAAGAAGATTTTATTCAATATGCGGAAAATACCCCGCCTGAAATGATTGAATTAGATCAGAAAATCCGAACCTATGCCAAAGTGAACAAAATCAGTTACACCGAAGCATTTGATATTATCTGTAAACCAAGAGGAAAATAAAAAATGAGTTTAGCCGATAAACGTATTCAAGATCCTGTTTTAACCGAATTAGCTCAAGGTTATTATAATAATGAGTTAGTCGCCGAAGCCTTAATGCCGGTAGTTGAAATTGAAAAAGAAGCGGGACGCATTCCGCAATTTGGGCGTTTAGCGTTCCAAGTGCGTTCAACGGTGCGTGAATTGCACGGCGATTCTAACCGCTTAACGCCTGAAGATGTCACCTCTTTAGCGATTGAGTTAAAAGAACACGATATTGAATACCCGATTGATTATCGTGAAGATAATGATGCAAGCTATCCATTAAAACGCTTTGTGGTTCGCACGGTGCAAGATGTGATCGCTTTAGGGCGTGAAGTAGAAGTGGCAAAAATTGCTCAAAATCCTGATAATTATTTGGATTCAAATAAAATTGTGCTATCGGGAAATAGTCAATTTACGAATGCAAAATCTAATCCGTTAAAAATTATTGATGAAGGCTTAAATGCTGTTGCTGCGGTTATTGGTAGAGTGCCGAATGTGTGCGTAATTGCCTCTGATGTGTGGGTAGCCTTAAAAGAAAATGAAGTATTATTAGAACGCATTAAATACACCCGCACGGGCATTTTAACGCCTGCAATTTTTGCGGAATTGATTGGGGTTGATGTAGTAAAAATTGGTTCAGCCTCGCAAGAAAAGAACGGTAAATTAGAAAAAATTTGGTCTAATTGCATTGTTTTAGCTTACGTTCCGCAAAAAGAAGTAAAACAAGGTAACCAGCAAGAACGCAACATTTTTGAGCCGTCCTACGGCTACACCGTCCGCCGTCAAAATGGCTTATTTGTGGACACCTACCAAGAAAAAGGCGGTAAAGTAGAAATTATCCGTTGTACCGATATTCACGCCCCGCATTTAGTGGGTAAACCTGCGGGGTATTTGATTACAGGTTGCATTAAATAGAACTAGTGAACAATAGATAAAATCTTTCAATTATCTGTTTATTTACACCTTTACAAAAATTTCCTTGTTGATTGAAGATCGTCACTAAAGACGTTAAAAAGCGAAAAAGGCTTTTACTTTCCTTATAGTAAAAGCCTTTTTTGTGTAATAACGTTTCAATATATGAAAGTTTTTTGATAATTGATTTATCTCGCTTTTTTTGTGGTGGTTATCTCGCTCGGGTTTAAAATATCAATGTAAGTGGTTCAGATGGTGAAACACCTACTAAAATTACAGGTGTGGCTCCAGGTGAAATTTCATCAACTTCAAAAGATGCTGTGAATGGTAGCCAGTTACATGCAATAGCTGCTGGTGTTGGCCATAGACTTGGCGATTTGAATAACAGATCAACCGTGTTGGTAAACGAGCAGATGCGGGTACTGCAAGTGCATTAGCAGCGGCGACTATTCCGCAAGCTTATACACCAGGTAAGAGCTTAGTTAGTATTGCAGCTGGTAACTACCAAGGGCAAAATGGTCTTGCAGTAGGTATGTCTCGTATTTCTGATAACGGTAAGATCATCATCCGTTTATCTGGTACGGCAAATACTCAAGGTAAAACTGGCGTTGCTGCTGGCGTAGGTTACCAATGGTAATCAGCTGGTAGCGAAAACATAATGAAAAAACACCGCAAAGTGCGGTGTTTTTTTATGTCTTTTTTATTTATTCTCATTTAGAAAAGAGGATTTTTATGATGAAAATCTACTTCAAAGCAGTCTCCAAAACTTGCGGGAAATCTACCGCACTTTTGTGCTAAATGAGAAAATGCCAACAGGATTTTAACATTGCATTAGCAATTATTTTTCAATAATTAGTTTAATAGTATCAATCACTTACAATCTTAACAAATTGAATTGAGAGTCAATCTCAATACGAAATTTTCCCTTCGATAAAAATAAAAAAATTTATGATCTCAGTCAATAAAACAATCGTTTTACTCTAGTTTGGGTAACTCTGAAGGAGTATCCTTATTTCCAGAGTGGTTATTGTGATGTATTGGCGTAATGCCTTCCACCTACTTTCTGTTTCTATCTATACATACTTTGGGGGAAAATATGAACCGTTTTGTTATAGGTGATCCGAAAGATTGCATTGGATGCAATACCTGTATGGCTGCTTGCAGCGAAGTACACAAAACTTTTGGATTACAATCCTTTCCGCGGTTACAAGTAATGCGTAACGACGATATTACTGTGCCGATTTTATGTCGTCATTGTGATGATTCACCTTGTGCTACGGTATGCCCTGTACATGCAATTAAGCACGAAAATGACACTATTCAATTAAACGAAGGTTTGTGTATTGGCTGTAAACTTTGCGCCATTGCTTGTCCATTCGGGGCGATTACTCAACACGGTAGCGCACCATTAGATGCACCAAATCACTACAACAGTTTCTCTTTCACTGATGCGGTAAAACGTGATATTCGCACTGCACCGAATAATACCGATGTTCATAATATGCTTGCATGGGAACCTGGTGTAAAAGCTATCGCAGTGAAATGCGACCTTTGCTATTTCCGTGAAGAAGGTCCTGCTTGTATGCAAACTTGCCCAACAAAAACTTTATTCTTAATTAGTGATGAGAGTATCGAACAAGCAAATCGCAAAAAACGCGAAATGGCAATGATGGGTTCTCCTGTCGTGCCAAGATAAAAGTTTATTGTTTGTTTACTCGTTAATCAATGGAGTGAAATTATGAGTTCTTCAATCAGTTTACTCATCACGTCCTTGTTGATTTATGTCATTGGTGCGTTTATTTCTCTCGCTGTGCGAAAAAATGAACAACTTTCAATCAATATATCCGGCATGACTGGTGTACTTGGTGGCTTGTTAGGCATTGTTGCCTGCATTCCCGTGCTTATCAGCAACGATACGGTCGTTGATGTGTTTTCAACCCCTTTCGACTTCGCCCAATTTTCAATCCGCATTGACGGATTAGCTGCGTTTATGGTGTGTGTAATTTCTTTAATGGTTATTATCACCGCACTTTATTCCTTTTCCTATGTGAAAGAATACATTGGCAAAGGCGCTGGCACAATGGGTTTCTTTATGAATTTGTTCATCGCCTCAATGGTTGCCTTAGTCACCAGCGATAACGCTTTCTACTTTTTAGTGTTCTTTGAAATGATGTCTTTGGCATCTTACTTTTTAGTACTGACCGAACAAGATGACAACGCAACCAATGCGGGCTTATTGTATTTCTTCATTGCTCACGCTGGTTCTGTGTTGATTATGATCGCTTTCTTTATTTTCTATTGCTACGCAGGTAGCTTTGAATTTAAAGCCTTCCGCCACACAGAGCTTTCAATGCCTTTAGCCTTTACGGTATTTATTTTGGCATTTCTTGGTTTTGGCGCAAAAGCAGGGATGATTCCATTGCATAGCTGGTTACCAAAAGCTCACCCAGCTGCACCTTCTCATGCTTCTGCAATGATGTCTGGTGTGATGGTTAAAATCGGTATCTTTGGGATTATCAAAGTTGGTATTGATCTACTTGGCGCACACAATATGTGGTTTGGTGTGATTGTGCTTGCTTTTGGCGCAGTTTCTTCTGTGCTTGGCGTACTTTATGCCTTAGCAGAACATGACATCAAAAAACTTTTGGCGTATCACACCGTAGAAAACATCGGCATTATTATGATGGGTGTGGGTGTCGGTATGATTGGTATGGCCATTCATAATCCTGTGCTTGCTATTGTCGGTTTACTTGGCGGTTTATATCACTTACTTAACCATGCGGTATTCAAAGGCTTATTGTTCTTGGGCGCTGGTTCTGTGATGTACCGTTTACATTCAAAAGATATGGATTTAATGGGCGGACTTGGAAAATTAATGCCATTTACTGCTTTCTGTTTCTTGATTGGTACTATGGCAATTTCAGCATTACCACCGTTTAACGGTTTTGTGAGTGAATGGTTTACTTATCAATCTTTATTCGGCTTAAGCCAACACAATGATGTGGTATTACGTATCGCAGGCCCTGTTGCAATCATTATGCTTGCCTTAACAGGTGCGCTTGCCGCACTTTGTTTCGTGAAAGTGTATGGCATTAGCTTTGGTGGTGCACCACGCAGCGAAAAAGCAGCACATGCACGCGAAGTGCCAAAACCAATGGTGATTGCAATGGCAATCTTGGCATTATTCTGCGTACTTTTAGGCGTAGGCGCTTCTGTGGTCACTCCAATAATTGCCAATATTGCAACCGCACTTTCTCATAATGAAATGCTTAATTTAGCAGAAAATGGCGTAGTGGTAGCAAGCAATACACCGAATACGGCGCTTTCTACACCAATGGTGAGCATTATGTTGATTGCATTCTTTGTGCTGCCGTTTATGTATTACGCTTATACCAAAGGCAATCGTATGGCAGATCGTACAAAAGGCAATCCTTGGGCTTGTGGTTATGCTTACGAAATGGATATGGCAGCCTCTGCGGGTAGTTTTACTCGTCCGCTTCGTATCATCTTCAAGCCACTTTATACCTTGCGTCAAGTGCTTGATCCTGCGCCTGCTGGTGCAAAAGGTATCAATGCATTAATTTCAGGTGCGACCAAAACAGAACCATTCTGGGAAGAAAAAGTAACAATGCCGATTGCGCATTTTATCCCATGGTTAGGTCGTAAAATTCAATGGCTACAACAAGGCGACTTCCGCGTTTATTGCGTGTACTTCGTGATTGCCTTGGTTGTGTTATTACTTTCCATTGCGTTGATGTAGGAGGAAATTATGATTTCATTACCTTCAGAAATTTCCACTTCCGCTGGAATGTTCCTTTTAGCCATTGTGCAAGCGTTAATTCTTCTTGCTTTGGCACCGCTCTTTTCAGGCATTTCACGGATGATTCGGGCTCGTATTCAATCCCGTCGTGGCCCGGGCTTGTTACAAGATTATCGCGACATTGCTAAATTAATGACACGTCAAAATATTTGGCCAGATAATGCGGGTTGGGTATCTCGTGCTATGCCTTATGTGTTAATTAGCACAGTCATGGTGGTTGCAATGAGTTTACCCATGTTTACTCATCACTCACCTTTTGGGGCAGGCAGTGATTTAATCACCGTTATTTATTTGTTCGCGTTGTTCCGCTTTTTCTTTTCAATTGCGGGTTTGGATTCTAACAGTACTTTCTCAAGTTTAGGTGCAAGCCGTGAGGTGACATTAGGCGTACTTGTTGAACCTATCTTAATGTTGGCATTCATTGTGATTGCTTTAATTGCAGGTTCTACAAATTTTGCAGTAATTAGCACCGCACTTTCTAGCCAACCTTGGCAATATCCCGTTGCAACAGTAATTGCCTTAGTTGCCGCTGCTTTTGCGATCTTTATTGAAATGGGCAAAATTCCATTTGACTTGGCTGAAGCAGAACAAGAACTTCAAGAAGGCCCACTTACTGAATATTCAGGCCCTTCTTTCGCCTTATTAAAAGTCGGTTTGAGTTTAAAATCAATGGTGGTTGCCTCTATCTTTGTGAGCGTGCTTTTCCCATTCGGTGCAGCACAAGAGTTCACGGTAAGTGCGGTCATTTTAGGTATCGTTTCTTTCTTTGTGAAATTACTCGTGGTATTTATCGCCGCATGTGTGTTTGAAAACACATTGGCACGTACCCGCTTTATGCTAACAGGACGTTTAACTGTGGTCGGCTTCGGCATTTCAGTGTTGGCGTTTGTGTTTTACTTCACAGGATTGTAAGGAGGAAATATGGAACGTTTAGCACTAATTACAATCATTTTGCCGTTTGTCGGTGCGTTTATTGTGGGGGTGAACAAACAATCTTTCCCTAAAATTGCCACAATTTTTGCCGCACTAGCTACCCTTGGCACACTTGCTGTGGCGGGGCAGTGGTATGCAAATGGCGCACAATCTGTCACCTATGATTTAGTTAAATTTGGTGATACTGCCATCTTCGGCGTGACCTTAGATGCAGTGAGTACATTAATTGCCTTTGCCGTTGTGGGTTTAGGTTTCTTAATTTGCTTATATTCTTGTGGTTATTTAACCGATAAAAACCGCGAACATCCACATAATGGATTACCTCGTTTTTATGCTTTCTTATTGATTTTCATTGGTGCAATGGCAGGCTTGGTGTATTCATCAACTTTAGCGGGTCAGTTGCTTTTCTTTGAAATCACAGGGGGATGTTCTTGGGCATTAATCAGCTATTATCAAAGCCAAAAAGCAATGGCGGCTGCGATGAAAGCGTTGATTATCACTCACGTAGGTTCATTAGGTTTATATCTTGCTGCGGCTTATTTATTTAGCCAATCTGGCACATTCTCTATCACCGCGTTAGAACATCTTGCGCCAGAAGCGAAAACTATTGTGTTGTTTGGGGTGATGTTTGCCGCATGGGGTAAATCAGCACAACTTCCAATGCAAATTTGGTTACCAAATGCGATGGAAGCACCAACACCAGTCAGTGCATATTTGCACGCCGCATCAATGGTAAAAGTGGGCGTCTATATTTTCGCTCGTTCCGTGATGTCTGCTGGTGAAATTCCTCACATTGTGGGTGAAGTGGGAATTGTGATGGCAATGATTACATTGATTTATGGTTTCTTAATGTACTTGCCACAAGCGGATTTAAAACGCTTACTTGCGTATTCAACTATTACTCAACTTTCTTACATTTTCATCGGGCTTTCTCTTGCAGCATTAGGTTCTAAATTAGCTTTTGTTGCAGCGATTGCTTATATCTTTAACCACGCCTTTGCGAAAAGCTTATTCTTCTTGGTAGCGGGTTCATTGAGTTATGCCACTGGCACACGTTCAATGCCTCGTTTACAAGGGATTATGCGCACCATGCCTGTGGTTGGTACAGGATTTGGTATTGCCGCATTGGCTATTGCTGGTGTGCCACCGTTTAACGGTTTCTTCAGCAAATTCCCATTGTTTGCCGCTGGTTTCGACCTCGGGCAAGAATATTCATGGGTAACTTGGTTAATGGTGATTGCGTTGATTGAATCTACGGCAACATTTGTTTGGTTGCTTTATAAATTTGGTCAATGCGTTATCGGTAAACCATCTGAAGACGTGCAAAATGCGCAACCATTGCCATTCTCTATGACATTTGTTTTAGTGATTTTAATGGTGATGTCTGTGTGTTCTAGCTTTATCGCTGCCTATTGGTTAGGTCTTGCGGGTTAAGGAGAGAATTATGTTAATGATCAATGTATTAGCGAGTTTACTCATCATTACATCGCTTTGTGTCATTATGGCAAAAACCGCAAAAAAATCCGCGTTATGCTATGGCTTACAGTCTCTTGTATTGGTGGTGTTATTCGTTTATTTGGCATTTGAAATGCAAGCTCACGAACTTTATATGTGGTCGATTAGTGCATTCATCACGAAAGTATTATTAGTGCCAGGAATTTTAATCTTTTCTTTACGAAAAATTGACGAAAGTCAAACTCCTGCAGGAATGAATATCGCTTGGTTGATCCCGATCACATCTATCATCGTTTGCTTATGTTACTTTGTTGTCATTCCAGTGAATTTACCGTTAGTTGAACATTTAAAACCAGCGTTGTCAGTATCACTTAGCCACTTCCTTTTAGGTTTAGTGTGTATTGTGAGCCAACGCAATATTGTGAAACAAGTTTTCGGTTATTGTTTAATGGAAAACGGTGCGCATTTAACATTGGCTTTACTTGCCAACAATGCACCAGAGTTAGTTGAAATCGGCATTGCCACCGATGCGATTTTTGCGGTCATCATTATGGTCGTATTGGTGAATAAAATTTACCGCACTTTCAACACTGTTGATGCTAAACAACTTATGAGTTTGAAGGGGTAACGCTATGTATGAACAATGGATAATTGCGTTATTAATCGCACCTTTAGTCATCGCTTTTGAAAGCTTTGCACTACGCGGAACAAAAAATCGGACAGTTTGTACCGCATTTCATATTACCGGGTTAATTTTGATGTTGTTCTTTTCCGTACAAGTCATTTCTGGCGTGTTGGAAAAAGGCAGTATCAGTGCATTTAACAACTGGGTGTATGTTGATAGTCTTTCTGCCATTTTCTTAGGCTTAATTGCTGTCGTGGGTTCACTTGCTGGTGTGTATTCCATCGGTTATATGAACACAGAATTGGAAGAAGGGCATATTGATTTTAAAACCTATGCACATTACCACGGTTTCTTACACTTATTCTTCTTTACGATGATTGTGTCAGTTATCACCAATAACTTGATTTTAATGTGGGTTGCCATTGAAGCGACAACATTAAGCTCTGCGTTTTTGGTCGGTACTTACAAACAAAAAACATCCCTTGAAGCCGCGTGGAAATACATCATCATCTGTTCTGTGGGGGTAGCATTCGGTTTATACGGCACACTTTTAACCTTTGCTAATGCAAATGGCGTGCTTGCCGATCCAAGCCAAGCGATTTTCTGGTCAGCCGTAAATCAACAAGCCACAGGTTTAAACCCAATGTTGATGTATATCGCATTCGCTTTCGTATTGATTGGTTTCGGCACGAAGTGCGGTCTATTTCCAATGCATACTTGGTTATCAGACGCACACAGTGAGGCACCAAGCCCAGTGAGTGCAATTTTATCAGCGGTGTTATTAAACTGTGCAATGCTTGTGGTGTTGCGTTACTACACATTGGTTTCAAAAGCAGTTGGCGCAGAATTTTCACAAACTTTAATGTTGATCTTTGGTTTACTTTCAGTGCTTGTAGCGGCGTTATTTATCATCGTGCAATTTGATATTAAACGTATGCTTGCTTACTCAAGTATCGAAAATATGGGCTTAATCAGCTTTGCTTTCGGTCTTGGTGGTCCAATTGGGGTATTTGCAGGTTTACTTCACACTATCAACCACAGTCTTGCGAAAACCTTATTATTCTGTGCATCGGGTAATATTCTATTGAAATATAAAACCCGTGATATGAATCAAGTGCGTGGATTATGGCGTGTTGCACCAGTGAGTGCGGTGCTTTTCGCAGGTGGTGCGTTGGCATTGGGCGGTATCCCTCCATTTAACGTATTTGTGAGTGAATTTAGTGTTGTGGTCGCAGGGATTACAGCGGGTAAAACTTGGTTAGTTATTTTATGCTTAATTTTACTCACTATTGTGCTTGCAGGACTTGCCTTAATGCTATTAAAAACAGTGCTTGGCAAACAACCTGACAATGTTGAAGCAGGCGAAGTCAGTAAAGTCTCTTTGGCGGCAATGGCCATACTATTGTTGTTAATGTTTGTAATGGGTATCCATATTGCAGAGCCAATCTTGCAGTTACTAAAAAGTGCGGTAGGAATTGTGCTTGGATCTGAACATGTATCCTTTGGCGATATGCTAGTTTTACCTTGGCAAAGTTTAGCGAAATGATCGACAACTGGGGGAAAAAATGGAATTAACTAAAAAGACATCGGTCGATCCGGTAAAAATGCTCGGCAAAAATTATATTGAAGCCGTCAATGCAAAATTTCCGAATACCATTTTAGATGAGGAGTGGTCTATACCGAATCAAGTAACTTTAACGGTGAAAACCAATATGTTACCTGATGTGGTGGAATATCTTTACTATCAACATGAAGGCTGGTTGCCATTAGTTTTTGGTAACGATGAACGTTCAATTCATGGTCATTATACTGTTTATTATGTGCTTTCTATGGAAGGTGTCGTCAAGACTTTTGTGACGATTAAAGCACTCGTGGATCCTGTTACACTCGAATTTCCTTCCGTGACACCAAAAGTCAAAGCGGCGGTGTGGGGCGAACGTGAATTATTTGATATGTACGGTTTAAAAGCCGTCGGTCTTCCCGATCAACGTCGTTTAGTGTTACCAGATGACTGGCCAGATGATCTTTACCCATTACGTAAAGATTCGATGGATTACCGTTTACGTCCAGATCCGACTACGGCAACGGAAACCTACGAGTTTATTAACGAAAAAGGTGAAGCGCGTATTGTGCCTATCGGTCCTCTCCATATTACATCAGATGAACCGGGACACTTCCGTTTGTTTGTTGATGGGGAAGATATTATTGATGCAGACTACCGTTTATTCTATGTACACCGTGGCATGGAAAAATTGGCAGAAACTCGAATGGATTACGATCAAGTCAATTTCTTGGCTGACCGTGTGTGCGGTATCTGTGGTTTTACCCATAGCGTTGCTTATGCTAACTCAGTAGAAAATGCGTTAGGTATTCAAATTCCTGAACGGGCACAATGGATTCGTGCAATTTTGTTGGAAGTTGAACGTTTGCACAGTCATTTATTGAACTTAGGTTTATCTAGCCACTTTACTGGTTTTGATACTGGCTTTATGCAATTCTTCCGTGTTCGTGAAAAATCGATGACACTTGCGGAAGTGCTTACTGGTGCACGTAAAACCTATGGTATCAACTTAATCGGTGGTGTACGCCGTGATATGTTGAAACACCAACGTGAACAATGCATTAAGCTTATTGCAGAAATGCGTGAAGAGCTTAAAACTTTGGTAGATATTTTACTCAATACGCCAAATATGGAACAACGTACTGTGGGCGTAGGTAAATTAGAACGCCAAGTAGCACGTGATTTCAGTCCTGTTGGGCCATTAATTCGTGCCTCTGGTTTTGCCCGTGATGTGCGTAAAGTTCATCCATTCTCAGGCTATGGCGATGTACCATTCAATGTTTTCACTGAAGACGGTTGCGATGTCATTTCTCGTGTGAAAGTGCGGGTAAATGAAGTATTTGAATCCATGAATATCATTGATTATATGGTGGATAACTTGCCAACTGGTGCGATTATCACTGAAGGTTTCAATTACACCCCTGGACGTTTTGCCTTAGGTATTACGGAAGCACCGCGTGGTGAAGATATTCACTGGTCAATGGTTGGTGATAACCAAAAATTATATCGCTGGCGTTGTCGTGCAGCGACTTATGCAAACTGGCCAACTTTACGTTATATGTTGCGTGGCAATACGGTATCAGATGCGCCACTTATCATTGGTAGCCTTGACCCTTGCTATTCTTGTACTGACCGTGTGACTGTGGTGGATGTACGTAAACGCAAAGCTCAAACGGTTTCTTACAAAGAAATCGAACGCTACGGCATTGAACGTAAAAATTCACCATTAAAATAGGGGGCGCACAATGTTTAAATTACTTAAAACCGTATTAAATGCGGGGGATGTTACCACTAAATATCCGTTTAAACCCTATGAAGTTGATCCTGATTTCCGTGGTAAACCAGAACTGAATTCTGATCAATGTATTGTTTGTGCCGCCTGTACAATGGCATGTCCAGCTAATGCGCTTACCATGCGTACCGATCCAGAAACAGGCGAACGTACGTGGTCATTATTTTTAGGCCGCTGCATTTTCTGTGGCCGTTGTGAAGAAGTTTGCCCGACAAAAGCCATTCGTTTAAGCCAAGATTTTGAATTATCAGTCAGCAATAAACAGGATCTTTATCAAGAAACAACCTTCACTACAACGATTTGTCATCAATGTGGTCAACCTTTCGTTTCTCATAAAGAACTCAATTATGCAGTAGATTTATTCAAACAAACATTGGATAACGATGAACTGGTTAAACATAAATTAGCGGTGCTCAATACTTGCCCAACCTGTAAACGCCAAAACAGTTTGGAAAAAACCGCCGATATGGAATCCAATATGCGCGTGAAATTGGCGTTATTTGATCACGTTAGGGAGATTGCAAGATGAACACACAAATCCCAATGCCCGTGAATGGTATTTCAACGCCATTTAGTGTGGATGAAAACATTGCGAAAATGAAACAAACTTTGTTGAAAAATATTCAACGTTCCGCTTATGTTTACCGTGTTGACTGTGGCGGTTGTAATGGTTGTGAAATTGAAATTTTTAGTACCATTACACCAACCTTTGACGCAGAACGTTTCGGAATTAAGGTTGTTGCATCACCTCGCCATGCGGATATTTTATTATTTACTGGCGCGGTAACTCGTGCAATGCGTACACCGGCAATGCGTGCTTATCAAGCTGCCCCCGATCCAAAAATCTGTATTTCTTATGGGGCGTGCGGCTGTGGTGGTGGTATTTTCCATGACTTGTACTGCGTGTGGGGCGGTAGCGATCAAATTGTGCCAATTGATGTGTATATTCCTGGTTGTCCTCCAACTCCAGCCGCGACTATTTATGGTTTTGCAATGGCACTTGGTTTACTTGATCAAAAACTCAAAGGTAAACAAGAAATTGCCGATCCTAATGCTGAGGCTAAATTACGTTTCCCAAATATTCCATTAGATTTACGCGTGGAATTAGAACGTGAAGCGCGTCGTTTGGCGGGCTATCGACAAGGTGGAGATATTGCTAATCAATTTATGAGTATGATGTCTGAAAAAGATCAGGTTCCATTTGGTGTTCGTCTTGGCGAATTTTTGGAACGTGAAGCGGATCCACGCTTGAGTGAAATCGTAAACCGATTGCATGCAATTAGTATGCCGTTTTCGGGATAGTCTAACGATTGCTAAATAAACTAATAGCTCCGTTTTGATTTCTGCTAAATCTCCCCTTACCCCTCTTTGCTAAAGAGGGGAATAAGAGCGGTCAATTTCAATCTAGTTTTCTGCATTAACAATAGAAAACTAAAATGAGAGAAGATACTTTATTGCTAAAGAAGAATTCCCTCTTTAGCTAAGAGAGAAATAAGAGCAGTCGATTTCAATCTAGTTTTCTGCATTAACAATAGAAAACTAAAATGAGAGAAGATACTTTATTGCTAAAGAAGAATTCCCTCTTTAGCTAAGAGAGATATAAGAGCAGTCGATTTCAATCTAGTTTTCTGCATTAACAATAGAAAACTAAAATGAGAGAAGATACTTTATTGCTAAAGAAAAATCCCCCTCTTTAGCAAAGAGGGGTAAGGGGAGATTTGGCAGTATTGATTAGCGAAGAAATTACGTTATTATTCTACAAGTTTTATAGGACGTACCATGACAACCCAAGTTTTTTTCTATTTACTCAATGAGCGTTTTGTTGAAAACGATGAGCAAGTTCCAGAGCAAGCCAAGCAAGTAATGTATTATTCCCTTGCGATTGGTCACCATGTTGGTGTGATTGACTGCTTTAAAAAATTGCTAATTTGTGATTATGCCGATTACCAACGTTTTGTAGATACCTTCCCTGAAGGGGATACAAAACGTAAATTTGCGGGCTTAATGAAATTTGGTGAAATAGTGATTGATTCAAGTCATGTGAATTTATTGGCTAAGGCACTTGATGAAAATCGAGCCAATTTTTCGCCTGAACATCAAAAATGGGTCGATATTTTAATGGATACGCTAGCTTCCATCCAGCGTGAACCTGTGATGTACATAATGGTGAAACGTCGTGATGAATGAAAATGTAATCTTAACTGTTGGTAACACAATGATGGGCGATGACGGTGCAGGCCCTTATCTTGCCCAGCTTTGTGCTGAAAATCCATTGCTAAATTTGACTGCACTTGATGGTGGTTCAGCACCGGAAAATCTTGTGCATCAGATCCGAGCCATGAAACCAAAGCGTTTAATTATCTTTGATGCAACAGAAATGGAACTGCCCGTTGGCAAAATTCGTATTATCGACAAAGAACTCATTGCAGAAATGTTCTTCGTCAGCACGCATAATTTGCCACTTAATTTTTTAATCGAGCAATTAGAGGAAGATATTCCTGAGGTTATTTTTATTGGTATCCAGCCTGATCTTGTTTCCTTTGGTTTTCCGATGAGTGAAGCTGTAAAAAGTGCGGTAGAATTTTTCTATGATTTTTTGAAGGATGAGGGCGATTTAGGCGAAATTACTCGATTGTAATTGCTTTCATTCATAAAAAACGATCGCTTAACTTGCGATCGTTTTTTATATGCAAATAAGAACATTTACCTTAATTAATTTGGTATTAGTTGGAGAAGTTTGCTACGATCATCGCTTGCCCTAAACTTAATCCGCCATCTCCCATTGGATATTGATGTGCACTTAACACATTAAATTCTACAAGCGCTTGTTTTAATAAACGACGTAATAATTGGTTATGCATTACACCGCCTGAAAGCACAATGGTTTTGCAATTGTGGCGTTTTGCTTGCTGACGAGCTAATTCAGCAAAACCTTTTGCCAGAGCATAATGGAAAATAAATGCTTTGTTTTCTTTGGAATCATCGTAATCCAACCAATTTTGCCAAAATGTGGCTAAATCCAACTGATTATTTTGGATTGGCATTTTAACCTGAATATTGACAGCACCTTTCTCATCTTTGATAAAGTCAGATTTTGTCGCTAGCGCTTCTAAATAACAAGCTGCCTCACCCTCCCAAGAGAGTTTGTCACCCACAATACCTAACCCATAAGCTACCGCATCAAATAGTCGCCCAGCCGATGAAATGAGCGGAGAATTAAGATTACGTTCGATGGCATTGGAAAGAATTTCCCAAGGCAATTCGGAACAAGTTTTAGCCGCGATGTCACGCCAATTAGGTACAAATTTTTGAAGATGAGCAAGCCAATTACGCCAAGGTTGGGTGGCGGCAAGATCGCCACCTGGTAACGCAACGGCGGGTAATCCACCTAAATGTTGAGATTGTTCGCCATCCACTAATAAACATTCACCGCCCCAAAGTTGCCCGTTATCCCCCATTCCAATACCATCTAAAGCTAGACCAATCACTTTTTCATGACAATGATGTTCGGCTAATACAGCTGTAATATGTGAGTGATGATGTAAAACTTCTACATAGGGTACCGATAATTTTTTTGCGAGATTTTTCCCTGTTTTTGATGAAAAATAACCTAAGTGAGCATCCACCGTGATTAAATCTGGTTTGAATTGATAAATTTGGCAAAATAAGTCGATATTATTTTCTAATTGTTGTTGCACAAGTTCATTAGAGGTATCACCAATATGTTGGCTAACAACGGCTTTATTTTGTTTTAGTAGGCAAAATGTATTTTTAAGATCAGAACCCAACGCTAAGATATTTTTTGTATTTTCCGTTTTCAATAGCATTTCATCAGGAACGTAGCCACGTGCTCTGCGTAGCGTTTCCACGTCATCAAAAGAAGCTCTCACTAAGCTATCATCAGCGCGTTGCAAAATATCGCGATTATGACAAAGATAGAAATCTGCCAAATTACTCAATTTTTTCACCGCACTTTCGTTATCTAAAACAGGTGGTTCGCCGCTAGGATTGGCAGATGTCATGACGAGCGGTTGATTGATTTCACGTAAAAGCAAATGCTGTAATGGATTACTCGGTAACATCACCCCAATTTCATTTAGATTCGGGGCGATATTTTCTGCGAGATTGGACACTTTATTTTTTTGTAACAAAACGATTGGTGCAGCTGTGCTAGTGAGTAGTTTGATTTCGGTTTCTGTTAAATTTTGCAAAAAATCTAAACCAGGCACCATTACGGCAAGAGGTTTGCTTGGACGATGTTTACGATCTCGCAGTAATTGAACTGTATCGAAATTCTGTGCATCACAAGCTAAATGAAAACCGCCGATCCCTTTGATTGCCAAAATTTTTCCTTCTTTCAGCAAAAGTGCGGTTTGTTTTAAGGCTGTTTGATGTGTTGCAAGTTGATGTTCGGTATCTTGTAACCAAATATGCGGGCCACAAACTGGGCAGGCATTAGGTTGGGCATGAAATCGGCGATCTGCTGGATTTTTATATTCATGTTCACAATCTGGACAGAAAGGAAAATCCGACATCGATGTATTTTTACGATCATAAGGAATTTTTTTGATGATCGTAAAACGAGGCCCGCAATGGGTGCAATTAGTGAAAGGGTAGTGATAACGACGATTTTCAGGATTGAATAAATCCTCTACGCAAGCGGGACAAGTGGCGGCATCAGGCACAATTTGTGTGTCCATCGCATTGTTTTCGCTTTCTCGGATTACAAATTCAGCAAAGTGCGGTAGATTTTCCCAGTGTTTTTCACATTGCTGAATATCTGAGATTAGTGCTAAGGGCGGTAGTTTTTCCTGTAAATCTTTTAAAAAATGTGTGAGTGCTTCTTTTTCTGGATTTATAAATCGAATTAATACCCCTTGTCCATCATTATTTACATCGCCCTTTAGGCCATATTCATTTGCTAATAACCACACAAAAGGGCGAAATCCCACACCTTGCACTTTGCCTTTAATGCGTAATTCGATTCCGTTCATAACTTATTCTCTACATCAAATTGAGTGATTTTTATGGTAACCGAAAATATATGTGTAAGCTGTGATTTTCATCAAAGAAGATTCGTTTTTATAAGCAAATTATTCTAGGTAATGGGCTTTCCAATAACCAATCCACTCTTTTAATAAAACCATATTGCTATTTAACGCACCTAAGTCAGGAATAAAAGATTTTGCAGATAGATTTCCTTTGCTGCCATAGCTTGCCGCTGCAGCAGGAAGTACATCGAATCCTTGTTTTTCAAAAAGGTATTTGGTTCGTTTCATATGCCACTGATTTGTTACTAAAATAATTTTTTGAATATTATCTTTAACTAAAATATTTTTAGTAAAACTGGCATTTTCTTCCGTATTACGGGCTTTATTTTCGATCCATTGTGTTGGCACATTAAAGAATTGGTTAAGCTCTTTTGCCATTAAGTCGCCTTCAGAAATGCCTATCAAAGAATAGCCCGTGGTTAAAACAGGTAAGCCCGTTTCTTTTTGTAAAAATGCAGCATAACGTAAACGTTCTAGTTGCGGTGCACCAGAAGCCGTTTCTGCATATAGTTCTTTGGTTGGGTAAGATCCACCTCCTAATATGACGATGGCTTGAGCTTGTTTATAGTCATCTAGGGTAAGGGCTGGAGTGTCATCATTATCTGTTAGCAATAAACCAGTAAAAGGCGCACTCATGACATAAAGCCAAGTGAAACTGATAAGCGCAATAAATTTGGCTAATTTTTTAAAATGAACACGATAAAGAATCGCTGCAATAATCAGTAATACAAAGGTATTGAGAGGTGGTGCGATAAGTGCGGTAAGAAGTTTTCCTAATTCTAACATAGATAAGATCCTTGATATAGTGCGGTTTCATTATAATGATTAGTCATAGCTTGTCCATGTTGATTTTGTTAAAATAAGCCCCCTTATTTTTTGATAAACAAACGCTCGAATTCATCAAAAGTGCGGTTATATTTATGAAAGTTTTTAAAGACAGTGTCATTTACCTTGTTGGGGAATTATCGTCAAAGTTAGTTCCTTTTTTACTTTTGCCTTATTTATCGCGTAAATTGGGCGTAGAAGGGTATGGCTCACTTTCTTATTATCAAACTTTTTTAAGTTTATTTTTAATTGTGGTTTCTTTAACTCAAGAGGGCGCAATTTCCCGTTATTTTTATTTTTACGGAAAACGTTCATTAAATTTAGTAGTGAATACCGGATATGCTTATACCACGATAATTGGCAGTATTATTTTAATGGGGTGTTGGATTGTTCAGTCTGAAATATTATTCTATGCTGCACTTTCCTCAATTTTTCAATCTTTCTTAAATGTTCAGCTAAGTGTAAGACAATGCCAGAAAAAGGCTTGGTCTTATGCTTTTATTCAATTTTCACTCACTGTTACTGGTGCGGTATTTACCGTCGCATTGCTCGAGTATTATCAAAATGATCTTGTTAAAAAAAGAATTTTGGCTATTTTATTGAGTAATTTAGTCGTTTGGTTTTTTTCTTATTTTCTTTACAGAAAGAGTGCGACATCTAAAAAATATCAATTTAAACATTATCAATCCGCATTATTTTATATTTTAGGATTTGGATTGCCGCTTATTTTGCATCATGCGAGCTTTTTCTTAAAAGGGCAGTTAGACCGTATTTTTATTTATCATAAATTCAGTGAAACAGATTTAGGGCTTTATGCCATGGGCGCTCAACTTGCTTTGGTCGTTTCTATTGCGATTCAAGCACTTAATAAAGCGATCATCCCCTATTTTTATGAAGCCTTAAAACAAAAAAAATTAGTGATTCAACAGTTACATAAATGGGTGTTATTTTCCTTTTTGCTGATACCTATTCCTGCTTTAGTTATGTGGATTATTCCTGAAGATGTGCTAGTTTGGATTTTAGGTAGCCAATTTGTGGGAACGAAATATTATTTTATTTTATTTTTAATTTCGACCACATTAAGTATTCCTTATTTGATTTTAGTTAATTATCTTTTCTATTATGGAAAAAATAAACTTATTTCTCAATGTTCCGTTTTATCTACAATCATTTATGTAGCGAGCCTTGTGGCTTTAACTTTTACAGAAATTAAATATATCCCTTATGCTGGAATTATTGGTTCGCTTTTCATTATTCCTATTCTTTATTTTATGACATCTAAAGTGAGTAAAACCCTATGAATCTCATTCTTTGTTGCACACCATTGCAAGTATTAATTGCGAGAAAAATAATTGAATTACATCCTAACGAGCAATTCTTTGGCGTCATGTTTGGTGGTGTATGGGATAAAAAAAGAACCTTGTACGCGAGTAAATTAGCGGAAGTTTGTAATGATTCGATGAACATTGATACGGGAAAAGATCTAAAAGGTTTTGATTCTCTCAAGTTAATGCGCCAGATCAAGAATAAAATTACGCACAAAGGTTTTGATAAGGTTTTTCTCGCCAATCTTAATTCATTATGGCTACAAACCTATCTTAGCCATGTTTCATTTAAAGAGCTTTATACCTTTGATGATGGTTCAGATAATATTTTCCCACACCCCAATTTATTGAGAGAGCCTGACACATTTAAATATAAACTGATTAAGGCCTTTATTGGTAATAAATATAATATGCATAAATTATTTAAAAAAATAAAAAAACATTATACGGTTTATCCTAATTACAAAAATATTGTTTCCAATATTGAAGCAATATCTCTATGGGATAATCAAATAGATTGCGATATAGATGGAGAGGTCTCATTTTTTATTGGGCAACCATTGTTAAATACAAAAGAGGAAAACATCTCATTAATAAAAAAACTAAAAGATCAGATTCCTTTTGACTATTATTTCCCTCATCCAGCAGAAGATTACCGAGTAGACGGGGTAAATTATGTTGAATCAGAACTCATTTTTGAAGATTACGTATTTAAGAATTTATCGGATAAAAAGGTGATTATTTACACGTTCTTCAGTTCTGTTGCGTTTAATTTATTAAGTCACCCTAATGTAGAAATTCGTTTTATTAGAACGAGTATTCCAAGATGGCAATTCTATTACGATTCATTTCCAGACCTTGGATTAACGATTTATAAGGAAATTTAAGATGAAAAAAATTGGTTTCTTTATTATGAATATCGAAAGTGCGGGAGGAACGGAGCGCGTTTCTATTAATGTTGCCAATGCTCTCGCTAAACAGGGATATGATGTTTCTTTTATTAGCATTGGCGGTAATAAGCCTTTTTTCCAAGTCGATGAAAAAATTAATATTTACGCAATGAATAAATTGCCCTATTCATTGAAAAAAGATTATTTTTCTATTACAAAAAAATTAAGAGAATTGGTTAAAGAATTACAGCTGGATACCTTAATTGTGGTTGATGGGGCGATTATGCTTTTTTCTGCTTTGGCGTTGGTCAATTTACATGTAAAGCATATTTTATGGGAGCATTATTCTTTTAACTTTACCGGCAATCGTCTAGTTCGTACGCTTGGCAAATATTTAGCTTCAACAAGATGTGATAAAGTCGTCACATTAACCGAGTCAGAAAAAACACTGTGGCAAGAAAAATTTAAAACGAACAATATAATCAGTATAGCTAATCCAAATACGCTTTTGCCAAAGAATAAATTAGCAAAATGGGAAAATAAAACTATTTTATCTGTAGGGCATTTATTTTCTTATAAAGGTTTTGATTATTTATTAAAAGCTTGGCAAGTTTTAGCAAAAAATCACCCAGATTGGAATTTAAAAATAGTGGGATCGGGTGAGGAAGAAGATAATTTAAAAAATCTTGCTAAAGCATTGGATATTGAAGATTCAGTTAATTTTATTCCTCGTACCAATGATGTCGCTTTTTATTATGAAAGCAGTTCAATTTATTGTTTACCTTCACAAACAGAAGGCTTGCCTTTAGTTGTTATTGAAGCGATGGCATTTGGTTTGCCTATTGTTGCCTTTAATTGTTCTCCGAGCGTCAAGCAATTAGTGGAACATAAAGAAAATGGTTTTCTTTGTGAAAAAAATAATATTGAAGAAATGGTTAACGGTTTAGATTTATTAATGAATAATCCTGAACTTTATCAACAAATGTCAAACAAATCTCGTGTAATGAGTGAAGATTATGGCATTGAAAAAATTATTGAAGAATGGAAAGCGATTTTATAAGGAATAATTTTATGTTAAAAAAATATTTGATCTCTTTAGATAAAGATATTCAACGTCGGGAATTATTCTTTTCTCAAAAAAATACTGAGGATTTCCAAATTTTTTCTGCCATTAATACCATGCAAAAAGATTGGGATGAATTAGCCTCTATTTTTAATATTGAACAATTTAAAGCACATTATGGCCGTAATATCACTAAGGGCGAAATAGGATGTACATTAAGCCATCTTTCTGTGTACCAAAAAATTGTTGAAGACAACGATATTGCTGAAGATAGCTATGCGTTAGTCTGTGAAGACGATGCTTTATTCCACCAAGATTTTCAGCAAAATTTAACCGCACTTTTATCAGAAAAACTCAAGTCTGAAATTATATTGGTTGGGCAGTCAAAAATTAATGATTTCAACGACGATGATTTAGAAATTAATTATCCGACAACCTTCTCTTTTTTATGCAAAAAAACAGGCAATGTAAATTACGCTTTTCCTTATAAAAGTTATTTTGCTGGCACGGTGGGCTATCTTATTAAAAAATCAGCAGCAAGAAGATTTATCCAGCAAATTTCTCAAAACAAACCATTTTGGTTAGCGGATGATTTTTTACTCTTTGAACAGGATTTTAATATAAAAAATAAAGTGGTTCGCCCTCTCATGGTTATTGAAAATCCTGTATTGATAAGCAATTTAGAAAGTGTTCGTGGATCTTTATCCAATAATTTGTTTAAAAAATTAATGAAATATCCATTGAAAAAAATCTTTGCGATTAAGAAAAATTTGGCTAATTAAAGGAAGGAATTATGTTAAGCATTATTGTGCCTTCTTATAATCGAAAAGCAGAAGTACCAGCTTTATTAGAAAGTTTAACTCAACAAACATCGACTCATTTTGAAGTGATTATTGTGGATGATTGCTCCAAAGAAAAAGTCGTCGTTGAGCAAAGCTATTCTTTTCCAGTTACAGTGATTCGTAACGAAACCAATCAAGGTGCAGCAGAAAGTCGTAATATTGGCGCGCGTGCATCAAAGGGAGATTGGTTATTTTTTCTCGATGATGATGATCGTTTTATGCCGAAAAAATGCGAAAAAATATTACAAGTGATTGAGCAAAATCCGAATATTAATTTTATTTATCATCCAGCTAAGTGTGAAATGGTCAATGAAGGGTTTACTTATGTGACTCAACCGATTGAACCTCAAGAAATCTCGCCAGAACGTATTTTGTTAGCCAATAAGATTGGCGGAATGCCAATGGTTGCGATTAAAAAAGAGATGTTTTTAAAAATAGGCGGATTATCGACCGCACTTCGTTCTTTGGAGGACTATGATTTCTTGTTAAAACTGCTAAAGGAGCCGAGTTTTAAACCTTATAAAATTAATGAACCACTGACTTATTGTACTTTCCATACTAAACGTTCAAGTGTGTCTACGGATACTACCAACACGCAAAAAGCCATTGATTATATTCGTGAGCATTATGTGAAAACGGTAGAGCAAGCTCGTAATTTTGATATTAACGCGAGCTATATTTTGGCTTATCCCCATATCATGAATTTATCGCGTAAAGCGGCAAAATATTATTTTGATCTTTTTAAGAAAACAAAAAGCATTAAGCAATTCATTATTACTTTGGTTATTTTAATTTCGCCAAAATTAGCCATTAATTTAAAACGGTTTATGTAGGAAAATAAAATGAAATTTTCAGTCCTAATGTCTTTATATATTAAGGAAAATCCTCAATTCTTGCGGGAGTGTTTTGAAAGTCTTGTAGCACAAACTCGTCAAGCAGATGAAATTGTATTGGTTTTTGATGGCGCAGTAACGCCAGGATTAGAATCTGTTGTGACGGAGTTTGAAACAAAACTGCCATTAAAATTAGTTAAATTGCCGCAAAATCGAGGATTAGGTAAAGCCTTAAACGAGGGTTTATTGTATTGTGCTTATGACTGGGTTTTCCGTATGGATACCGATGATATTTGCGTGCCTGAGCGTTTTGAAAAGCAAGTGGCATTTATTGAACAGCACCCTGAAACCATCATTTTTGGCGGACAAATTGCTGAATTTGGTGAAAATGTAAATGATATTGTGGCATATCGTAATGTGCCAACGTCGGCTCAAGAAATTATCAAATTCACGCAAAAACGTTGTCCGTTTAATCATATGACGGTGGCATATCAAAAAAGTGCGGTCATTAATTGTGGTGGATATGAAGATCTTCAAGAAGATTATTATTTGTGGATAAAACTTGTCGCACAAGGTTTATATGTCGCGAATTTGCCAGATATTTTAGTTTATGCGCGAGTAGGAAATGGCATGGTGAGTCGCCGCTGTGGTGTCAATCAAGCCAAGGCAGAATGGCGTTTGTTCAAATTAAAATATCGTTTGGGTATTCAAGGTTTGTTAGCTGGATTATTTACTTTTGCATTGCGTTTTGGCTCTCGTTTATTGCCAACCTCGTTATTGAAAAACTTTTATCAAACTTTTTTACGTAAATAGGAAATCCGATGAAATTGAATATGTTATTTAAAATTTCTGCATTATCCACTGCACTTTTTTTTAGTTGGCTGTTCTAGTTCGCCTGATATTAAGCCAGTGGTCAATAACACCAGTTATACTAAGCAAAGAACACCAGAAAATTTTAATGATTATGTTCAATTTTTAAAAGGTAAGGTCGCCGCTGAAGGTGTGTCATTATCGGTATTGAATGCTCAAAATAATATTCTCTATATGCAAAAGGCAGTAGATTTAGATCGTGAACAAGCTGGTAAAATTCGTAAAAGAGATCCTAATTCACCTCCAGTGGCTAATCCGAATGGCACGAGCAATTATCTCAATAGAGTACTTACTCAAGATAAAGTGAATGTCGCGGGTGAGCGTTACTGGGAAGTACAAGCGCCATTGCAAAAAGTAAGCCAAAAATATGGTGTTCAGCAGGAGTATTTGCTTGCGTTATGGGGAATGGAAAGTAGTTTCGGGCATTATCAAGGAAAATATGATGTACTTTCTGCAGTGGCAACCTTGGCTTTTGAAAGTCGTAGAGAAAAATTATTTACGAAAGAATTTATCTCAGCCATGAAAATGCTTGAAAAAGATCATATTCAACGTAAACGTATGTTAGGTTCATGGGCGGGCGCGATGGGACAAACTCAGTTTATGCCAAGCACTTTCTTACGTTATGCGGCTGATGGAAATAATGATGGCGTAAAAGATATTTGGAAAAACCAATTTGATACTTTCGCTTCTATCGCAAATTATTTGCATACAGTAGGCTGGGATAATAGCCCCCCTTGGGGCGTAGAGGTGATGCTTACGCAACCTATTGATTTGAGTTATTCTGGTACAGAAAGCAATAAAGCACGCTCTTTAAAAGATTGGCAAGCGATGGGGCTAATATTAAAAAGTGCCAATCCACAGGATCAAGCAAAATTAAGTACACTTGAAAATGCTCAGCTTTGGCTAGTTCGCCCTGATCGCGAAGCGGGCAGAGCGTTTTTAGTTTCAAATAATTTCCGCACTATTTTAGATTGGAATAAATCTAATTATTTTGCATTGAGTATTGGCATGTTTGCTGAACGGATTAAAGATAACCTAATGAAATGATCAATAGCTTATTTAAATAGTTAATATCTGTAAATTTTGGTTATATTGAGATACAATGCTACAGAATTTATTTATTATGTTTTAGGTTATGAAAAAAATCACACTCTACTTAGATCCAGCGACCTTACCTGCTTTAGCGCAGCTTATCCATTTTTTACAGAATAAAGAGGAGGAGTCCTTTAGAATATTTTGTTATAACCGCTATCCATTATTAGAAAATGTGATCAGAAATGAAATGGGGATTGAGGCTTTCTTTTCTAACGTTCCACAAAGTGGCATGTGGCCATGTTGCCCTGAAAGTGTTTTAACATTAATTAGTGATTGCGCACTAAAAGAAAATATATCTCTGGAAATTCACGCGAACTTAGGGCATTCGCTGACCCTTATCGCCCCAATAACACAACTTGCAAAAAAAAATAAAAATATTCATATTGACTATCTTCATCTTTATGATGATGGCAGTAAAGAATACCTCGATTTGGAATCACTCAAACACACAAACTTACATTATTTATTAAATGTAAGCTTAATGGATATGCATGCCTATTTAAAAAAGGCAGGCGTTACTCTTACGAACCCGATTATAGCCCAATACCTTTGGGGACATTTCTATCCAACTACCTATCATCTACTAAAAAAAGACTATTTTATAAAAACTGATTTTATTCAACCTATTTTTCAACAAATTGAGCAAAACTGTCTGTCTATTGATTTTTCAGGACAAGCACTTTCTGCACAAAATAAAGATTGTTTATGTAAAATGGTGGGGCTAAATGAGCAACTTCAAAATAAACTTAAAAAAAGTCTCAATGGGTTTATGTTCATCGGTGGAATAACCTATTATCTAGGTAACTATGAAATTAATTATGCGAATGAATTATTAAAAATAGCAAAAAAATCAATATCTGGTGATTATGATGCATTATTCTTTAAACCTCATCCAGCTTATTTTTCCGATAAATTTAATCGTCCTATATTACAAACTATTAATAATATGGTAGAAATTCCAAAAGAGCTGCCCACAGAAGCACTGTTAATAACAGGTTTACTCCCTAGTAAGGTTGGTGGAGTAAATAGTTCCATTTTTTTCTCTTTACCCAAAGAGAATATTGATCACGTTGTGTTTACTGATAAAAAATATTATAGTCATGACATTTCTAATCAGAAGTTTATTGACATATTACTCAGAATTGAATGTGTAAAAGAAGAACAATTATTTTCTTGGTATGATTTTATAGAATAAATGATAAATTAGGAATAAAAATTAATCAGAATAATCAAAGAAACTACGGGATAGATATCTAAAAAATACTTGCTATGTTTATGATTACTATCTTACATACAGAAGGCCATGGTGGAATTTTATTTAGTAGGAAATTAACATTTAACCAAGATAATTTCTTTTACTCTCATTATTCTGTGGCTTGGTTTTTAGAAATCCTTTGCTATGGGGCGGTAGACTGTTATGCGATGATTAGTGGTTATGTAAATTGGAAAAACAGCATTCGCTACCATAAATTAGTTTTATTATGGATTCAAGTTGTTTTTTACACAATCAGTATCACATTAATATATAGCTTTTTAAATGGCTCTGAAAGTAACTGGGTTAATGCTTTTTTTCCAATTCTTACCCATCAATATTGGTATATCACAGCTTACGTTGGTGTATTTTATTAATGCCTGTTCTCAATAAATATTTACAGAATACAGACAGTAAGGTCCTATATTTACATCTTATATTGATTTTTATCGTCATGTCTATACTACCCATTTTTATTGGGAAAGGCGATCCTTTCATCTTAAATGCAGGATATAGCATATTATGGTTAGCCATTATGTATTTATTTGGTACAACTATTTCTAAATTAAAAGAAAATAAGTTAAATCAATATAAACTCTTAGCTTGGGTTATAATAATTATTACAATAAATTGGGGAACTAAAATAACTATTGATTATTTCAATATTTATAATGAATCTTCATTAAACCTCCCTAACTTAGTCGATTACAGATCTTCGGTGGTTGTTTTATACTCAATTTTATTGATATTTCTATGTAGTTAATTAAATATCAATAATAAATTTTAAAAAAATAATTACTTTAATTTCTAATACTACCTTAGTCATATATTTCATTCATCAATCAAAATTAGGTATGATAGGGAGCATTATAGTCGGTGCAGCAATTATTTTTTCATCTGTTGTTTTATTGAGGTAATACGTGAAAATATATTATCCCTTATTAGGAATAAATGCATTTATAGGAAAAATAAGTCGGTCATCATCAAATGATGATACTATCGCTCAATATAGTATCACGATGCTTCAAGGAAGGCTGTGATTAAATTACGGCATAGAGGGAAAAGTCGTCGTACTAAATGTTATGAGCACGATACATCAACCGTAGTTGATAAATTTAATTATTGATTATGTAGGTTTTTAGGCTGGAAAAACCTTATGAAGTTTATCTGAATAAGGTGTAGCACTTAGTTTGACAATTCAGTGAATAAACATTATGGTATACTAAAAAATAGTAAATCTTTATTTAGTATGCCATATTCTTTATTATGCTGATTTTGAGATGGTTATTAATAACTTCTCTAGTTCACTACTAACTCTATCAATATTAAAACGTTCAATTGCTTCTGGTAAGCTCTGGATATAAATCTTTCTTTTTTCATTATTATTTAATAGTTCATAAACTTGATTTACAAACGTTATTTTATCTCCTAAAGGAACTAACGAACCAAATCGTCCATTTCCTAAAATATCTTTAGGTCCAGTAGGGCAATCCATCGAAACAACAGGTGTTCCACATACCATGCTTTCTAAAAATACGGTAGGTAATCCTTCAGAAAAAGATGTATGAATAAAAAGTTTTGCATGTTTCATGAATAGATAAGGATTATCTCGTCTTCCTAGTAATAAACAGTCACCTTCCAGACCAAGCTCTTTAATTTGTTCTTCTAATTTTGAATAATTTGGTCCAGTTCCAATAATATATAACTTTTCTTTTATACCTTTTTGCTTTAATTGAAAATATATATCTAGCATCGTAAAATGTTATAATCAAATAAGCGTGCAACTTGTAAAATATAATTTTGAGAAAGTAATACTTTATCACTGTCTGACACGTGTGTTTCTTGATAAGATAACTTTTCTTTTATAGAGGCTTTATCAATAGGATTTACTAAGGTGAGAACAGATTTACTAATCCCTAAATCTAATAACACCTCAGAACATTTTTTGGTCATCTCGTCACAAATATTGATAAAATGGCTATGTTTATTTAACAAATACTTATATAGCCCACAATCATTCTTCCATATAGTAAAATTATTATCTGAATGAATCCAGCGTATAACAGGAAGTTTATTGGTAATATCATATTTTTTTAAGAAAGAATCCAAGTAATGATCAAAATTGATAATTAGATTATATTCCCCAGAATTGATAACCTCTAATATAGCTGAATTACAATAATTTGTGATAGCATCATCCCAACTTTCAAAAAATGCTTTTTCTTTAGAAGAATAATTTTCTTTCTCTCTATAGAACAGTATATTTGAAACATTTCTTCAAATGAACTTAATCCTCTAAAATTAAACTTAGTATTAATATTGTCAGGAATAAATGATAAATCGCTCTCTGTTACTTCTTTTAGAAGTAACAAATCAACTTTATAATTCTCTGAATCTACTAATTTAGAAAATATCTTTAGGTATGAAATTAAGACAGTTTCAACTCCGCCTCTGCCAAATGGAGGCGATAACGTAGAGTAACAATTAATATATTAATCATAAAATTCTCTTTATTTGTTTAAAAGTAAAAAATTAGTCATACTATTCCTAATTTTAATGTATTTTTATGAAAATAATCGTTTTAACTCATTTTCATAAATAGCAAGATTAACAGGATTATGTGGATGTAACGAAGCTAAATAATCATTTGCTCTAGCAACATATTCATTATGATATTTATCATGATTTTCAATGACATCAATTAAAAATTTCGCCGCATCAAAAGCATCAAATTGATCATAATAATATCCTACACCTTTAGGTAAAAGTTTAGAATTATGAATAAATGGATAGCCTCCATAAAGAGCTTCATTGTAAGCATAATTTAAACCATTTTCCCACTGAGTACTAGTATACTTAGATAAGAAATAAGCCATATTAAAACGCCCTTATACTGAGATCTTTCCATTTTTTAATAAGTCTGTTCGTCCAATAAAGTTTCGGAAAGCAGGTATTTCTCTCTTATCATAAGTATTACATATAAAAACATGTTCAATGAGTTCTGGCCTTTCTCTGAATGCCTGTTCTGCAATTAGGATATCTATAAAACAATTCTTAAATATAGAAATGTTTGGCTCAAATGATGAGATTCGTCTTGTTTCTTTAGAATTATCTTTATTATTTAGATAATCAAATGGTTGCGATAAATCTTTTATGGCTTTATCTAAAAATAACGGAGACCAAATAAAAGGAATTAAACGTGGTTCTGAACGTTGCATAATTGCAAAATAGGAGGAATTTGTATTCCACATTTGTGGTATAAACCAATGTGAATCAAACAGAGTGCCATTAAAACTACTTGATGATGGTTTATTATGTAAAAATGCCTCAACATCATAAATAACATCGTTTCCCATCTTATAGCAAACAATTTTTCCACCATTCTTTCGAATAATATCTGCGTGACGCGGTTCAATATATAAAAAACCTTCTACTAAAATATCTAGTTCATTAATCTTTTCATCAATTTGATAAAATTTTAGATTAAGATCTGATAGCATATTCCATTCTTTAAGATCGCTTATATTTTCAGGTCCCTAACTTACAAATATAACATCTTCAATACAATCCAATGCATTAAAAAGTTGATATAAAAAAACAAATTTTGATGAACACTGTTAGACCATATATCTTTATTTTTATGTTCTAAATTAAATGTAATACCTATGTTATATTTTTTCATTTTTTCTCACTTAAATAAACGTTTTAATTCTCTTTCATAAATGGCTAAATTAACTGGATTATAAGGATTTAATGAATCTAAATAATCATTTGCTTTTTGCATATATTCATCATAATTTTTATCATGATTTTCTATAGCATAAATTAATTTTTTTGCCCCATCAAATGCATCAAATTGATCATAGTAATATCCAATACCCTTTGGAAGCAAGGTAGAATTATGTACTAACGGATATCCTCCATAAAGTGCTTCATTATAGGCATAGTTCAATCCATTCTCCCATTGAGTGCTGAGGACAATATCAGTATAAATAGACAAGAAATCTGTCATTCTAAAGCGATTTTCCACGCTCATCACCCCGTCTTTTACTAGATCTGTTCTACCAATAAAATTATGGAAAGTACTATGTTCTCTTTTATCATAGGTATTGCACATATAAACATGCTCAATCAAATCTGGTCTTTCTCTGTATGCTTGCTCAGCAATTAAAATATCGGTAAAACTATTTTTAAGAATAATAGTGTTGGATTCAAATGATGACACTCTGTATTTTTTCCTTTTCGTGTTTCTTATGTACCCAAAAGATAAATCTGGTCTTTCTTTAATAGCTTTTAGACAAAAAGTTGTAGCCCAAATAGCTGGAACTTCACGTACTGGAGAAGAATGCATAATCGAAAAGTAGGATAAATTTGTATTGATATGTTGAGGAATGATCCAATTCGCATCAATTTTTGCACCATTAAATTGATGAATAGGAGGCTTATTATGTATGGTTGATTCTATATCATAGATATAATCATTCCCCATTTTATAAACAACTGTTTTTCCTCCTCTTTGATGAATTCGATTAGCATAATCAGGTTCAATAGTTAACGTCCCTTCAATTAAGACGTCCAAGTCATCAATCACATCATAAATATAAGCAAAAGATAAATCAAAATCATCAAGCATAAAACCTTTATCAGGTACAGTGATTTTATTCGGCCCATCACTCACTAAAACAACAGATTCAACACAATCTAAGCTTTCTAATAAATTATAGAGAAAAATGATATTTTGCCCTGCGCCATTAGCCCAAATGTCTCTTGTTTTCCCTTCTAAATTAAATGTAATACCAATCTTATACTTTCTCATTCTTTTACTCTTTTATTCAAATAAACGCTTTAATTCAAGTTCATAAACCGCTAAATTTATAGGATTATGCGGGTGTAAGGAATATAAATACTCATTCGCACGTTGAACATAAGCATCGTGATATTTATCATGATTTTCAATCACATCAATTAATACTCTTGCGCCTTCAAATGCATCAAATTGATCGTAATAATACCCCACGCCTTTAGGTAATAATTTAGAATTATGAATAAATGGATAGCCACCATAAAGAGCATCATTGTATGCATAATTTAATCCATTTTCCCATTGAGTACTCAATACAATATCTGTATATTCTGATAAAAATAATGGCATGGCAAATCGTTTTTCGACACTCATAATGCCATCTTTGACTAAATTTGTTCTACCTATAAAATTAAAAAAAGTAGGATGATCTTTAATATCATAAGTATTGCACATATAAACATGTTCAATTAAATCAGGTCTTTGTCGATATGCTTGTTCTGCAATTAAAATATCAGTAAAACTATTTTTTAGAATTATTGTATTGGTTTCGAAAGAAGAAATTCTACGAGATTTTTTTGATCTATTTACATTATTTATATAACCAAACTTATTATTTAAATTCTTTATTTCCTTATCACAGAAAAGTGAAGACCAAATACAAGGAACTTCCCTAGTTAAACAACGATGCATAATAGAAAAATAAGAGAAATTTGTATTTATGTGTTGAGGGATCATCCAATTAGCATCAAATTTTGTACCATTAAATATTCTTATTGGTGATTTATTATGTATTACGGCCTCAATATCATAGATATAATCATTTCCCATTTTATAACAAATAACTTTACCGCCATTTTTATGAATAATCTCAGCTTGGTTGGGCTCGACAGACAATGATCCTTCAATCAAAAGATCTAAATCTTCAATAACATCATCAATATGTGAGAATTTAAGATTTAAATCTTCCAACATAAAATTTTTATCTGGTGTTGTTATGCCCTCCGGTCCCCAACAAACAAAGGTAATATTTTTTACAATATCTAATGCTTCAAATAATTGATATAAAAAAATTAAATTTTGATTAGCACCATTAGACCAAATATCTCTAATTTGGCTTTCTAAATTAAATGTAATACCTACGTTATATTTCTTAGACATATTTATTCTCAATACCCATATAATAAAAGAGCGGTTATTTTACCAAATAAATGACAAAAATACCGCTCTTTTTCAGTTAATCAACTAATTTAGATTTACTATTTAGTATTACCATTGGTAACCAATACCAGCACCGAATGTGTAATCACGTTGTGTACTTGCACCTGCAGTCATCTTAATAATAACTCGGTTGCTATCACTTGCTCTTGAGTAACCGACAGCTACGGCACTTTGACCTTTGTAGTTACCTACGCCAAGTGCAACCATGTTAGCTCCAGGGATGGTTACTTGTGGAATGTTTGCAACTGCCACTGCACTTGCAACACCACTACGGAGTTTCTTATCAAATTTACCAAGTTTATTATTGATACGGTTTTCTACCGCATTGACTTGACCAACATTAGCCGCATCGGTTGGATTCACACCTGCAGCGACATTCGTGATTCGACGTTCATTACCTTGTGAACCGATAGACACTGTATTTGCCTCAGCAGCTACAGAGCCAGTACCAATTGCTACAGCATTTTCAGCGGTTGCTTTCGCACCTTGACCAATTGCTGTTGCACCTTTTGCAGTCGCTTCAGATCCTTGACCCACTGCAGTTGTATTTTCCGCAGTTGCTTTAGCTGATCCACCAATTGCAGTTGCATTTGAACCGCCTGCGTAGGTTGATCCACTTCCGATCTTCGTATTTTGACCATCAATTTCTAAACCTGAACGATTAATAGTTTCTTTCACTGCTTCTGCTTTAGAGTCAGCTACT
>MDJB01000024.1 GCA_001752465.1 Haemophilus quentini
ATAGCTCGGTAAATACTCCACAGCGTTGCATGTTTGCGTTTTTCGGTATGGGTCTGTTGATTTGTATTAGTCATTTTTTCAGTCGCTCCTTAGTCGTTATATTGATGATTTTGGCTTACTTCATTTTGGTGCAGTACATACACGCCCACACGGTGCGATAATCCGCTTGAATCGGTTTCTTTGCGGTAAAAGGTATCAATATGAAAGCCTTTATCTCTGAGTTCCTTAATACGTGCTGGTGGAAAGTAAATTCCTAGCTCTCGCAATTCGTTCGTGCTGTATGGGCGAACATATAAGCACTGCAAAATGTATTTCTGTTGTTCATAAACGCTAGTTGTATTGATTGCCATAATTCCGCCTTATGCTGCTGGTTTAAAACTACTAAGCCACGTCATCACATCGGCATAACGCCAACGTGAAGAACGACCTATTTTTACTGGTGGTGGTAATGCACCTGCTTTAACTTGCTTGTAAATGTAAGTGTGAGAAAGTCCACCCGATAGCGTGCGAATTTCAGACATCGCAATAAGACGGTTTTGATCTGCTTGTGATAGGTTTTCCATTTATCCCCCTTGTGTTTATAAACTGAAATAATCCACTTGTTCTGTGCGGTTCGGGGGTATTGTGGTAGGGGAAATAATAGAAAAGGGGAAATTTCCCCTAAAAAGGTTTAATTTCCCCTAAATATTTTTTGCTGGTAGGTTAGTTGGTTTTAAACTCTGATATATCTACATCTTTTAGCATATCTGCAAGGTAACGACCTGAAAACGGTACTTTATAGCCTTTCTTATCAAATGCCTTTTGTATTGCCCCGTCTGAATATTTAACACCTTGAGTAGTATCATTTTCCGCTATATTTGAGCGGATTTTACACGCCACATCTTCGCCATAAGAGACGGCAATAAATAGTTTAAGTGCTTGTTTTAATCTAATTGAAACATTTTCTTTTTCTTGATTAGCAGTTTCTGTTTTTAAGTTACTACCGTTCTCTAAAATCTTAATATGCTCTGATTTTAACAATGAAAACCCTATAACCTTTTCTAGAGCTAATCGATTTACGCCAATGCATTCTAATTCTTTTTTAACTTCATCTTTTAGAGCTGTTTTTGCTGCAATGATTGCTTTGAGGGTTGTAGATACTTGATGCTCTGGCATTGTAGAGGGTGGGAGGAAATCGCAAATAGGATCATAATCCTTTAAATCAAAAAAATAATTCCCTTTTTTTAGATATTCTTTCAAATGAAAAGAAAGGAACGCAACCGCCTCTTGAGGTGAGTCGATTTTACTTAGAATCACCTCAAAAATATAAGCAAAGTTTAAATATTCATAACGCTGCGATAACTCAAAATAACTAACGGGATCTAGTAAGTTTATATTCATGCACTCTGTCGTTATAAAAAAGTATATGGAGTAAACACAAAGCGATAATTTACCCGCCCTCTTTTTAGTTGTTTACGCCTGTTTCTGCGGGTTGCTGTGTGTTTATTATTTTACCTGCTATTTTGTACAGTTCAAGTATAAAAAATCTTCGCTTTCCTTACCTGCCACCAGCATTTGAAATTTCATCTCTATTCTTCACTCTCCAATTAGCCTTATTTCTCTGTTTTTTGGTTAAAAAATAACTTTACTCACTTCATGTATCACTTTATCACTTGTTAATCACTTCTCTTTTTACTCTATTTTCTTCTTTAAAATCAAAAAGATATAAATAGTAGAAGTGAATAAGTGAATAAGTGATTAAGATTTATAAAAAAAAATCACAAGGGGTATATAAAAAAATAGACAAAAAAATAACCGATAACGTTACTTGTTATCGGCTATCGGTGGTGGCTTAATCTACTATTTTTGCAGGTGCTTGGCTCTCTACAAAATCTGCCCAATCTTGCAACATCTGCGCCCTTTGCTGTAAATACTTCGCCTTATTGTAAGTCTGCCTAATTACATTTTTACCGCTATGCGATAAAGCCTTTTCTATCCAGTCTGCGTTATAGTCTCGCTCATTCAATGCAGTGCTAAGTAAATGCCTTACTCCGTGCGTGGTTAGATTGCCCACTCCGTAAGATTTAACGATAGCTTGCCTTATTGCCTCTATTGTGAGGTGTCCGTCCTTAGCTTGTGCGCTAGGAAAAACAAAAGGCGTATTAAACCCTAACGCATCATTAATCATCTTCATTTTGTTAAGGATTGCGATAGCTTGACGAGAGAGTGTAACCGTATGTAATCGCCCCTCTGGTCGGTTCTTATTGCCTTTCTGTACTAAATAACTCCAAATACCTGTATCAAAATCAATATCGCTCCATTTGGCTTTTGCTATTTCGCTTGGTCGGCTGCCTGTGAGCAATGTCAGCATCACGGCATAAAAGGATATTGGCGAAAATCGCTTATTATCCCTTGCCTCATAAAACTTAACGAGAAAGCTCCGTAATTCTTCAGGTGGTATAGTGCTCATTCCTTTAGTGATAGGCTTATCAAATTCATTGCCAATATTTGCAAGGTTGTTAGTTTCAATCAGTCCACGATGCAAAGCGTAGCGCATTACAAAATTCACGTTATTGATGATTTTTCTAACCGTCTCTAACTTTCCCTCTCTCTCTAATGGCTTAAATGCGTTGATAGCTATTAAAGGCGTGATTCTGTCGATTGGGTAAGCCCCTAACGCTTTCAAAATGTGGCGTTCAAATAAAGCCCACGTATCTTTCGCTGTGCGCTCGGTAAAGTTAGCTTTTAGTTTTCTATCCTCGAACCATAAATGAGCCATCTTTTCAAAAGTGCGGTTTAATTTGTCGTTAGCCTCTTGTTGTTGCTTGTCTGCATATTCCTTAGGGTCAATATCTTTAAGCAATAAGGCGCGATATTCCTCACGCTTAATGCGTGCCTCTGCAAGCCCCATTTCTTTTAAGTTGCCAATGCTAATGTTGGTGCGTTTTTTAGTGAAAGGTTTTTGATAGTTAAACCGCCATATCTTAGAGCCAGCATTTGTAAGTTCTAATGATAAGCCGTTGCCATCTCTTAAGGGGAAATCGTCCGCTTTAGCAGTGCGAATCTTCGTATCGGTTAAGGGTTGAATTATGCGTGCCATAAATTTTAGTACCATCAAAAAACAGTGAATAGCTGTTATTTACCGATTTATAAAACATTGATTTACTTAGGTAAATTTCAGTTTTTGTACTATCGTTTTTTAAAGATTTAAGCCAGATTTGGGAGTAAATCCAAAAAAAATAGTACTATCGCCAAAATATAGTACAAAAAATGTTACTAAAAATCGTTGCTGGTAGTTTACGTTCGATTACGCCAAATTACAATAAAGCCTTATTCTAACTGGGTTTTGCTGGTGGATTATTTACGTGGGTTTATGCAGGTTTATATGGATTGGCGGAGGGGAATGGGAGTTGAACCCACCCAAGAACGCTGGCGTCCTCAACAGGATTTGAAATCCTGCCACCTCACCAGAGATGACGCCCCTCCGTGGTTGAAATTGCAGTTACTTTAGCGTAAATTAATCGGCAATTCAACGTTATTTTAAACGGATTCAAAAATGACCGCACTTTTTCAACAACTACCTTCCGTTGACAAAATTCTTAAAGCACCCCAAGGCCTACAACTCATTACCGAATTTGGTCACTCTGCAGTCGTGGCAATGTGTCGAGAATTATTAATCCAAGCTCGTCAATTTATTCAAAAAAATAATCAACTTCCTGAATATTTTTCTAATTTTGACCGCACTTTTGTAGAAATTCATTCTCGCCTACAAAAACAAAACCAAGTACAAATCAAAGCGGTGCATAATCTAACTGGTACGGTGTTGCACACAAATCTTGGGCGGGCACTTTGGTCTGAAGCAGCACAACAGGCAGCCCTTTCTACGATGCAAAAAAATGTTTCGCTTGAATATGATTTAGATGAAGGTAAGCGTAGTCATCGCGATAATTACATCAGTGAATTATTATGCAAACTCACAGGTGCTGAAGCAGCCTGTATAGTGAATAACAACACCGCTGCGGTATTGTTAATGCTGGCGACCTTTGCTCAAGGTAAAGAAGTAATTATTTCTCGTGGCGAATTAATTGAAATCGGCGGCGCATTTCGTATTCCAGATATAATGGAACAAGCTGGATGCCATTTAGTGGAAGTGGGCACCACTAATCGTACCCATCTGAAAGATTATCGTAATGTTATCACTGAAAATACGGCTTTTTTAATGAAAGTGCATAGTAGCAATTATCAAATTTGTGGTTTCACCTCTTCAGTTTCAGAAGAAGAGCTTGCGGAACTAGGCCGAGAAATGAATGTGCCTGTAGTAACTGACTTAGGTAGCGGCGCATTAGTTGATTTAAGCCAATATGGCCTACCAAAAGAACCAACCGTACAAGAAAAAGTAGCACAATGTGTGGATTTGGTCTCTTTCTCTGGCGATAAATTACTTGGTGGTGTGCAAGCAGGCATTATTGTGGGTAAAAAAGAATGGATCGAACAATTACAATCCCATCCACTCAAGCGTGTATTACGTTGCGATAAAGTCATTTTAGCAGGCTTAGAAGCCACATTACGTTTATATTTAAATCCTGAAAAATTAACTGAAAAATTACCAACTCTGCGCTTACTCACGCAACCGTTAGAACAACTCAAAATAAATGCTATGCGTCTCAAAGAGCGGTTAGAATCTCGCTTAAATTCACAATTTGAAATTCAAATTGAAGATAGCCAAGCACAAATCGGTAGCGGCTCACAACCAATGGAAAGAATCCCTTCTGTGGCTGTCACTATTGCAGAAAAAACAAACATAAAACTTTCCGCACTTTCAGCTCGCTTTAAACAACTTTCTCAACCTATTATTGGCCGAATGGAAAACGGAAAAATTTGGCTAGATTTACGTAGCCTTGCAGATATTGAAACATTATTAAATACATTGGATGAACTATGATTATTGTTACTTCAGGTCACGTTGATCACGGCAAAACAGCATTATTAAAAGCATTAACTGGCACAAGCACTGCGCATTTACCAGAAGAAAAAAAACGCGGCATGACCATTGATTTGGGGTATGCCTATCTGCCTTTAGAAAACAAAGTACTTGGCTTTATTGATGTACCTGGGCATGAGAAATTCTTGTCAAATATGCTGGTGGGCTTAGGTGGCGTGCATTATGCAATGTTAATTGTCGCTGCGGATGAAGGTATTGCGGCGCAAACGAAAGAACATTTAGCAATCTTACGCCAACTGCAATTCCACGAAATTATTGTTGTCATCACAAAAGCAGATCGTACAAATTCAGAGCAAATAGAATCGTTAATCCAAACAATTAAACAAGATTACAATTTTTTACGCGATGCTAACTACTTCGTTACCTCTGCAGAAACGGGACAAGGAATTAATGAATTACGTCATTACTTAGCTAATCTACCTGAATTATCTGATACCCAGAAACCTTTCCGCTACGCAATAGACCGAGTATTCAGCGTAAAAGGGGCGGGTACCGTCGTAACAGGCACAGCCTTTTCAGGAACAGTGAAAGTAAACGATGAAATTTACCTTCCCACTGGACAGAAAGTTCGTGTAAAAGCGATTCACGCACAAAATACATCAAGCGAACAAGGTATTGCGGGGCAACGTTTAGCGTTAAATTTAAATGCTGACTTAGACCGCACACCAATGAAACGAGGCGATTGGTTATTGCAGGATGAACCTCTCTCACCAACAGATCGCATCAGTATACAAATTTTGGCTGAAGTACCATTAAATGAAAGCCAACCTGTGCATATTTATCACGGTGCGAGTCACACTACGGGTAAGCTCACCTTATTACAGGGAAAAAATGCCGCTAAAAATGACCGCACTTTGGCTGAAATCATATTAGATTCACCATTATTCTTGGCTTTCGGAGACAAACTTATTTTACGCAGTGGCGATACAAAAACCTTAATTGCTGGCGCACGAGTATTGGAAATTAACTCGCCAAAACGTCATAAACGTACTGAAGTGCGGTTAAATTTCCTAGCGAATTTAGCATTGGCAGAGAATGCTTCGCAACGCATTGCACTTACCCTTCTACATAATGCGACAACAGCACGTCAATTAATGTGGACGGAACAACTGACTTCCTTGCAATTAGATAAAGCACTCGCTGAGCGGGACGCCGTACGTTATCAAGATTGGTGTTTTAATACTAATTACGTACAAGAAAAAACGCAGCAAATTTTAACCGCGCTTAATACCTATCACGAGCAACATAATGATCAACTTGGTGTAAGCAAAGCCAGATTATATCGAATGGCGACATTGAATCAGCCAGAAAATCTAATTCATCATTTTATCGATGAAATGCTTGATGATGGACGATTACAACAAACGCGTGGCTGGATTCATCTACCAGAGCATAAAATTCAGTTTAATACTGAAGAAAAATCACGTTGGACAGATGTATTAAACGAGTTTGAAAAAGCAAGCGGTCAAGCAATTTGGGTACGAGATATGGCAAATGCGCTCGCTATTGAGGAATCTATTATGCGTAATTTTATGTATAAAGCGGGGAAACTTGGTTACCTCACGCCAATCGTGAAAGATAGATTTTTCTTAACTGAAACCATTTATGCTTATGCAAGACTCATCAAACAAATCGCAGAAGAAAAAGGAAAAGTATCCGTAAATGAAGTACGTGATAAATTGAATTTCGGGCGCAAACTTACCGTTCAACTGATGGAATATTTCGACCGAATGGGATTTTTGCGCCGCAAAGGCAATGACCATATTCTACGCGATAAGAATGTTTTTGATTTATGATTTAAAAAGGAAAAGAGTATGAAAAAAACACTCATTGCTGCATTAATTAGTTCTGTCATATTACTCACAGGCTGCCAAGATAAAGATACTGAAGCAAAAATAAAACAACTAAATCAAACAGTAGCACAACTCAGCGCTGAAAATACCAAATTAAAAGAACAAATAGAAAAAACAGTCCAGCAATTTTTGTGGAAAATGATGAAATATTTAATCAATCTGAAATTATTAAATATCCTAAATCGAAAGAATATTACCAGTCTGAAGAAACTAAAATTGAGTATTCAATTTCAACAATAAAAACCAATATTGATTGCTTAATGATCTATTGTGGAAAAAATTGACTGAAAACGAAGAAACAAAAAATATTTCTCGTGAACAATTTGTAGCACGTTATCAAACAGCTTTTGAGGAAGACAAAAAAGAAGTAAAAGAAACACCATCTTTTGGTATTTCTCATTCTATGTGGACAGATTTTGTTGGGCAAAAAGAAAAACTTGCAACCTTTGCTATTAGTTTTTATGACTATGAAGGTGGTGCTCATGGGATAAAAGGTAATCGCTATTTCACGATTGATCTAACTACACGCCATATTTTGACATTAAACGATTTATTTAATGAAAAAGATTTACCGAAAGTAAAAACGCTTTTATGGGAACAATATAATAATAGCAATAAGGAATATGAACCTGTTATTGGAGCCGATAGTTTTAATTTATCGAACAATATTTACTTAGATTCAAGAGGTGTACATTTTATTTATGATGTCTATGAAATTGCTCCTTACGCAGCAGGAGAGCAGGATTTGTTGCTCTATTTTGGGCAACTAGAAGAATTATTTAGACCTGAATTTAAGCGAAATAACTATGTAAAATTTCTTTAAGGAAACAAACAAAAAGTGCGGTGAAAATTCACCGCACTTTTTTTATTACCGTCTTGTTTTTAATAGTTTTTCAGTCAATTCATAAGCTCGAAGTTTTGCTAACTCTTTAGAAAGTTTCGCAACAAGTAAATCATGATCTACATCTGATGCATGAGATACAATGTTCTCTTCAGCTTTACGTTTTGCTTCGCGAATACGATCAGCATCTAATTCACTACCACGGATAGCAACATCTGCTAGTACCGTAACAATATTTGGTTGAACCTCTAAAAAACCACCGGAAACATAGATAACTTCTTCATTTCCATCTTGAAGGGTAAATTTAACAATACCTGGCTTAATTGCCGTTAGCAATGGTGTGTGTCCAGGGAGAATTCCTAATTCCCCCTCAACACCTGTTGCTTGAATTTGTTTTACTTCACCTTCAAAGATTTTTCGCTCTGCGCTTACTATTGTTAAATTAAATGTCGCCATTTTTGTTCTCCTTCAAATGACTTGAAGTGATTACATATTTTTGGCTTTTTCTAGCACTTCGTCGATTGAACCTACCATATAGAACGCTTGTTCTGGGATATGGTCGTAATCACCGCTTAAAATACCTTTAAAGCCGCGAATAGTTTCTTTTAATGGAACATATTTACCCGGAGTACCGTTAAATACTTCAGCAACGAAGAACGGTTGTGATAAGAAACGTTCAATTTTACGTGCACGTGCTACCACTAATTTATCTTCTTCAGATAATTCGTCCATACCAAGAATTGCGATAATATCTTTCAATTCTTTATAACGTTGTAAAATACCTTGTACACCACGAGCAATATCATAATGTTCTTGACCAACAACAAGTGGGTCTAACTGACGTGAAGTTGAATCTAATGGGTCAACCGCAGGGTAGATACCTAAAGATGCAATTTGACGACTTAATACAACGGTTGAGTCTAAGTGCGCAAAGGTTGTTGCCGGAGATGGGTCAGTTAAGTCATCTGCAGGTACGTATACCGCTTGTACAGAGGTAATAGAACCTGTTTTGGTTGAAGTGATACGTTCTTGTAACACACCCATTTCTTCTGCTAAGGTTGGTTGGTAACCTACCGCAGATGGCATACGACCTAATAACGCCGATACTTCAGTACCAGCAAGGGTATAACGATAGATATTATCCACGAAGAATAATACATCACGACCTTCATCACGGAATTTTTCTGCCATGGTTAAACCAGTTAACGCAACACGTAAACGGTTACCTGGTGGCTCATTCATCTGACCATAAACCAAAGATACTTTATCTAATACGTTAGAATCTTTCATTTCATGATAGAAGTCGTTACCTTCACGAGTACGTTCACCTACACCCGCAAATACAGAGTAACCAGAGTGCTCGATCGCGATGTTACGGATTAATTCCATCATGTTAACGGTTTTACCTACACCCGCACCACCGAATAGACCAACTTTACCACCTTTTGCGAATGGACAAATTAAGTCTATAACCTTGATACCAGTTTCTAATAATTCCGTACTGTTTGATTGTTCTTCATAGCTTGGTGCAGAACGGTGGATAGCCCAACGCTCTTCTTCACCGATTGGACCTTGTTCGTCAATTGGTTCGCCCAATACATTCATAATACGACCAAGGGTTTTTGTGCCTACCGGTACTTGAATCGGATCATTCGTGTTTTCTACTTTTAAACCACGTTTTAAACCGTCAGAAGCACCTAATGCGATACAACGTACCACACCGCCACCTAATTGTTGTTGCACCTCAAGTGTTAAACCTGATTCAACTTTTAATGCATCGTAAACTTTTGGCACTGCATCTTGTGGAAATTCAACGTCAATCACCGCACCGATGATTTGTACAATTTTTCCTGCTGACATTACCGTTCCTCTTTTCTTAAATCGCTGCCGCACCGGCTACGATTTCATTCAATTCATTTGTGATACTTGCTTGACGAGCTTTGTTATACACCAACCGCAGATCATTAATTAAATTACCTGCATTATCAGTTGCTGCTTTCATTGCTACCATTCGAGCCGCTTGTTCTGAAGCTAAATTATCTACAACCGCTTGATAAATTTGGGATTCTAAATAACGAACTAAAAGACTATCTAATAGTATTTTTGGTTCTGGCTCATAAAGATAATCCCAAGTCTGTTGTCTTTCATTTAAATGATCGTCTTTAGATTCTGGTAAAGGAACTAATTGTTGTACAACAGGTTTTTGCGACATCGTATTAACAAATTTATTGTATGCAATATAAACTGCATCAATTTCACCATTACGATAAGCATCAAACATTGTATTTGCAACACCAATTAATTCTTCTAGAGCAGGCGTATCGCCTAAACCAGAAAGTTGACCTTTGATATTAAATCCAAAGGAACGGAAAAAACTAATCCCTTTTGAACCTATTAAGCCCAAATCTGTAGAGATATTTTGTTCTTTCCAATTTTTGATTTGGTTAAGTGTGGTTTTGAATAAATTAACATTTAATCCACCACACATACCACGATCTGTTGAAATAACCAAGATACCGATTTTCTTCACTTCACGCTCAACTAAGAACGGATGTTTATAACCGATACTTGCTTTAGACACATGACTAATAACGTTACGGATAGTTTCAGAATACGGACGAGATGCAGCCATACGATCCTGCGTTTTACGCATTTTCGAGGTCGCCACCATTTCCATTGCCTTAGTAATTTTTTGTGTACTTTGTACACTGGCAATTTTGGTTTTTATCTCTTTTGCACCTGCCATCTTATCTCTCCGTTACTACCAAGCACTATTCGCTTTAAAACTATCTAAAATACCTTTTAATGTATCTTTGATTTCGTCATTATAGTTACCGGTTTTAGTAAGCTCTTGCATAAACTCAGCGTGATTACGGTTAGAATAATCTAAAAGTGCGGTCTCAAAACTTGCAATTTTTGATAATTCCACGTCATCCAAATAACCAAATTCAACAGCAAACAATACAACCGCTTGTTCTGCAACAGATAATGGAGCAAATTGTTTTTGTTTTAATAATTCAGTTACTTTTTCACCGTGAGAAAGTTGCTTACGAGTCGCATCATCTAGATCTGATGCAAACTGTGCAAACGCTGCTAATTCACGATATTGAGCTAGCGCGGTACGAATACCACCCGCTAATTTCTTAATAACTTTAGTTTGCGCTGAACCACCAACACGAGATACCGAAATACCTGGGTTTACCGCAGGACGAATACCTGAGTTAAACAAGTTAGATTCTAAGAAGATCTGACCATCAGTAATAGAAATTACGTTGGTTGGAACAAATGCAGATACGTCACCAGCTTGGGTTTCAATAATCGGAAGTGCGGTTAAAGAACCTGTTTTTCCTTTCACTTCACCTTTAGTGAATTTTTCTACGTAATCTTCGTTTACGCGAGAAGCACGTTCTAGTAAACGAGAATGTAAATAGAACACATCACCTGGGTAAGCTTCACGACCTGGTGGACGACGTAATAATAATGAAATTTGACGATAAGCTACGGCTTGTTTTGATAAATCATCATAAACAATCAATGCATCTTCACCGCGATCACGGAAATATTCACCCATCGCACAACCAGCATAAGGTGCTAAATATTGTAACGCTGCTGATTCAGACGCAGATGCGGCTACCACGATAGTATTTGCAAGCGCACCATGTTCTTCTAATTTACGCACAACATTTGCGATAGTAGAGGCTTTTTGACCAATCGCAACATAGATACATTTAATACCAGAATTACGTTGGTTAATAATAGCGTCAATTGCTAACGCAGTTTTACCCGTTTGGCGGTCACCGATGATTAATTCACGTTGACCACGGCCGATTGGCACCATTGAATCAACGGCTTTATAACCGGTTTGAACAGGTTGATCAACAGAACGACGATCAATAACGCCTGGCGCAATCACTTCTACTGGTGAGAAACCATCATTTTCAATTTCGCCTTTACCATCGATTGGTTGACCAAGCGTATTAACTACACGACCTAATAAACCACGACCAACTGGTACTTCAAGAATACGACCTGTACATTGAACTTCCATACCTTCCGCTAAATCTGCGTAAGGTCCCATAACTACAGCACCAACAGAATCGCGTTCAAGGTTAAGTGCCATCGCATAACGATTACCTGGTAAGGCGATCATTTCACCTTGCATCACATCGCTTAAACCGTGGATGCGAATAATACCATCGCTTACAGAAACAATTGTCCCTGTATTACGCGCTTCACTGACCACGTCGAATTGAGCGATGCGTTTTTTAATCAATTCACTAATTTCAGTTGAATTTAGTTGCATCTTGTATTCCTCTTATAATTGCAACTCGTTTGCGAGACGAGTAAGTTGCCCACGGCTACTTCCGTCAATCACAAAATCTTCAGTACGAACAATCACACCAGCAATAAGTGCGTTATCCACGTTGCAATTTAATTTCACTTTGCGAGCTAATCTTTTTTCCATTGCAGCTGCAATTTTTTCGATTTGTGTTGCATTCAATGGTTGCGCAGACGTTACTTCAACTTCTGCAATAGCTTGATGCTCCTCTACGTGATGTTTAAATTCTTCAAACACCGCAGGAATAGCACTCAAACGCTTATTTTCAGCCATTAACCGAATAAGATTTTGCCCATATTGATCCAATTGTTCGCCACAAATAGAAATAACTGTATCAGCTAATTTCTGTGCAGAAAGAGAACTACTTAAGTAAGCTTTTACCGTTTCATCTTCAGCTACGGCTGCAGCAAAACCTAACATTTCAGTCCATTTTTCGACCGCACTTTGTTCAATGGCAAAGTCGAATGCAGCTTTTGCATAAGGGCGAGCTATTGTAGTTAATTCTGACATAAGCTAAGCCTCTTATAACTCTGCAACTAATTTATCAATAATGTCATTGTTTGCCGCTTCATCAATAGAACGACCCACAATTTTCTCAGCACCAGCCACTGCTAATGAAGCCACTTTAAGACGTAATTCTTCTTGAACACGTTTACGTTCTGCTTCTACTTCTGCATAACCTTGAGCAATAATTTTTGCTTTTAGTTCTTCGGCTTCAGCTTTCACTTCGTCTAATACTTCATTGCGACGTTTATTCGCTGCATCTAAAATGTCTTGAGCTTGTACTTTTGCAGCTGAAAGTTCTTGTTCAACAAGATTTTTCGTATCTGCTTGCTCTTTTTTAGCTGCTTCAGCTGACGCTAAAGCGTTCGCAATTTGGCTTTGACGTGTTTCAATCGCATTAATAATTGGTGGCCAAACTAACTTCATGCAAAACCACACGAAAAGTGCGAATGCGATAAGTTGACCAATCAATGTTGCATTTAAATTCACAACGTCCTCCTTACTATGCTTGTTTTACGTTGATAAGCAAATAAGGTTATTAGTGTAATAAACCGATGAATGGGTTTGCGAAAATGAAAAGTAATGAAATACCAACAGCAATCATTGCAATCGCATCTAAAAGACCAGCTACGATAAACATTTTAGTTTGTAAGCTAGATGCTAATTCTGGTTGGCGAGCTGATGATTCTAAGAATTTACCACCTAGAATAGCAAAGCCAATTGCAGTACCTAATGCAGCAAATGCAAGAAGAATTGATGCACCGATGATTGTAGCTGTAATTACAGTTTCCATAATTTTCTCCAATAGAAGTTAAGTTTTAGCCCTAGAGCCAGTTAATAAAAAATGATTAATGATCTGCTTTGTTATAAGCAATACTTAAATAAACAACCGTCAACATCATAAAGATGAAAGCCTGCAAGGTAATAACCAAAATATGGAAAATAGCCCAAGCAAGATGTAACGGAATCCCTAATGCTGCAATGGCCATATTAGCGGAATACATTACAGCGATAAGAATAAAGATCAATTCCCCTGCATACATGTTACCAAACAAACGGAATGCGAGTGAAATTGGTTTAGCCAATAAAGTCACCGTTTCAAGAATAAAGTTAACAGGAATAAACGCCCAATGGTTGAATGGATGAAGCGTATATTCTTTAACTAACCCTTTGAATCCTTTAGATTTTACTGTGTAGAAAAGAATTAAAAAGAAAACGCAAATGGACATACCCAAAGTTGCACTAATATCTGCTGTCGGCACTGCACGAAGATAATGAATACCGAATAAACCTGCAAATTGAGGTAAGAAATCAACAGGAATTAAGTCGATAGCATTCATGATGAATACCCAACAGAAAATTGTTAATGCAAGTGGCGCAACTACGTTACGTGGACCATGAAAATTTTCTTTCACGATACCATTAACCCATTCCACAACAATTTCAACTAAGCATTGCATTTTTCCTGGAACGCCAGTTGTTGCTTTTTTCCCTACTCGAGAAAAAATAAATAGGAAAATAACCGCAGCAAGAATAGAAAAGAACAACGTATCTATATGAACATTCCAAAATCCATCCCCTGTTTTGAGAAAGGATAAATGGTGGCTAATGTATTCCGATGTTGTTTGTCCAGACATAATAAACCCTTAGTACAAGTATAAAAATCAAATTCGGCGAAGCAAAAATAGAACTAAATTATTCAACATTAATGCAATAAAGAAACCACTAAAAAAAATAATAAAATTTGTAACCGAAAAGTATTTAAATAAAATACTAATAAAAACAATGGTTAAAACAAACTTTATTGCTTCTCCTTTATAAAGTGCGGTTAATTTTGTGGCTAAATGTTGTTTTCTATAAAAAACCACATACACAAAAACACCGAAAGGAATTAATGCAGAAAGAAATCCGAATAAAAAATCAAGCGCACTTTTCATTTGCCATAAAGCAAAAAAACAAGCCAATAGCAGCATAATGACTATTTCAATAAAAATAGCTTTTTGATACTGAACTTTCGCTTGTTGTACAATTCTCGACATTTTTAAAACCTTAAAATGTTTTAATTATACATTTGATCAAATTAGATTCAACTTAAAAAGCACTGAAAAACGTTAACTAAATCACACTTTTAGAAAATTTTTTACAAAATTGTAACTATTTAACGCAAAACGATTAAATGTCGTTCACCTATAAGTTCTGGAACATGTAATTCAATCACTTCTTGAATAGTATATTTTTTATTCAATTCATTAATTTCATCTTCCTGATAAATACCTTTTAATGCATAAAAATATCCATTTTCTTTTGGTAAATGATGACACCAATCTGTCATATCTTTTAACGAAGCAAAAGCACGACTTAATACACCATCAAATTTATCTTCAGGTTGGTATTCTTCTACTCGACTTAAAATAGGGGTTACATTAGTTAGTCCAAGCTCACGTATAGCATTTCGAATAAAACTAATGCGCTTACCTAAACTATCAAGGAGGACAAATTGTTTGGAAGGATTAATAATTGCCAAAGGTAAACCAGGTAAGCCAGGGCCAGTACCGACATCAATAAAACGATCACTTTGTAAATAAGGACTTACTACAAGACTATCTAAAATATGTTTAACTAACATTTCTTGTGGATCACGAACTGACGTCAAATTATAAGCTTTATTCCATTTATTGAGTAAATTGACTAGATCAATAAGCTGCTGAATTTGTTGATCACTTATTTTTATATTTGTTTGCGCAAGTAAACTGACTAATTTGGCTTTCATATTTATTATCTCTTTGGAAAATTGCGCTATTTTACTTAAAAGTGCGGTAGATTTCCTTAATGTTTTTTTGTTGCAGCCAAAATTCCGTCAAGATTTGTTTCCAACCAATCCACCAACTCAAACATTTTATTGGACGCCTGCGAGCCGAATTCTGTTAAGGTGTAATCCACTTGTGGCGGCACTGTGTTATAGGATTTGCGAATTAACATGCCGTCCGCTTCCAGCTCCTGCAAGGTTTTTGTCAACATACGTTCACTCACGCCATCAATAGCTCGGCGAAGTTCACTAAAACGCTTGGTACCAGAATGCAAACTCACCAACACTAATGCCCCCCAACGACTGGTTAAATGCTGCAAAATTTGTCGGGAAGGACAGGCAGAAGCCAACACATTGCCACGCTCAACACTTTTTTTCATTTTTATTTCATTAAAAATCAATAGATTAAAAATTATTTTCAAAAAATTTCAAAACTTACGTTTATGTAAGTACTTCTCAAAAGTAAGTATTGAAATATAATACGTCACATCAAGCGAACAATCAAATGTTCAAATATAATTTCAACTTAGCAAGAAGGAAAACATCATGATAACTAAAACTATCGCAATTACTGGTGCAACAGGTCAATTTGGCGCAATTGCATTAGACTTATTAAAAGCAAAACAAGCAAACGTTATTGCTCTTGTGCGTAATCCTGCAAAAATTTCAGATGTAGAAGCCCGCCAATTTGATTATTCAAAAACTGAAGGAAAAGTAGAAGCATTACAAGGCGTGGATACGTTAATTTTAGTATCAAGCAGTGAAGTGGGACAGCGTATTCAACAACATAAAAATGTCATTGAAGCAGCAAAAAAAGCAGGCGTGAAACATATTATTTATACCAGCTTACTTGGTGCAACTAACGACAACACAGTGAAATCCCTTGCTGGTGAGCACGTTGAAACTAAATCTGCATTAAAATCTTCGGGCATTACTTACACCATTTTACGCAATGGTTGGTATACAGAAAACTACACTGAATCAGTTCCAGCAGCATTAGCAAACAATGCTTTCTATGGTTCAGCAAAAACAGGCAAAATTTCATCCGCACTTCGTGCAGAACTTGCGGAAGCAGCAGTCAATGTCGCGTTAGGTGAAGGCCATTAAAATCAAACTTACGAACTTGCCGGATCAACCAGCTGGACGTTAGCTGATCTTGCAGCAGAAATCAGCAAACAAACAGGTAAAGATATCCCTTACGTGGATATTCCTGCAGCAGATTATGCCGCAGCACTTGTACAAGCAGGATTAGATGAAGACTTTGCAGGCTTAATTGCACAATGGGATGTAGATGCGTCAAACGGTGCATTATTCTCAGAAGACAAAACCCTTGAGAAATTACTTGGCCGTCCAACAGTAGGATTGGATGTAGCAGTGAAACAGGCTATTGCCCATTAATTATATTTTTTTAAATTAGTCTATAAAAAATGCGGTGAAAATTCACCGCACTTTTACTTTCAAACACAGAAAATCTTATTCCCCACGTTTCAACATTCCTTGTTTTTTCAAATTCACCAGAATAATTGAAATTGCTGCAGGGGTGATACCTGAAATTCGGCTTGCTTGACCAATAGAAACCGGACGATGCTGTTCCAACTTCGCACGTACTTCATTAGATAAACCAGACACTTTGCTGTAATCAAAGTTAGCCGGAATAGCCGTATTTTCGTGGCGTTTTTGTTTTTCAATTTCTTCTTGTTGATGCTCAATATAACCTTGATACTTAATAGCAATTTCCACTTGTTCTACGGCTTCTCTATCTTCCATTGCCGGTTTATACGGCGTTAAAGAAGTCAAAATATCGTAGGTCATTTCCGGACGGCGTAATAAATCTTCACCGTTGGCTTCACGCGCAAGTGGACTACCAAGTACTTTATTGGCTTCTTCTAAATATTCAGAACGCGGATGCAACCAAATGCTGCATAAGCGTTGGCGTTCCTGTTCAATATTTTCCATTTTTTGATTAAAGCGCGCCCAACGAGCATCATCAATCAAACCTAATTTATGGGCAATCGGCGTTAAACGAATATCTGCATTGTCTTCACGTAATAACAAACGATATTCCGCACGAGAAGTAAATACGCGATATGGTTCTTTGGTACCAAGCGTGCAAAGGTCGTCAACCAATACGCCAGTATAAGATTGATCACGGCGTGGATACCATGCATCTTTTTCTTGTACATAAAGACCAGCATTAATCCCCGCTAATAAGCCTTGAGCTGCCGCTTCTTCATAACCCGTTGTACCGTTAATTTGACCTGCGAAAAATAAACCCGAAATCGATTTAGTTTCTAACGTTGGTTTTAAGTCACGTGGATCAAAATAATCATACTCAATCGCATAACCTGGTTTAATGATGCGCGCTTTTTCCAAACCTTTCATGGAATTTACAATGCCCATTTGCACATCAAATGGTAAACTGGTAGAAATTCCATTTGGATACACTTCATTACTGGTTAATCCTTCTGGTTCCAAATAAATTTGATGTGAATTACGATCCGCAAAACGCATCACTTTATCTTCAATGGATGGGCAATAACGTGGACCAATTCCTTCAATCACACCGGTATACATTGGACTACGATCCAAGTTATTACGGATCACTTCATGAGTTTTTTCATTGGTATGGGTAATATAACAAGGAATTTGTTGAGGGTGATCAGAAACAGATCCCATAAAAGAAAACACAGGTAAAACAGCATCACCATGTTGTTTAGCTAAAATATCAAAATTGATCGTACGCGCATCAATACGTGGTGGTGTACCTGTTTTAAGGCGATCCACACGTAATCCGAGATCCCTTAATCGATGAGAAAGATTTACAGAAGCAGGATCTCCAGCACGACCACCTTCATAATTTTCCAAACCTATATGAATTTTACCAGCTAAGAAAGTACCTGCAGTTAATACCACTGATTTAGCACGAAAAGTTAATCCCATTTTTGTGCTAACGCCTGTAACTCGATCTTGCTCAATAAGAATATCTGTCGCTTCTTGTTGGAAAATATCTAAATTAGGTTGATTTTCTAATGTAGTACGAACAGCTTGGCGATATAAAACTCTGTCAGCTTGAGCACGAGTAGCACGCACTGCTGGGCCTTTACTGCTATTTAAAGTACGAAATTGAATTCCTGCTTTATCTGCAGCATGCGCCATTAAACCGCCCATCGCATCGATTTCTTTTACTAAATGACCTTTACCAATCCCACCAATTGCAGGGTTACAAGACATTTGCCCTAAAGTATCTACATTATGCGTTAATAAAAGGGTTTTTAATCCCATTCGAGCTGGTGCAAGCGCAGCTTCTGTACCCGCATGGCCACCACCGATCACAATCACATCATAAGTTTCAGTGTAAAACATATCTATCTCTATTTATTCGAATCAAAAAATTGGTGTTATTTTACAGAAATTTAAAACACCTGACAAAAAAGAATAGATCTATTGATCCTTTGAAAGATCACGTTTGTATTAGTAAATAAGATCTCTTTTTATATATAAAGATCTTATTATTGTTACTATTAAGATCCTTTGTGGTTGTTAGTAACCTTATTTGATCCTTATGGAAACAGGTGTTATAGGATCTAAAGATCTTGTGAAAATGCGATCATTTTCTTTAAAAATCTTGTGTGTAAAATGGAAAGTTATTAACAACTTTATTTTTTCTCAAAGTTACCAAGTGAGTAAAAACAGTTTTATGACAGATTATTTATGAGTTATCCACAGATAAAAATGAATTTTTATTGAAATCTCTATAATTTAGCTTTTTTTAAACAATTAATTTTATTAAATGTAAGTTTTATGATTTGACTTTGTAGTTACTACAGGTTTTATGCTTCCTTCAAATCAAATAGTTAAGGAAATAAAATGAAAGAAGTTTCTATACTAAAAAATCATACTCCTAAAGAATATCAGCTGCATACATCTTGCCCTCATAGTCAAATTTTTAAAAATAGAATGGTATTGTGCATTAGTTTTACAATTATTACTTTTTATATGGTAGTTGAGTTTTTAGGGGGATATTGGTTTAACAGTCTTACCTTGACGGCTGATGCTGGACATATGGCAAATGATAGTTTATCTATTTTTTTAGCGTGGATTGGGTTATTTTTAAGCCTAAAGTGGCAAAAATGGTTTGCATTAATCAATGGAATTTCATTAATTTGGGTATCTATTTGGATTTTTATTGAGGCTGTAACACGTTGGCAGTCTCCGATAGAAATAGCCGCTTTGCCAATGTTAGGTGTAGCTTTACTAGGGTTTGGCATTAATTTATTGGTAGCTTGGATAATGTTAAAAAGTAATCACCATAATCTGAATATTAGAGCAGCGTATTTACATGTTTTAGTAGATTTATTTGGTTCGGTTGTTACTATTATTGCAGGGATAAGTGTCTGGTGGTTAAATTGGCAGTGGGTTGATGTAGTTGCTAGTGGTATCTTAAGTATTTTTGTATTACACAGCGGTATTTCTACAGTTTTTCAAGCTATTAAATCCTTATATAGCAGCGATGACAATTCATTGCCGAATGATCATTCTCATTAAAGTAAAAAATTGCTTGAGGAAATAATGAAAATTAATGAATTAAGTAAATCTACACATACTAATATTGAAACTATTCGCTACTATGAGAAACAAGGAGTATTACCTCCACCTAAGCGATTGGCTAATGGTTATCGATTTTATGATGAAGAGAGTATAGAGCAATTAAACTTTATAAAAAAATGTCGAATGTTGGGCTTCTCTTTAGAGAATATTCGGGAACTCAATCATATTAGATTTAGTACGAAAGATCATTATCAAGCAGATCAATTAGTACTTAATCAGCTTATTCAAGTAGAAAATAAAATATCTCAATTATTAGAAATTAAAGCTTTTTTGCAGTCTATTGTTACTGAAAATGAACATAATGAAGAAGAATGTAAAGCAATAGAAGGGTTGAAAAGCGAATGCAATTTGTAAAAGAAAGAAGATAGATTTATAAAAATACTTAAAAATTTGACCGCACTTTAGAAGAAAAATACCACCTAAATTTTGATATTCAGGCGGCATTTTATTTTTCTAATTATTATAGCCAGACAAAAG
>MDJB01000025.1 GCA_001752465.1 Haemophilus quentini
ATTTCAGACGCCTTTGCAAGATCTTTTTGAAAAAAATTATTTGGATGAACAAATTTTATTCGTCATCTAATTTTCTATAGCCTTTCAAGCCATTCTTTCTCAAAATTTCGTTTAATTTCTTTAATAAACGCTCTTTTTCAGATTGACTTAAAAATTGGCTATTTTTATTTTGCAAAGCACATACTAACTTCCAATAAAAATCTAAAGTTGCTCCACTGCCGCTTTTCTTTAATTCCACCAATGCATTTTCTGCACCAATTTCTCTTAGCATAGCAACATCTGTAATGCCAACTTTTATTAGCGCCCTTTCATGCTTGATAGTTAAATTGGGTAAATCCTTTAATCTATTTAGCTTTCTTAAAGTACGATCTAACTTCTGATTGCGAATTTGCTGAATAGAAAGAATAATCAACTTTCTACACAACATATTATTACGCATCACCTGATCTGAAAGTGCATAATATTGAGAAAGTACAAATCTCTTATTCAACTCATTTGTTGTAAATGGTTCACAACCTAATTTACTTAATTGAATTGCAAGTTCATCCTCGCCACGTAGATAAAGTTTTTTATTCTGCCAAATGGCAAACATTGTCTCTTCCTTGTGAAACACACCGTAACCTGTAAAAAGATTTTTAAAGGTTACATTTCCTACTAACTGATCTAATATAGAGCAAACATTATCTATATGCTCGTCTTTTATATTCATATAAATCTCCTATGAATAACAATTTTAAAGATGGTCAGTAGAAGTACTTCTGATTTGGTTTATATCATGAAGTTTTTAATCTGACTAAGAATAAATTTCAGATTTGTGAAGCTGATCGTAAATTTGAAATTTATTTTTATGTAAACAATTGGTTTCTATATAAATATACTATATTTAAAATATTTTCTCACCATTATACTTTGTATATAAATTAACCTAAAAATTCAATTAACAAGCTTTTATCATAACCACCTCATTTTAAGGTTTAGATCTTCTTTTTTTGGAATACGTATCCCATATTTTTCCAAATATGAATATTTTTCTTGACCTGTACATCAATACAGATATAATCACAAAAAACTTGAACATTCAAACAGGAATTCACTTATGGTAACTAAAGAAGAAAAACAAAAAGCACTAGCTGCAGCATTAGGACAAATCGAAAAACAATTTGGTAAAGGCTCAATTATGAAGTTAGGTGATACCAAAACGTTGGATGTAGAATCTATTTCTACCGGATCACTTGGCTTAGATGTTGCACTAGGAATCGGTGGTTTACCTATGGGACGAATTGTAGAAATTTTCGGACCCGAATCATCTGGTAAAACAACATTAACTCTTTCCGTCATTGCCCAAGCGCAAAAAGCTGGAAAAACCTGCGCATTTATTGACGCGGAACACGCACTAGATCCTATTTATGCAGCAAAACTTGGGGTGGATGTAAAAGAACTTTTTGTTTCCCAACCAGATAATGGTGAACAAGCACTTGAAATCTGTGATGCATTAGTTCGCTCTGGCGCAATTGATGTAATTATTGTGGATTCCGTTGCCGCACTGACACCAAAAGCTGAAATTGAAGGGGATATGGGTGATTCCCATATGGGGCTACAGGCTCGTTTAATGTCACAAGCTTTGCGTAAACTTACTGGCCAAATTAAAAATGCAAACTGTTTAGTCGTATTTATTAACCAAATCCGAATGAAAATAGGTGTGATGTTTGGTAACCCTGAAACCACCACAGGCGGTAATGCATTAAAATTCTATTCTTCTGTTCGCTTAGATATTCGTCGAACAGGTTCTGTAAAAGATGGTGAAAATATCATTGGGAATGAAACCCGCGTAAAAGTAGTGAAAAACAAATTAGCAGCACCATTCCGTCAAGTAGATTTCCAAATTCTTTATGGCGAAGGTATTTCAAAAACAGGGGAATTATTAGAACTTGGTGTAAAACACAAGCTTGTAGAGAAATCAGGTGCATGGTATGCCTATAATGGAGAAAAAATTGGCCAAGGTAAAACTAACTCAATGAAATGGCTCAATGAAAATCCAGAAAAGGCAGATGAATTAGAAGCTCGTTTACGCGCAGAATTAGTAGCTAATCCAGAACAAGCTTTAATGGCTGACATTGAACAATCTGAAAATAGTTCAGAATCAGAAAGTGATTTTGAATAAATCAAATCATCAACGCCAAAAGTGCGGTCATTTTTAACCGCACTTTATATCAACTCAATAAAAATAAAGGAATCATTCCTTGTCATCTCTTGCTTTTAATTACATAGTTAATCTTCTTTCTCGCAGAGAATATAGTGAATTTGAGCTCCGCAATAAAATGCAGGAAAAGAACTTTTCGGAAGAAGAAATTGATCATGCATTATCTTTATGCCAGGCAAAAAATTGGCAAAGTGATCGTCGTTTTTCAGAAAATTATCTAAATTCACGCGCACAAAAAGGTTATGGTGTAGGAAGAATTAGACAAGAATTACTCCAATTAAAAGGTGTGTCTTCTGATATTATTGATGAAGTTTTAATGGAATCAGAAATTGATTGGTATGAAATGGCAGAGAACTTGTTACGTAAAAAATTCCCAAATTACAACGAACAGCAAACGACTAAAATGAAACAAAAAATTTGGCAATATATGCTATCACACGGATTTCGTAGCGATGAATTTGCTGATTTAATTGGGAAAAACCAAAGTGAATGGGATTAATGTAAAAGTTGAGAACAAATTTTATATATCCAAATGCCAAATGTTGTCATAGCTAAACATCCGAATAAATGCATAGCCAGTACACTAAATCCATTTAACCATTTATCATTAAAAAATAATTCCACAACTTCGAAAGAAAAAGAAGAAAATGTGGTTAGCGATCCTAAAAAACCGGTAATTAAAAATAACCGCCATTCAGAACTAATTTGTGGGAATTGCCAAAAAAGCCCAAGTAATACACCAATAATTAAACAACCAAGCAAATTAGCGATTAAAGTCCCAAAAGCAAACGAAGAAAATAAAGGATTAAATAACAATCCTATAGCCCAACGTAATGACGCACCTAATATTGCACCACAACTTATGAATAATAATGCCTGCATTAATAATCTAATCCAAATTGGGTTCGCAAATAACGAGCGACTGATTCTTCTTTATTTGAGCCAATAACTTCTAACTCTGGACAAGCTTTTTTTAAACGAATATCTGCATCTTGCATGACACAGCCTTTACCAGACCAAGAAAGCATTTCTACATCATTCATTCCATCACCAAAAGCAATACAGTCTTTTAACTCATACTCGCGTGATTCAAGTAAATGTTTTAATGCGTCGCCTTTTGAAACATTCTTATTCATTACTTCCAAACAAGCTAATGCTGAATAAACAATTGTCGTTACGTCACCAAACTTATCTCGTAAATAAGTTTCTACTTCAACTAAATCCTCAGGAGTTTTACCAATAAAAAAGACTTTTTCTGTCCCACGTCCATGATGTTTGGAAAAATCAACTACGTTATAATCAAATCCAGATTCTTTATGGAACTGACGCATTGCAGGAATATCTTTATTAGTAAACCAACCTTCATCTTGATAGCTATTCATGCATACTTTGGAAGTATCAAATGGAGTTTTGTAAAGCTCGAGAACTAATTCTTCAGGCAAGCTGTTGCTATAAAGCAAATTACCCTGTAAATCCCGTACACGAGCACCATTTGATGTAATCATAACTGCACGTTCCGCACCAATTTTTCCAAGAATGGATGACACATCAGTATGGTTACGCCCCGTTGCCAAAATGATATCCACACCGTTTTGCTCTAATGCTCTCAGCGTATCAATGGTAAGATCACCGACTAAATGTTCAGGAGTTAAAAGGGTGCCATCTAAATCAGACACCATTGCTCGAAAAGGTAAATTCATAAAAACCTCAAAAAATAATTTGCGGTTATCATATCACTAAATATACAAATTGCCCTTGTCTAAGATCAATGTATAAAAACCGTAATAAAAATAACCGCACTTTATTAAGGATTAAGGCATTAAATCAACTGACATATTTCCTTTCATTTGACAGCAGCACGCTAAAACATAACCTTGTTTAATTTCATCTTCTGTCAGCGGTCCGTTTGAGCTCACTTCATAATCACCACTCACCACTAAAGTTTTACAAGAACCACAAATACCTTCTCTACAGGCGGCAATAATCGGTGCTTTATGTTCTTCCAAAGCAGCTAATAATGTTTTTCCAACAGGTACAGAAAAAGTTTGAGGTACTGGATTAGTAATAGAAAGCGTCACTTGTTTACTATTATCTAACATACAATTTTCTGCTGAAGAATGAAATTGCTCTAAAAAGAAACGCTCGGATGGGATACCAAGGGATTCTGTCATCGCACGTAAATCACTCATATAACTTTCTGGGCCACAAGTAAGCACCGTATAATCAGCTATATTGGGTACAAGGTCAGATAACATTTGACTATTTAAACGTCCATCTATAAAGCCATCATCCGCATCAACAGAAGCATTAATAAACAATTTTAACTGTGGAAATTGTTCTTTCAGTAATGCCCATTCTCGTTTAAAAATAACATCTTTCGGCGAATGGACACTATAGAATACAACCACATCTACACCCGGTTTATTTTTTAATAACCAGCGAGTCATAGACATGATTGGCGTAACACCACATCCACCAGCCACAAGCAAATATCGATCACTTACAATGCGAGTACAGGTAAATTTACCCATTGGATCGGATAGCCAAATTTGATCACCTTCTTTAATTTCGGATGTAATCCAATTAGAACTTACTCCGTTTTTAATACGACGAACGGTTAAAGTAACAAAACGGCTCATTCCTGGTGTAGACGATAGCGTATAAGCTCGTACAATATTTGGTGTATTACGAATACTTACTAAAGCATACTGACCAGGCTCATAAAGGTAAAAATCTTGTGCTATTAATTCAATTGTATAGACATCATCAGTTTCCTGATGAATAGCATGTACCTGCATTTCGTTATAACACAACGGATTCTGATTATTTAACATAGAATTTTCTCTTTGAAGATAGAAAAAAGTGCGGTGAATTTTTAAAATGTTTATAAAACTAATACTACAAATTAAAAAATCGACCGCACTTTTCTATGAAATGTTATTTATCTAAAGCTTCTGCCATATCTTGTTCTGGAGTAGTCAAACCGCGCAAACCGAATTTTTCATTTAATAATGCCATCACATTATCATTTAAAAATGCTGGCGCAGTCGGTCCTGTATAGATATTTTTTACACCTAACGCTAATAAGGTAAGCAAAATAACAATAGCTTTTTGCTCAAACCAAGAAAGCACAAGTGTTAATGGCAATTCGTTAACGCCAATACCCAGTTTTTGAGAAAGATTTACAGCAAGCATTATTGCAGAATACGCATCATTACATTGCCCAACATCTAACAATCGAGGTAACCCATCAATAGAGCCAAAATCTAATTTATTAAAACGATATTTACCACAACCTAAAGTTAAAATCGCACAATCTTCTGGTACTTGACGAGCGAAATCTGTGTAATAGCTACGCTCACCTTTGCTGCCATCACAACCGCCCACTAAGAAAACATGACGTAATTTTCCAGCAGCAACAAGATTAATCACTGCATCTGAAGCATCTAATAAAGTTTGTCGACCAAACCCAACGGTAATTTTGTGTTCTAATTCATCATAAGGGAATCCTGTCATTTCTTGCGCTTTCGCGATAACTTGACTGAAATCACGATCTTCAATGTGCGTTACACCTGGCCAGCCCACAATACTACGAGTATAAATACGATCTGCATAATTACCAACATTAGGATCAATAATACAGTTAGAGGTCATAATTACAGGACCAGGGAATTTAGCAAATTCTTTCTGCTGATTTTGCCAACCACTTCCATAGTTACCAACCAAATGGTTGTATTTTTTCAATTCTGGGTAACCATGCGCAGGCAACATTTCACCATGAGTATAAATATTTATCCCTGTTCCTTCCGTTTGTTCTAAAAGTGCTTTTAAATCTTTTAAATCATGGCCAGAAATTAAAATACATTTTCCTGCTACAGGCTTCACATTTACCATTGCTGGAACAGGATGACCAAATGCTTCTGTTTCACCCGCATCTAATAAACTCATTACTTGAAAATTCATATTACCGATGCCAAGAGCCTTTTCTAACAATTCATTTAGATCACTTGGATTCGTTCCTAGCCACGCCATAAACTCATGGAATTGACGATATACCTCATTATCAAATTTACCTAAAACATGGGCATGTTCCATATAAGCAGCCGCACCTTTTAAACCGTATAAACAAAGCATACGCACGCCATGTACTTCTTCCCCAATTAAAGTGCGGTCAGAATTTAGGGCAAAATTCGCTGCTTGTTTTGTTAAATCAGAAATCGTTGCGCCTTCAAGCTGTAAGTGAGCTAATGGATGGTTTATATCAATACTTGGATTTAGTGTACGGCAGCGTTTCATTAAATTATCGCGATAAGCTATGGCTTGTTGCGCATATTCAACAATACGTTGAGAATCAAAGTTTACATTAGTCAAGGTAGAGAAAAATGCCTGTGCCGTAAAAGCATCAATTTCATTATCGACAATAGCTAAATCTCTCGCTTGAATAGCCCAAGCTGATAAGCTTTGCACAGTTGCAACAAGAAGGTCTTGTAAATCAGAAGTTTCCGCAGTTTTACCGCACATTCCTTGAGAGTAACTACAACCGTTACCCACAGGTGTGCGCATGGTTTGTTCACATTGTACACAGTACATAATTAAGTCCTTTTGTTAGAATAGAAAGTTTCGTTATAAACCCGATAAAATCACTCAGATTTATGGAAAAATGATAAAACCTTTTTTCTACTAGATACAAAAGGAAATTTTAATTAATTAGAACTTGTTTGATCTAGATTAAGCTAATACCAATAATGAATTGATTTTCTAGTTTAGAAAAACATAAATTCTAATAACACTAAAAACCTCGCAATAAAATTCGATATCTTTACATTACTAGCTGAAATACGATAACAAATTTCATTTTACCTCTCTTATAATGCAACTGTTCGAACAACAAGCAGTATCTCGAATGATGTATGTTTATTCCCTAATAGATAGTCAAAAACAAGGAGATTATTATGGCTTTCAATATAAAAAACAGACATTTACTCAGTCTTGTTCATCACACAGAACGTGAAATTAAATATCTCTTAGATCTCTCCCGAGATTTGAAACGAGCCAAATATGCAGGCACAGAACAACAAAAATTAAAAGGTAAAAATATCGCGCTCATCTTTGAAAAAACCTCCACCCGCACACGCTGTGCATTTGAAGTCGCCGCTTATGACCAAGGTGCACAAGTTACCTACATCGACCCGAACTCCTCTCAAATTGGCCACAAAGAAAGTATGAAAGATACCGCCCGCGTATTAGGCAGAATGTATGATGGCATTGAATATCGTGGCTTTAAACAAAGTATCGTTCAAGAACTTGCTGATTATGCTGGTGTGCCGGTATTCAATGGTTTAACCGATGAATTCCACCCAACACAAATGCTTGCCGACGTACTTACCATGATTGAACATTGCGACAAGCCATTAAGCGAAATTAGCTATGTATATATTGGGGATGCTCGCAATAACATGGGTAATTCACTTTTATTAATTGGTGCAAAATTAGGTATGGATGTTCGTATTTGTGGACCTAAAGCATTATTACCAGAAGCAAGTCTTGTGGAAATGTGCGAAAAATTTGCGAAAGAAAGTGGCGCTCGTATTACTGTAACTGAAGATATCGACAAAGCTGTGAAAGGTGTAGATTTTGTCCATACTGATGTGTGGGTTTCAATGGGTGAACCATTAGAAACTTGGGACGAACGCATTAAATTATTACTTCCTTATCAAGTCACACCTGAATTAATGAAATGCACTGGTAATCCAAAAGTGAAATTTATGCACTGCTTACCTGCCTTCCATAACAGTGAAACCAAAGTTGGTCGTCAAATTGCTGAAAAATATCCTGAATTAGCGAATGGTATTGAAGTAACTGAAGATGTATTTGAATCGCCAATGAACATTGCATTTGAACAAGCAGAAAACCGTATGCACACAATTAAAGCAGTCATGGTTGCGAGTTTAGCTTAGGAAGGATCTAGATAAATTGGTATATTTATTTATCATCTCATTTTAAGGATAAAATATTTCCATACTTTTGTAGTTTTATTTTTATGTAAAATTTAAATTTATTTTTTGATAATGATCACGTTTTTTGAAAAATATTATTGACATAATATTTACACAAGCAGAGAATGCACCCAACAAAGATTAGTTTAGATAGAAAGAGGGATTTTTTCTATGCTATTTCGTACATATATACACAGATATGTCCATACAAAGGAATTAAGACTTTTACGGTTTAACCCGATAAAAGGTCGTTCTTTAATGGCTCATATTCGTCGCACTCGTCATATTATGATGCCATCTTATCGTTCTTGTTTCTCATACTCTTTATTTGCTTCTCAAAACAAACCATCCAACACGGCTCTCTAAACAGAGTTGTTCTCTCTGTTTAGAGAGTCTCCACAGATTAATTTCTGGATATTTTTGTATTGCCTAGAACAGGTAAGAAATATCTTTAGGAATTAACTTAATCTTATTTAATTTAAAATAAATATATTCTTACTTTAGTTTTTATAATAAAAAACTAGAGAGGGTTATTTTATTCTAAATAAATCTATTGCATTATTAAAATTAATAATGCTAGGTAACTTTACGTCAAAAATAAATAAAGGAGTTCATTATGCTAAACTTAAAAATTGCATATAGCCCAAAAGTTGAACAATATTTCTCTACAAATAGAGAATTAGTTGAGATTGCTAAAACAGACTTTACAGATGTTGCAGCCATCGTATTAAGTTCAAGTGATGTAGGTGAATACCTCGATAAAATTCAAGCAACAAAATTCGGCGTTCCTGTATTCGTTGTTCAAACAGAAGAACAACAAGTGGATCCAAAATTCTATGATTCTATTTACCATATTCAAGATTTAAACGGTTATGACATCAAACTTTATAGCCGTCAAATCGAAACTGCATCGAAACTTTATGAAGAAAAAATGTTACCTCCATTCTTCAAAATGTTAAGTGAATATGTAGAAATGGGTAATATTGCTTTTGACTGTCCGGGACATCAAGGTGGTCAATACTATCGTAAACATCCAGCAGGTCGTTTCCTTTATGACTTCTACGGTGAAAACATTTTCCGTTCGGACATTTGTAATGCGGACGTAAAATTAGGTGACTTGTTAATTCACGAAGGGGCAGCTTGTGATGCACAAAAATATGCGGCTCAAGTATTCAATGCAGATAAAACTTACTTCGTATTGAATGGTACATCTTCTTCAAACAAAGTTGCGTTAAATGCTGTACTTGCTCCAGGCGATTTAGTGTTATTTGACCGTAATAACCATAAATCAAACCACCATGGTGCATTAATTCAAGCGGGTGCAACCCCAATTTACTTAGAAACTGCTCGTAACCCATTTGGTTTCATTGGTGGTATCGATAGTCACTGCTTCGAAGAAGATTATTTGAAATCATTAATTAAAGAAGTGGCGCCTGAAAAATTAAATCAAAAACGTCCATTCCGTTTAGCTGTTATTCAATTAGGTACTTATGACGGTACAATTTATAACGCACGTCAAGTGGTAGATAAAATTGGTCATCTTTGTGATTACATCTTATTCGACTCTGCATGGGTAGGTTATGAACAATTCATTCCAATGATGAAAGACTGCTCTCCATTATTGCTTGAATTAAATGAAAATGACCCTGGTATTTTAGTGACTCAATCTGTTCATAAACAACAAGCAGGTTTCTCACAAACTTCACAAATTCACAAAAAAGATAAACACATTAAAGGTCAAGATCGTTATGTAAACCACAAACGTTTCAATAATGCCTTTATGTTACATGCGTCAACCAGTCCGTTCTATCCATTATTTGCGGCGTTAGATGTGAATGCAAAAATTCAAGGTAGCGAAGCAGGTCGTCGTTTATGGCATGAATGTGTGAAAGTTGGTATCGAAGCACGTAAATTAGTATTAAATCACTGTGAATTAATTCGTCCATTTATTCCAACCACAATTAAAGGTAAAAAATGGCAAGATTATGACACAGAAGAAATCGCAACTAACCTCGAGTTCTTCAAATTCCACCCAACAGATACATGGCATAAATTTGAAGGCTATGCTGACGAACAATATTTCGTTGACCCATGTAAATTCTTGCTTACCACGCCAGGTATTAGCTTAGAAACAGGCGAATATGAAAAATTTGGTGTACCAGCAACCATTCTTGCTAACTACTTACGTGAAAACGGTATTATTCCGGAAAAATGTGACTTGAACTCAATCTTATTCTTGCTCACTCCGGCAGAAACCCTCACCAAAATGCAAACTTTGGTCGCTCAAATCGCCTTGTTTGAAAAACACATTAAACAAGACTCTTTATTAAAAGATGTATTGCCAACTGTGTATAAAAACAATGAAGACCGTTACAAAGGCTACACCATCCGTCAATTATGCCAAGAAATGCATGATCTTTATGTAAGCCACAATGTGAAACAACTTCAAAAAGATTTATTCCGCAAAGCGACATTACCAGAATATGTATTAAATCCACATGATGCAAATATTGAGTTAGTACGTAACAAAGTTGAACTCGTTCCATTGACTGATATTGTTGGTCGTGTGGCTGCGGAAGGTGCATTACCTTATCCTCCAGGTGTGTTATGTGTGGTGCCTGGAGAAAGATGGAGTCCAACTGCACAAAAATACTTCCTTGCATTAGAAGAAGGTATCAACACATTACCTGGTTTCGCACCTGAAATCCAAGGGGTTTACTTACAAAAAGACCCTGATGGACGTACTCGTGCATATGGCTATGTTTTAACTGACTATTAATAAAGTGAGGTTGTGAGGATCTTCCTCATAACCCTCTCAGCACAAACAAAAGAAAGTGCGGTTAAAAACATCTGATTTTTTGACCGCACTTGTAGGAGTATAAATTATGAGCGCTAAAAGTAATAAAATTGGTGTGGTACAACTTACCATTCTTACCATGGTTAATATGATGGGTTCCGGTATCATTATGTTACCTACCAAATTAGCTGAAATTGGGACTATTTCCATCGTTTCTTGGCTTGTAACAGCCGTTGGTTCAACAGCCTTAGCTTACGCATTCGCACAATGCGGTATGTTCAGTAAAAAATCTGGTGGTATGGGCGGTTATGCGGAATACTCTTTCGGTAAAGCCGGTAACTTCATGGCTAACTACACTTACGGTGTATCATTAGTTATTGCGAATACAGCAATCGCGATTTCTGCGGTGGGTTATGGTTCAGAGCTTCTCGGCGCAACCCTTTCTCCACTTTCTATCGCATTATGGACCATCTTCACCCTTTGGCTTGCAACCGTTCTTAACTTTGGTGGTGCAAGAATCACCGGTAATATCAGTTCATTCACCATTTGGGGTGTAATTATTCCTGTGGTAGGTATTTCAATCATCGGTTGGAAATGGTTTGATGGTTCAATGTATGTAAACTCTTGGAACCCACATAATGTACCAACTTTTGAAGCGATCGGTGTATCTATTTCAATGACATTATGGGCGTTCTTAGGGTTAGAATCAGCTTGTGCTAACGCAGATGCAGTTGAAAACCCTGAGAAAAACGTACCAATAGCAGTACTTGGTGGTACTTTAGGGGCAGCGGTAATTTATATTGTTTCAACTAACGTGATTGCAGGTATTGTACCTAACCTTGAACTCGCTAATTCAACAGCGCCATTCGGTTTAGCCTTTGCTCATATGTTTGATGAAATTGTCGGTAAAGTTATCATGGTCTTAATGGTGATGTCTTGCTTTGGTTCATTATTAGGCTGGCAGTTCACTATTGCTCAAGTATTCAAATCTTCAGCAGAAGAAGGTTATTTCCCAGCATTCTTCAAAAAAGTTACCACTAAAGATGCACCTGTTGTTGGTATGATTACCATTACTGCGTTACAAACTTTACTCTCTTTAATGACAATCAGCCCATCATTAAATAAACAATTCAATGTGTTGGTGGACTTAGCGGTAGTAACAAACGTTATTCCATACTTGCTCTCAATGGCTGCACTTGCAGTGTTATTGAAAGCAGAGAATGTTACACCACAAAAATATAAAACAACCGTTTTTGTTGCCTTTATTGGTTCACTCTATAGTATATATGCACTTTATGCAGCCGGTGAACAAGCGATGTTATATGGTTCAATTGTGACCTTTATTGGTTGGACATTGTATGGTTTTGTTTCTTACAAATTTGATCTTAAAAAATCACAAGCTAATTAAAAAAGAAACGCCCACATCTTAATGTAGGCTCTTTCGAGTAGTAATAAGCTAAGTACAAAAGAGCGGTTGAAAATTTAATTGTTTTCAACCGTTCTTTTTATTTAGGACAATACTCTTAACAAAATAGGCTGAAATTCTGTTTGTTGGCCGAGTTTTCGGGTGTAACGTTTAACCATGACAAAGGAAAGTGCGGTCAACATAAAGATTAAAATCGCACGGATGGTCTCATTTTCACTGATATAACATGAAATAAAAGCCAGTTTTTCAATTAAATTTTGAACACGATTAAGATTAATTGACATAGTTTTCTCCTGATACGGTTTATTTTTTGATATTCGTCAAACAATAATAATTTTTCGTTGAAAATTAACCTTTTCTAAGCGTAATATCGGTATTACTAAATGCCTCTAAAAAGGAGTAGAAAATGAAAAACATGTTACTGCTCAGTAGCTCAAAATACAAGAACACAGGTTATCTTGAACATACCATACCTTGGTTACAAAATTTCTTGGCTGATTATCGTGGTAAAACAATTGCTTTTGTGCCTTATGCTGGGGTACGCCGCACTTTTGATGAATATGAAAAAACTGTGCAAAATGCACTTTCTGATTTAGGGATGAATATTGTTTCCGTTCATCATGGTAAACAGCATCGAGATATTATTGAACAAGCAGATGTCATCGCTATTGGCGGCGGGAATACATTTTGTTTGTTAAAACAACTTTATGAACACAATCTGATTGATATCATTCGTGAAAAAGTAAATAACGGTACGCCTTATTTTGGTTGGAGTGCTGGCGCCAATGTAGCGGGCGCATCTATTATGACAACTAATGATATGCCGATTACTTATCCTCCTTCATTTCAAGCATTACAACTTTTTCCTCATCAAATTAATCCGCACTTTATTTCAGGTAAAATGCAAGGCCACAATGGCGAAAGCCGAGAAGAACGTTTGGCAGAATTTTTACTCGTTAATCCAAATGCATTTGTATATGCATTACCTGAAGGTTCTGCGCTTCATATACAAAATGAAATGGCAACTGTGCTGGGCGAAAATCCTATTTTGTGTTTCAGTGAAAATATGGAATGTGGCACATTTGATATCAATACAACTTTTTCTTATTAACTTAAAGGGAACATATAATGGAATTATTTAAATCCATCGTTGCAGTGATTGGTATTATTGCCACAATTTATTTTCTGATTAAAAAAGCCGAAACCCGAACCGTTTTGATTGGTGTCGGTTTAATTATGTCCATTCTGACGCTTAATCCAATGGGCGCATTAGATGCTTTTGCCAAAAGCATGACATCGGGCGGATTAATTATGGCGATCTGTTCTAGTATGGGTTTTGCTTACGTGATGAAATACACTCAATGTGATACTCATCTAGTTCATTTACTTACTAAACCATTAAGCGGATTAAAATTCTTCTTAATTCCGATTGCAACAGTCATCACCTTTTTCATCAATATTGCTATTCCTTCTGCTGCTGGTTGTGCTGCTGCGGTTGGCGCAACATTAATTCCCGTTTTAAAAAGTGCGGGTGTTCGACCAGCTACTGCTGGGGCAGCTATTTTAGCAGGGACTTTTGGCTCAATGATGAGCCCAGGTTCTTCTCACTCAGCAATGATTAGTGAAATGTCAGGCTTAACTATCGCTCAAGTAAACCTTTCACATGCGCCATATAACATGATTGCGGGAGCAATAGGTGCGGTTGTTTTAACAATTCTTGCGCTTGTTTTTAAAGATTATGGTGAACAACATCGCCAAGCTTATCTCGCAGAACAAAAAGAAAGTGAAATTAAAGTTGTTGAAGGCGTCAATGTACTTTATGCCCTTGCACCATTAATACCATTAGTTATTTTAGTGATTGGTGGAACGTCATTACAACAAGTACAGGGTCTTGAATGGACTAAAATGGGTGTGCCTCAAGCGATGTTGATTGGTGCAATTTATGGCATTATAGTCACTCGTATTTCTCCAGTGAAAATCACTGAAGAATTTTTCAATGGTATGGGAAATTCTTATGCAAACGTACTTGGTATCATCATTGCAGCCAGTGTATTTGTAGCAGGTTTAAAATCTACGGGCGCAGTTGATGCTGCAATTTCTTTCTTAAAAGAATCCAACGAATTTGTACGTTGGGGTGCAACAATTGGACCATTCTTAATGGGCTTAATTACAGGTTCTGGCGATGCTGCAGCGATTGCCTTTAACAGTGCCGTCACACCACATGCTGTAGAACTCGGATACACTCATGTAAATCTAGGTATGGCAGCAGCCATTGCGGGTGCAATTGGTCGTACAGCTTCACCAATTGCAGGTGTAACCATTGTTTGTGCAGGCCTTGCGATGGTAAGCCCAGTAGAAATGGTAAAACGTACCGCACCAGGCATGATACTTGCTGTTTTATTCTTAGCATTATTTATGTTGTAGAAATAATAAAAAATTGACCGCACTTAAATAAAGTGCGGTCAATTTTTATAGACTTTTAAAGGAGAAAAAAATGAACTTAGATTTAAATCAACTTGTTAAATGGCGTCGTGAATTTCATCGTTTTCCAGAAATTGGTTGGAGTGAATTTTGGACAACTTCTCGCATTGCAGATTACTTGGAAGACTTAGGTTGTTTTGAAATTTTTCTTGGTAAACAGATTATAAATCCTGACTTTGTTCGTGGACGAAAACAAGCCGTAGTAGATAAAGGCTTAACTAATGCAAAAGCCTATGGAGCCAATGAAAAATGGCTCGAAAAAATGGAAGGATATACTGGTTGTGTGGCATTATTTGATTCAGGTAAACCAGGAAAAACTATTGCATTACGTTTTGATATAGACTGTGTGAATGTAACGGAAACTCGTTCACCCGAGCATATTCCAAATAAAGAAGATTTTGTCTCAATTAACGATGGTTTTATGCATGCTTGTGGACATGATTCACATATTACAATAGGTTTAGGTATTGCATTATGGATCGCTCAGAACAAAGATAAACTCACTGGAAAAGTAAAAATTGTATTCCAACCAGCAGAAGAAGGTGTTCGTGGTGCAGCAGCCATTGCACAAAGTGGCATAATTGATGATGTAGATTATTTTGCTTCTTCACACATTAGTTTTTGCGCGAATACAGGCACAGTTATTGCTAATCCAAGAAATTTTCTTTCCACTACAAAAATTGATATTCGCTACAAAGGTAAACCGGCTCACGCAGGTGCTGCGCCCCATTTAGGTCGTAATGCCTTATTAGCTGCAGCGCATACAGTCACTCAACTTCATGGTATTGCACGCCATGGTGAAGGCATGACAAGAATTAATGTGGGTGTGCTAAAAGCGGGTGAAGGACGAAATGTCATTCCATCTTCTGCTGAATTACAATTGGAAGTGCGGGGAGAAAATAAAGCAATTAATGAATACATGACTGAACAAGTCATGCAAATAGCCAAAGGTATCTCCATAAGTTTTGATGTAGCATATGAAACTGAAATCGTAGGTGAAGCCGTGGATATGAATAACGATGTTGAACTTATAAAACTTATCGAAGAAATATCTCTTGAACAACCACAAATAAATAACGTAAATTCAGATTATGCTTTCAATGCAAGTGAAGATGCGACTATCTTAGGTAGACGTGTACAAGAACACGGGGGTAAAGCCATTTACTTTATTCTTGGTGCAGACCGCACAGCAGGTCATCACGAAGCTGAATTTGATTTTGATGAAAATCAATTGCTTACTGGGGTTAATATTTATACTTCTTTAATACAAAGATTATTAGCTTAATTAAATAAAAATATTTTTACTCCTTTCTTTTAAGAATCCTCTATTTTTCTTAGAATAAAGGCAATATCTACCCACCTTATAAGGAAAACTCAATGATTAATAGACGTCATTTTATTCAAATCGGTGCAAGCAGTATTCTTGCATTAAGTGCAAGCCGTTTTGCGACAGCAAAAGGTAAACATGATGTAGATTTACGTATTGTTGCTACTACTGACGTTCACAGTTTCTTAACAGACTTTGATTATTATAAAGACGCCCCAACCGAGAAATTCGGTTTTACTCGTGCAGCAAGCCTTATTCGTCAAGCACGTGCTGAAGTAAAAAATAGCGTATTGGTTGATAACGGGGATTTAATTCAAGGTAACCCTATTGCTGATTATCAAGCAGCACAAGGCTATAAAGAAGGCAAATCTAACCCTGCGGTTGATTGCTTAAATGCTATGCACTATGAAGTAGGAACTTTAGGTAACCACGAGTTTAACTATGGTTTAGATTATTTGGCTGACTGTATTAAACAAGCTAAATTCCCAATTGTGAATGCGAACGTAGTAAAAGTCAGAACTGAAGAACCTTATTTCACACCTTATGTCATTCAAGAAAAATCTGTGGTGGATAATCAAGGTAAAACACATAAATTAAAAATTGGTTACATAGGTTTTGTGCCACCGCAAATTATGGTTTGGGATAAAGCGAACCTTCAAGGCAAAGTTGAAACCCGTGATATTGTAAAAACAGCACAAAAATATGTACCTGAAATGAAGAAAAAAGGGGCTGATATTGTCGTTGCATTAGCTCACACAGGCCCATCTGATGAACCTTATCAAGAAGGTGCTGAAAACTCTGCATTCTATCTAGCTGATGTTCCACATATTGATGCGGTTATTTTTGGTCACTCACACCGTTTATTCCCAAATAAAGAATTTGCGAAATCACCAAATGCAGACATCGTAAATGGTACAGTAAAAGGCGTACCAGAAAGTATGGCTGGTTACTGGGCAAATAATATCAGCGTGGTTGATTTAGGATTAACAGAACACAAAGGCAAATGGATTGTTACCTCTGGAAAAGCGGTTCTTCGTCCAATCTATGATGCAGAAAATAAAAAAGCGCTTGCAGAAAATGACCCAGAAATTACCGCACTTTTAAAACCAGTTCACGAAGCAACACGTAAATTTGTTTCTCAACCTATTGGTAAAGCAACAGATAATATGTACAGCTATCTTGCATTAGTACAAGATGATCCAACCATTCAAATTGTGAACCAAGCACAAAAAACCTATGTAGAAAAAGTTGCACCAAGTGTTGCAGCAATGGCTGGCTTACCTATTTTAAGTGCAGGCGCACCATTTAAAGCAGGTGGTCGTAAAAATGACCCAACAGGTTATACCGAAGTAAATAAAGGTGAATTAACTTTCCGTAATGCTGCGGACTTATATCTCTATCCAAATACATTAGTAGTTGTTAAAGCCACGGGCGAACAATTAAAAGAATGGTTAGAATGTAGTGCTGGTATGTTTAAACAAATTGACCCTACAAGTGATAAACCACAATCATTAATCGACTGGGAAGGTTTCCGCACTTACAACTTTGATGTGATTGATGGTGTCAATTATGAATACGATCTAACCAAACCTACTCGTTATGATGGCGAATGTAAATTAATTAACCCAGAATCGCATCGTGTAGTGAACCTCACTTATCAAGGCAAACCGGTTGATCCAAAAGCAGAATTCTTGATTGCAACAAATAACTATCGTGCTTATGGTAATAAATTCCCAGGCACTGGCGATCAACATATTGTTTACGCATCACCAGATGAAAACCGTCAAATTTTAGCTGATTACATTAAAGTAACCAGTGAAAAAGAAGGTTCTGTAAACCCTAGCGCGGATAAAAACTGGCGCTTTACGCCAATTAAAGGCAACGATAAATTAGATGTTCGTTTTGAAACCTCACCAAGCGAACAGGCAGCTCAATTCATCAAAGAAAAAGCACAGTATCCAATGAAACAAGTGGGTACAGATGAGGTTGGATTTGCTGTATATCAAATTGATTTATCTAAATAACAATCCGCACGTAAAACGTGCGGTTTTTAGGCTCCCCTATAAGAGCCTATACTTCACAAGCCACTTAAGGGGCTTGTGAGAACTGA
>MDJB01000026.1 GCA_001752465.1 Haemophilus quentini
ATCCCTTGCAAGTACTTTTTGCAAAAATATTTAAAAAAATGATCTTTTGATGGAAATATAAACATTTCATTAAAAAGTGCGGTTAGAAATACAATAATTTTCCAATTATTATTTTTTCCAATAGCTTGGAATAAACAGCACAATTAATGAAAATATTTCTAAACGTCCACAGATCATAGCAAAACTAAAGACTAATTTAGCACTTTCTGGAACATCAATAAAACTTTCATGAATAAAGCCAAGTCCCGGTCCTGCATTCGTTAATGTGGCGAATACAGCCCCCATCGCATCAAAAACATTCATTCCACAAAGAATAACAGCAAAAACACACCCCCAATAAACCAGTATAAAAATAATGAAGAATGCCCAAATACTTTCTACCATTCTTAGTGCTAGACGATTTTTACCTATTCGAATTGGTTGTACTAAATTTGGATGAATTAGACTATGCAGTTCTCGATCGATTTGTTTCCACAATATAAGTGTCCGTATCGCTTTTAATCCCCCAGTTGTTGAACCGCCACAACCACCAATTACCGCAGAAATCACCAGTAAAAGCCCAATAAAAGGCGGAAGATTATTAATGTCAAAAATTGTATAACCAGAAGTCATTGACATTGATGTTAATTGTAATGCACCTTTTGTTACTGCCTCGTTCATATCTGAAACTAAACCGTAACTATATAAAGATAGAGATACAATACCAATAAAAATAATTTGCATTGTTAGAAAAAAACGAAATTCGGGATCTTTCCAATAATTTCGCCAAATATTTCTTTTACCTAGTGCAAGAAAAGCGGAAATGTGCAGGTTAAAATTTACACCACAAATTAGCATAAAGATCGTTGTAATCCAATAGATAGAGGGCTGATTAAAATAGCCGATACTTGCATCGTGCGTTGAAAATCCTCCATTTGAAATTGTCGAAAAACTATGCCCAATGGCATCAAAAAGATTCATTCCTGATAGCCAATATGCAATGGCACAAAGAACAGTTAATGAAGCATAAATAATCCATAGAGCTTTCGCCACTTCTGAAATTTTAGGCAAAGATTTTTGATCTTTAAGAGGGCCTGAAGATTCTGCTCGATATAATTGTGTCCCACCAATTCCCAACAGCGGAATTATTGCCACAGCCAATACGATAATCCCCATACCACCTAACCATTGTAAAAACTGACGATAAAACAAAATAGATTTAGGTAAATTATCCAGCCCCGTCATCACCGTTGCACCAGTAGTAGTTAAGCCAGAAAATGCTTCAAATACAGCTGAAGCAATAGTTAAATGTGGTGAATCGAACAATAAAAGAGGCAATGTTGCCAAGCTTCCTAAAACTAACCAAAAAGCCACAACAATCAAAAAACCATCACGGGATCGTAATTCTTGTTTATGGTGATGGCATGACCACCAAAGCAATGTGCCCGCTGTCAAGCTCAAGATAAAAGCCTGCATAAATGCCTTGCCGCCACCATCGCCATAAATCAGTGCGACAAATGCTGGAATCAGCATCGTGCCAGAAAAACACATCACAAGAATACCAATAATTCGGATAATCGATAAAATATGCACTATTATTCGCCTGTCTCTAAAAGTTGGATGACTAATCTGCCCGCAGATTTTTCCGTTAATTCTGAAGAAAAAACATCGACTGTTTTTTCACTAATACCTAAAATCAAATGAATATTTACCTGAAAATCTTGAGATAAAATCTCAACCTGATATTTTTCACAAAGTTGTTGGACTAAATTTAGCTGGCCATAGTCACAATCAAGTTTGAAAGAGGCTCGTTCAACTTTAATTTCGCTTTCAATCAGCTTTAACGCTTGTTGAACACCATTGCCGTAAGCACGAACTAATCCGCCCGTTCCAAACAAAATACCACCATAATAGCGAACCACCACCGCACTAATTTCACCTAATTGACTACCTTGCAATGCACTCAACATTGGCTTTCCTGCCGTTCCAGCAGGTTCGCCATCATCAGAAAAACCAAGTTGTAGAGAATCTGTTGGCTTACCTGCTACGGCAGCCCAACAATGATGCCGAGCATTTGGATGTTCTTGTTTAATCTTTGCCCAAAAAGCTCTTGCGTCTTCTAAACCTTCGGTGTGTTGTAAATAAGTAATAAAACGGCTTTTCTTAATTTCTTCTTCAAAAACAACCGCACTTTTAGGAACGAGGTATTCCGCCATTTATTTTTTCAAGGTAATTTCGGTAGCACTAGTCTATCACTGATAACTGGGATTTGTCGAAATTTTGCCGTAAGTGCGGTATGATATGGCTCTGTTTTTCAAAAGAAAAAAGAATATGTCTGAAATTTCCGTCACACAAACCCTAGATACTTTAGGATTACGTTGCCCAGAACCTGTCATGCTTGTTCGTAAAAATATTCGTCATCTTAACGATGGAGAAATACTTTTGATTATTGCTGATGATCCTGCAACAACAAGAGATATTCCAAGTTTCTGTCAATTTATGGATCACACATTACTGCAAAGTGAAGTGGAAAAACCACCGTTCAAATATTGGGTGAAAAAAGGAAAATAAAAAATCGGCCTCATTAAAGTGCGGCCGATTTTTTTGTAATTATTAAAGATTGCGTAAGGCTTCAATACGCTTCTCGAGTGGCGGATGACTCATAAAGAGTTCACTGCGTTTACCATTAATCATAAAGGCATTTAAAGAACCTTCAAGATTTTGAGGTTCGTGAAGTTGTTGCAAACGTTGCAATGCCATGATCATTTTTTCTTTGCCTACTAAACTTGCGGAACCTGCATCTGCACGAAATTCGCGGTAGCGTGAGAACCACATTGCGATAATACTCGCAAGCACACCAAAGAGTATTTCCAATACCATCGAAACCAAGAAATAAATACCTGAACTGCGCGTTTCTTCTCCATTATTGTTACGCGAACTTGCCACCGCCGTTGCAATAACGCGAGATAAGAAAATCACGAAAGTATTCAATACACCTTGCAATAACGCCATCGTCACCATATCGCCGTTGGAAATATGAGAAATTTCGTGCGCTAAAACAGCTTCAGCTTCAGCCTCCGTCATGTTGTTTAATAATCCCGTACTCACTGCCACCAAAGAATTGCTTTTTGTCGCGCCTGTAGCAAAAGCATTCACATCGGGAGAATGATAAATCGCCACGTCTGGCATCGGAATCCCCGCTTTCTGCGCTTGGCGACTAACGGTATCAATTAACCAACGTTCAGTTTGATTACGAGGTTGAGTAATCACTTCTCCATCTACAGAACGTAATGCCATCGTTTTAGACAGGAATAATGAAATTAATGAGCCAGCAAAACCAAATAACAACGCCATAATTAAAATGCCGCCGGTGCTATTTCCTGCAATACCAGTCACACTTAAAATAATACCTAATACCAGCATTACAGCCATATTGGTTGCTAAGAAAAGAAGAATACGCATCATAATGTGTTCTCTCAAAGTTAGGGTTAAGTATTTCCTTAGTGGGGAAAATTCATAAAAAATTCAAGGTGTAATGTAAAATTTTTGTTATCAGCATACAAACAAAAAGTGCGGTCAAAAACATGCGAGTTTATGACCGCACTTTTAAGTAGAGATTGCCAAACAGAAAATTATTTTCTTACAGCAATCGCTTCAATTTCTAATCCCACATCTTTTGGTAAACGTGCAACTTCTACGCAAGAACGAGCAGGGAAGTTAGGATGATTATTTTCTTTAAAGAAACGTTCATATTCTGCATTAACTGCTGCAAAATCATTAAGATCTTTCACAAAAACCGTTGTTTTTACAATATCTGCGACGGTTAAACCCGCTTTCTCAATAATCGCTTTCACGTTTTCTAAAGATTGGCGTGCTTGTGCAACGATATCCGTAGGCACTTCACCTGTTGCAGGATTCACTGGAATTTGCCCTGAGGTTAAAACTAAATTGCCAAGATCAACCGCTTGAACATAAGGGCCAATAGCTGCCGGTGCTTTTTCAGTATGAATAATTTGAGTCATCATTTTCTCCTTAGTTGATAAAAAGTGCGGTTATTTTTCACCGCACTTTTCGTTTATTAATCAATTTCTTTTAGCACGTCATCAGAAAGCGATTCTTTATTTTCTGTTGATTTGCCATCACTTACTTTAAATTGTAAATTTTGGTAATACGCTTCTCTAAAGGTTACATATGGATCTTGAGCTTGGCGTAACAACTCCGCGTTATCGATATTTTTCGCACGAGCATCCACCGCTTGCACACCATATTTCACTAACGACCACGGACCGCCCACCCATTCCCAGAATGGATACATATAAGCCGCATCAACCACTGCGCCCGTTAATTGTCGTGGCGTTGTTGCATTATAAATCGGTAGAACAATATAAGTGCCTGCATCTACGCCGTAGCTACCTAATGTTTCACCAAAACCACGTTGGTTATCTACGCGTAGCTCTTTACTTGCGCTCGCAAAATCAATAAAGCCACCTAGACCAAATACAGTGTTAATCCAAAAGCGATTAAAGTGAACAAATGCTTTTTTCGGTTCACCTTCAATTAAGCGGTTTACAAAACTTACCGGCTCATCAAGATTATTGGCAATGCCAGCAAGACCAGAAGAAATAGGCTTGGGCACATAGTTATTCCAACCTTTTGCAGCGGGTTCTAACACATAGCGATCCATAACGTTATAGTTAAATTTCCACATGATTCGATTGAACCCTTCAAGGGTGTCATTACGCTCACTCGCTTGTTTAATATCGTTCTTATTTGCACAACCTGTCAGCACAATTACGCCGAAAAGTGCGGTCAAAATCGTCTTTATTTTCATTTTGAATCCTTATATAAATGTGGGCTTATTCTACCTAATTTGCCAAGTAACAACAAAATAAATCTTGCCCATAAAACATATAAAAAGTGCGGTAAAAAACCATTATTTTTACCGCACTATCTCATTCCTAACATAAAACTAATTTCGTTTTCTGACCTTTCAGATAATTGACAATTCCTTCAGGAACATCATCCGTAAACAAATATTCTACATCACTTAATTCGCCCAATCGAACAATCGCTTGGCGCGTAAATTTAGAGTGATCGGTCACTAATAAGGTCTGACGTGAACTTTCAATAATCGCTCGCTTTACTTGTACTTCATGGTAATCATAATCCAATAATGAACCATCAGCATCGATCGCGCTAATCCCTAAAATACCGAAATCTAGGCGAAATTGAGAAATAAAATTCACTGTAGCTTCGCCAATAATTCCACCATCCATTCGTAACGATCCACCCGCCATAACAATATCAAAACTTTCATTTTGACGTAAAAGATGAGCAGCATTCAGATTGTTCGTCACAATTCGGAGTTTTTCGTGACCAAGCAATGCATTGGCGACAGCCTCAGGCGTGGTACCAATATCAATAAACAACGATGCGCCGTTAGGAATCAACTTTGCGACTTCCTGTGCAATATTATTTTTTTGTAATGAAAAGAATTGCTTACGATCCACGTAATCAGAATTTTCTGCAGAAGATGGCGATGCCGCACCACCGTGATGGCGACGGATTAAATCCAACTCCGCCAAAATATTCAAATCACGGCGAATCGTTTGGGGGCTAACATCTAAGGCAGCAACCAGTTCTTCCGTGCTTAAATAGCCAGCTTGCTCCACTAGTTTAATAATTTTTTGATGGCGTAACGATTGTTTCATAGCGAATCCTTTATCCAAATAAAACAGGCTTACTCTAGCGAATTTTTACGTAATTTGCTATCAATAAATCCCCAAATCAAGCCGATAATCAGGCCTGAAATATGCGCTGCATTTCCCATTTCAACACCAAATAAGGGGCTAATAAAACCTAATGCGATCCCCACTAATAACATTGTGAAAAAACCTTCTGGCAGATCAAATAAATGATGATTCAATTTATCGCATATAAATACATAACCCAACACAGCATATACAACACCAGAAAGCCCAAAGAAAGCGGGGCCAGACACATAATTTTGCACATATCCTGTTATAGCGGAGGTTACAACATACAACATCAATAATTTGATCGAACCAAAAGTGCGCTCAATCATTCCACCGAAAATAAAAAACCAAGACAGATTAAACAAAATATGCAAATTAGATAAATGTACCAGTGTATGTGAAATATAACGCCACGCTCCGCTATCTTGCTCTTCGTAAGCGGAGTAATGCATCAAATACATAATATCGTCTTCAAACCCCAGCTGCTGAGCAATATAAATAAGCGCGCAAAGTGCGGTGAGAATTAGCGTGATTTTTCCTTGTTGAGCTAAAAAGTTTTTCATTCGTGATCTCGTGCTTCTGCGCAAATTTAAAAATCGGACTTCGCATTAAAGGTCATTACTTCCCCTGTAATAGGATGGGTAATCGTCAATTCTTCTGCGTGCAAACATAATCTTAGCGACATCGCTTTAGCCTGAGGATGAGAATAAAATTTATCGCCTAGAATTGGATGTCCCAATGCTAACATGTGCAAGCGTAATTGATGAGATCGGCCTGTCACGGGCGTCAGTTTCACGCGAGTACTATTATTGGAAAAACGTGCTAAAACTTCGAATTTTGTAACCGCTCTTTTTCCTAAAACGAAATCCAAACGTTGGCGAGGTCGATTTTCCCAATCACAAATCATCGGCAAATTTACCTCACCATAATCTTTCTCCAAATGTCCCCAAACAATCGCTTGATAATGTTTTTTAGGTTCACGTTCGCGAAATTGACGTTTTAATTCTCGATCCGCCGCCTTACTTAAAGCAAACACAATAATACCGCTCGTGGCCATATCCAAACGATGAGCTGGCTCACAAAAGCCAAATTTTTCTTTTACTCGACTCATTGCACTATCGTAATATTGTGGTTGATTGCCTGGCACGGAAAGCAAACCGCTAGGTTTATTCACCACGCACAAATGATTATCTTGATAAATAATATCCAAATAAGGTTCAAGAGGCGGATTGTATTCAATCAATGCCATTTTTATTCCTTGTTCGTCACAATGACACGCAAGCAATCCAAACGCCAATTTGCTTTAGAAAGCTCGTCAAGTGATTGTATTCGTTGTTGTTCCAAAGTATCAATTTCGCTCTGGCGAATATTTTTATTCACTGCTCGCAAAGCCTGCAAACGGTTAATTTCTGCACTTAATTGTTGATCTGCTTGATTTTTAGCTTCGGCAATAATCGGTTCAGCTAAAGATTTTACGAGCTGATCGCCTCGTGTAATCAAGGCTTCAATATTGGCCCGTGCCATTTTCACCATTTGATTAGCAATATTTTTACCAAGCGGTTTCAATTTGCTATGTAATGTTTCAAAGGCAACCTGCTCACCAATGTTATTTCCTTTGTTATCAAGCAACAGACGAATAGGCGTTGGCGGCAAGAAACGATTGAGCTGTAATCCTTTTGGCGATTGGCTTTCCACCACATAAATCAATTCAATTAATAAGGTTCCAGCTGGCAGTTGTTTATTCACAAGCAATGCCATTGCGGCTTTGCCAATATCCCCTGAAGCAACAAGATCAATACCTTGACGAATCATAGGATGATCCCAAGTCAAGAATTCCATTTCTTCGCGAGCAAGGGCAAGTTCTCGATCAAAGGTAACCGTCACACCTTCTTCTTTTAAACCCGGAAAATCGGGCACAAGCATTGTCCCAGTTGGGCTAATCACAATACTATTTGCCCCAAGATCTTCTTGCTCTACGCCAATAATATCAAATAATTTTAAAGCAAAATTCACAAGCTCAGGCGAATTATCTTCATCAGCAATTTGATCCGCTAACGCTTGTGCTTGCTCACCGCCATGAGAATTTAGCTCTAATAAACGATCTCGACCTTTTTCTAACTCAATCTTGAGTTTTTCTCGCGCAATTTTAGTTTGTTTTAATAATTCAGAAAATTCATTCTCTGAAAGCGCGGTAGAATTTGACCGCACTTTTTCCAATTCATCGGCAAACTGAGAAAATAATGCCATTCCCATTGGACAAGTTTGTTCAAAAGCATTCAATTCCTCATTGTACCAACGAGCCAAACGACTTTGAGGCGAATCTTTCGCACAAGGCACATAAATTTGCACATCACGTTTTTGTCCAATACGATCTAATCGGCCAATACATTGTTCCAATAAATCAGGATTTGTCGGTAAATCAAATAACACTAAATTTGCAGAGAATTGGAAATTACGCCCTTCCGAACCAATACTCGAGCTCAGTAAAACCTGTGCGCCGTTTTCTAAATCCGCAAAATAAGCCGCGGCTCTATCCCGTTCGATAATCGACATTTTTTCGTGGAACACTGCGGCACGAATCGCCTCACGTTCACGCAAAATTTGTTCTAACTGAATCGCTGTTGCCGCTGTCTGGCAAATCACAAAAATTTTTTCATCGCGATGTAGTTTGAGGAAGTCAATCAACCAATCAATTTTATCATTCTCTTCCGAGAGTGTAATTTGGTGGTAAACACGGTGCGGAAAACCTTTCACACCTTGACGTGTATTGCGGAATAACATTCGCCCCGTGCCGTGACGATCAATTAAGGCTTGAATCAGTTCCTGACGGGCACGATGCTGTTCTTCATCATTATTTGATGCAATCGCTTTAAAAAGTGGCTCGACATCTTGTTCAAGCAATAAATCAGAAATATGATTTTTTTCGACCGCACTTAATGCCTTATTTGCCAACAAAGATTCAACGGCATTAACCACAGGTTGATAGCATTCCTGCTCTTTCACAAAGGTTTGATAATCAAAGAAACGTTCTGGATCCAGTAAACGCAAACGAGCAAAATGACTTTCTTGCCCAAGTTGTTCTGGGGTTGCAGTGAGTAACAAGACGGATGGAATGATACGAGCAAGCTGTTCAACTAATAAATAAGCTGCACTTGGTGAAGATTCTAACCACACGAGATGATGCGCCTCATCCACAATTAAACAGTCAAATTGAGCATTGAGCGCCTGCTCCACTCGGTTTGGATGAGTTTCTAACCAATTCAGAGAACAAATAATTAAGCTTTCCGTTGTAAATGGATTAACGGCATCAAGATCAAAATCGTTGCAACGTTCTTCATCAAAAAGTGAAAAATGCAAATTAAAACGACGAAGCATTTCCACCAACCATTGATGTTGCAACGTTTCTGGCACGATAATAAGAACACGTTGCACTTTCTCAGCAAAAAGTTGATTCTGCAAAATCATTCCTGCTTCAATGGTTTTTCCTAAACCAACCTCATCCGCCAATAACACGCGAGGATTAACTCGATTACCGACTTCAGCGGCAATATGAAGCTGATGAGGAATTAAACCCGCACGCGTTCCGCGTAAACCACGCAATGGCGATTTAAATTGTGCTTGCTGATGACAAAGAGTGCGATAACGCAATGCAAAATGACTGCTACGATCAATTTGCGCTGAAAACAGACGCTCTTTCGCTTGGCTAAAAGAAATAATCGATGAAATATCACGTTCTTGCACAATGACATCTTCACCTTGCGGATTTTTAACTAAATAAAATAGCAAACCGTTCATATTTTGAACGTCTAAAATCTCGCCTTGCCAGCCAGCTTGATGGGATAATGTTTCACCTTTACTAAATACAATTCGGCTTAAAGGCGCTTGTGCAGCAGCATATATACGCGTTTCATCCGCAGCAGGGAAATAAATCGTGACGGTTCGTTGATCTAATGCGGTAATGATACCTAGTCCTAAAGCGTTTTCACTTTCACTCAACCAGCGCTGACCAATAGCAAAGGGCATAATAATTCTCTTTCTGATTTATATTGATAAAATTTGGGGGCGTATTGTAGCTTGCTTAAATAGCAAAAGAAATTAATAAAAGAGAATAAAAAATGGATTAAAGAAATAAATGGCACGCCCTAAAGGATTCGAACCTTTGACCCACGCCTTAGAAGGGCGTTGCTCTATCCAGCTGAGCTAAGGGCGCATTCAAAGGATTTCTTTTGTACGGAATTTCAAGACAATATAAAAGAAGTGGTCGGCGAGATAGGATTTGAACCTACGACCCACTGGTCCCAAACCAGTTGCGCTACCAAGCTGCGCTACTCGCCGACGAGTGCGCTTAATTATAGGTTTGTTTTTATCTCAGTCAATTAATTTTTTGATTTTTTAATTTAATTGTTCAAAATTATTCCACTTTAGGAAAAACGCCCCCTTTTTCGTTGTAAAAAAATCATTGTCCGTTAAAATAGCAAACGCTTTCTTTCCCATCATTCAAAAGGACAGCCCAATGACCGCACAAATCATCTCTGGTACCGCACTTTCAAAAAAAATTAAAGCCTATGTGGCAGATAAAATCACCCATTACGTTAAGCAAGGAAAACGCGCGCCTGGGCTTGCAGTCATTCTCGTGGGTGCAGATCCTGCTTCGCAAATCTATGTCGGTAATAAACGTAAAAGTTGTGAAGAAATTGGCATTCTCTCTAAATCTTATGATCTGCCAGATACCACTATACAAGATGAATTATTATCGATTATTGACCAGCTTAATGCTGATAAAAATATTGATGGTATTTTAGTGCAGCTACCGTTACCCAAACAAATTAACACAGAAGCAATAATTGAAAGAATCGACCCGAAAAAAGATGTGGACGGTTTCCATCCTTACAATGTTGGGCTTTTATGCCAACGTATTCCAACTTTACGTGCCTGCACCCCTTATGGAGTAATGAAACTATTAGAAACAACGGGCATTGACTTACATGGCAAACACGCAGTAATTGTAGGCGCATCCAATATTGTCGGCCGTCCAATGTCTTTAGAATTATTATTAGCAGGCGCAACTGTCACAGTAACTCATCGATTCACCAAAGATTTAGAAAACCATGTTCGCCAAGCAGATATACTTGTCGTCGCGGTAGGTAAGCCGAATTTGATTCCTGGCGATTGGATCAAAGAAAGTGCGGTCGTCATTGATGTCGGAATTAACCGTGTAGATGGAAAATTAGTAGGCGATGTAGAGTTTGACAAAGCAGTCGAAAAAGCGGCTTATATTACCCCCGTTCCTGGCGGTGTTGGGCCAATGACTGTTGCAATGTTAATGAGCAATACACTTTACGCTTATGAACACAACAAATAGCTTTGTATAAAAGAATCTTATAGCAAGAAAAATGGGTTAAAGCCTGATTAGCTTTAACCCGTTCATTTTAATCATTTAAGAATTCTGTAAATAATCAATCTAAATTAATTATTCAACCAGAACATATAACCGACAGTCGCAATTACGACGATACACACTAAATTCAATACGAAACCAGCTTTTACCATTTCACTTTGTTTCACTTGTCCAGAACCAAATACAATAGCATTTGGTGGCGTCGCCACTGGTAGCATGAAGGCACAAGATGCACTAAGACCAATAATTAATGCTAAACCAATTTCGGGCATACCCAATGATTGGGCGATAGAAATAAAGATCGGAACGAGCAGTGCCGCACTTGCGGTGTTAGAGGTAAATTCAGTTAAGAAAATAATAAATGCTGCAACTAACAAGCCAATAAGATAGAAATGCTGTCCTTCAATCATAAAGACAATGCTATCTGCTAAAATTTTACTTGCTCCAGAATCCTTCAATACCGCACTTAATGTTAATCCACCACCGAAAAGCATTAATACGCCCCAATCGGTACTTTCTTGAATTTGTTTCCAGCTTGCAATGCCCGTAGAACAAATCACAATAGCTGCTAATAAAGCGACGACACTATCGAAGCTAGCAATATTTTTCTGCAAACCAAGTAGGCCTGAAATCAGCGGATTAATTTGCCCACTAAATACCCAAGTTAAAGCAATCACAACAAAGATAACAAGTGTTAATACACGCACTGAATTCATTTCAATGCTTTCAAAAGATTGCTCAAAATTAATATGAAGTTTTGGCTTAAAAATAATGTAAAGCGTACCAATCATCAGTGGTAGCAAAATGATCATTATCGGTAAACCGTACCATAACCAATCTGCAAAAGTTAAATGCAAGTTACTTGCTACAATCGCATTCGGTGGACTACCCACAAGGGTTCCCATACCACCAATTGATGCACTATAAGCAATCCCTAACAACACAAACACATAAGTATTATGTTTTTTCTCACGATCAAGTTGGCTTAAAATTCCCATTGCAAGTGGTAACATCATAGCTGCAGTTGCCGTGTTACTCATCCACATAGAGAGGAAGGCTGTAATCAAAAATAGATAAATAATGGCAATAAATAAATTACCACGCGCTAACGCCATAATTTTATTAGCAATCATTTTATCGAGTTTTTGAATGTGCAAGGCTGTAGCCAAAGAAAAGCCACCAAAGAATAAAAAGATTGTAGGATCAGCAAAAGCCACTAAAGCTTGCTTAGTACTCACTAAATCTAGCGCAATCGCCAATAATGGCACCAATAATGCGGTAACCGTAACATGTAATGCCTCGGTTAACCAAAGTACAGCGACAAAAGCCAATAACGCGAAACCAGCACTAGCCTTTGGCTCATAAGGTAGCGCTTTTAATAACACAAAAAATAGCACTATATCTAAAATAAAAATAATGCCATTTTTGTGATTTTTGAAAGATTTCATCTCAGTCATAAAGCTCCTCCGTTAGTGTTCTAACTCGAACGGACTACAATGTTAAATGAATGTTAATAAGTTGCAATGCTCAATTTTCAGAAATGTGATCTAGTGCAATAAATTTCGATAAAAAAAGTGCGGTTATTTTTCACCGCACTTTTGCTCTTTCGTATTATTCGTCCGAATCATCTAAATCTAAGGGCTCTTGCGAAAGTATAATTCCTGTCAGATCTGCGTAAATATAATCTTCTGGGAAAAAGGTTACACCACCAAAATTCACTGGAACATCACTCTCACCAGCGCTGCTCTCATCTGCACTAACTGGAATTGGCGCAAGGGCATGAATACCAATATCGAGGTTTTCTAATTGCTGAATTTGGCGTACTGCACCATATACAATAATGCCTTCCCAACCATTATCAACAGCAAGTTGAGCCAATTCTGCATCAATCAAACCACGGCGTACCACACCACCGCCATCAATGACAAGCACTCGATCTTCGCCGTTTTCTTCTAATACTTCAGCAATTAATCCATTACTTTCAAAGCATTTTACCGTAGTGACTTTACCGTAAAAATGACTTACGCTACCAAAGCTTGAAAAAATTGGCTCCACTACATCCACTTGTTCTGCATAAAGATCGCAAAGTTCTGAAGTATCAATAAACATAACTTTCCCCTATCGATTGTTGAAATTTTGTTTGCTTTAAGTATATGCCGATTTAGCCGATAAGCAAGCCTAAACTAAACAAGATATTGATTAATAACGAAATCATAGACATTTGAGCCAACATTGGACGCAATTCACTTGGCAGCTGACTGCGATAAACAAAGAGCGCATGCTTAGCTAACAACGGCATTGCCAGTACAAATAAATAATTTGTCCAAGAAATGGCTGTTGCCACCACAAATGCTAAATAACATAGGGCCGCCACACTTAATAAAATACAGTAGTAAACTCGCCCCTTATATGCACCTAAACGAACGGCTAGGGTATTTTTGCCAGCTTTCGCATCCTGTTCAATATCGCGTAAATTATTAATATTTAATACCGCACTTGCCAATAAGCCGGAGCCAATAGCAGGTAAAATTATGTGACTATCAATACTGTGAGTTTGCAAATAATAAGTGCCGCCAACACCAAGCAAACCAAAAAAGACTAATACAGAGATATCGCCCAAGCCCATATAGCCATAAGGTTTTGCCCCAACCGTGTAAGTAATGGCCGCAACAATAGCTAAAATGCCAAGCCCAGCGAAAGCGAATAAATCCGAGAGGTTTTCATAAGCAATTCCAATCAAGAAACTTCCTGAAAGAAAACTGGCCACCACCATTAGAATTAATCCCCATTTCAGTTCTTTTGCTGAAATTGCGCCTTTTTGAATGCCACGTAATGGCCCAATACGTTCTTCAGTATCTGAACCTTTTTGATGATCCCCATAATCATTAGCAAAATTAGAAAGCACCTGTAATAAAATTGTCGTGAGTAAACAAAGCGCCATTACAAACCCATTAAAACCTTGTGGATTCGCCCAATAACCTAATGCCGAACCAGTGAAAATCGATGCCAACGCTAAGGGCAAAGTTTTCGGTCGAGCCGTTTCCCACCACATTTTCAATTTTTCATTTGTCATTTTTTTTGACCGCACTTTTGATTACAATAGGTCGCGTATTCTACACTAAGACACCCAATTTATGAATGATTTAACCTTATCGCCTATCGCCATTATCCACACGCCTTATAAAGAAAAATTCTCCGTACCACGCCAACCTAATTTAGTTGAAGACGGTGTAGGCATTATAGAACTTTTACCGCCGTATAATTCGCCTGAAGCTGTGAGAGGATTGGAACAATTCAGCCACCTTTGGTTAATTTTTCAATTCGACCAAATCCAACAAGGAAAATGGCACCCCACTGTACGCCCTCCGCGGTTAGGCGGTAATCAACGAGTTGGCGTGTTTGCTTCACGCGCAACGCACCGTCCGAATCCTCTTGGGTTGTCCAAAGTCGAATTACGTCAAGTAGGATGTATCAACGGTAACGTTTTTCTCCATTTAGGTGCGGTGGATTTAGTGGATGGCACGCCAATTTTCGATATCAAACCCTATATTGCCTATGCAGATAGTGAGCCAAATGCGCAATCGAGCTTTGCTCAAGAAAAACCACCAGCAAAACTGATTGTTGAATTTACCGAGCAAGCCCAAAGTGCGGTAAAAAAACGAGAAGAAAAACGACCGCACTTAAGTCGTTTCATTCGCCAAGTGCTAGAGCAAGATCCTCGCCCTGCCTATCAACAAGGTAAACCGAGTGATCGTATTTATGGTATGAGTTTATACGAATTTAATGTGAAATGGCGAATTAAAGCGGGTACGGTGAATTGTGTAGAAGTGATTGAAATAGAAAAAGACAAATAGATGGAATATGTAATAAGGCAGGGAATCCCTGCCTTAGTCGATTTAAATGCCTTATTTTAGGAAAAACTGCCCTTTAGCTAATTTAATAATCGTCATTAGAACTAATAAGCCAATCATTAAATTTGAGAAAATGAAGGCAAAAATTGACACGCCTTGTAAAACATTACCATTATAGAAAGCGATAGCACTGTTTGCCATAGACGCTAATCCGAATGAGAATCCCCATAAGCCAATGTTAAGTCCTTTTTCCACAATCCAAGGGAATAATCGCAATAAGAAAAATAATTGCAAGAATCCATATCCCCAAAGAATTTTAACTAAAGTATCCACTTCGCCATGATTGAGTGACAAATAAGCAGATACACACACAAACGCAGGTGCTAAAACAATCCCCATTGTGGCTCTAAATTGTGGCTCAAGAGATGAAATACGTAAATGTTGTAATAATACAGGTTCAAAAATAATCCAAGCAATCATTCCTGCACCAAAGAACAAATAACCTAAATCCTGGTAATCCAGTAATGCCAATGAACTTGCGCTGGTAAAATTAGCAGCTACCGCAGGCAAATAAAACGGAGGACGGGTAGATTTTTGCTCAAATACGCCACCTTGCCATAATTCACTGACACGTAATGTTGAGAAAAGCAATTGACCAATCGTTCCAATCCAAATCAAAACTTCGGCAATTAAAGGGTTCCAACGATAAAGAATATCGCCCACCAACATAGTTGTAATAGGAATCAATGCAATAAAGGAAAAACGAACTGGGCAATGATACTCTGCACAAACTTCTTCAAAGTAATAACGAAGTTTATACGCATACATTAAAATAAATAAAATCCAGACCGCACTTGCTACGATGCCAAGAACATCACTTACCATTCTCGCAGCAGGAAATAAGTTTTCTAAATGAAACCAAGCCAAAGATAAGGCAGCCAAACCAAGAGGAATACCAAAATATCCCGTTGGAAGAGGAAAAGGTTTTGTTGTATTCATAATATTATCCTTATTTTGAAAAATTTGAGCAAAGTGTAGCACAGCCATCAACAAGGGACTTTTCTAAAAATCTCAAATTTTTGTGAAATTTCTATAGAGAAACATACTTATTGTTCTGGAATAAAGCATCTACCAATTTTCATATAAATAACAATCCGCA
>MDJB01000027.1 GCA_001752465.1 Haemophilus quentini
ATGTGAGAGTAGGGCACCGCTAGGTTTATTTTTTTAGTTTATTTATTGAGTAAATTAAAAAAATAAAAATTTTTGGCAGAGATAGTGCAATAGATCCACCTGATACCATACCGAACTCAGAAGTGAAATGTTGTAATGCTGATGGTAGTGTGGGGTATCCCCATGTGAGAGTAAGGCACTGCCAATTACCACATTTAGCGGAGTGGTAGTTCAGCTGGTTAGAATACCTGCCTGTCACGCAGGGGGTCGCGGGTTCGAGTCCCGTCCATTCCGCCAATTTATTCATACCAATAGGGGCGTAGTTCAATTGGTAGAGCACCGGTCTCCAAAACCGGGTGTTGGGAGTTCGAGCCTCTCCGCCCCTGCCATTAAAAAGCATTTCATTTTCAATAATTTACTACATTGTAAAAATTTTCTTGTGAGAAATCATCGTCTTCGTGTGGCGTAAATGTGACATTGTTCGCAAACTCTATCATGTGATCTGCATTTAAATGTGCATATTTTTTTACCATTTCTAATGTTTCCCAACCACCCATCTCTTTTAACGTATAAAGCGGCGTGCCTGCTTGAACGTGCCAACTTGCCCAAGTATGGCGCAAATCATGAAAGCGAAAATTATGAATATTGCTTTTTTCTAATGCTTGATGGAAATCATGCCAATCAATACGCCCAATTTGTTTATCTGTACCACGATGAAAAACAAATTCACTGCGGCGAGTTTGGTATAATTTTTGCAATAAGTCCAAAGCAGTGTTATTCAATGGTAATGCTCTTGCTTTACCTGATTTTGCTACATCATTTGAAACAATCGCGATACTACGTTCAAAATCCACTTTATCCCATGTCATTGATAAAATCTCTGTCATACGCGCGCCAGTGAATAAAGCAAAAGAACAAACATTTTTCATCCACGCTAAATTCAAATTTGAAATCAGTGTTGTGGCTTGCTCTTTTGTAATCCAACGCACGCGGACTTTTGGCTCAACGAATTTTTTCACATAAGGGATTCTATCAATCCAACCATTTTTATAAGCCAGTGAAAGAACCCGCAAAATGGACGTACGATAGCGGTTTTTTGTCGAAGGCGACAATGGTTTTTTATGAGTGGTTGAGTATGTCGGCAAATTATTCATAATATCTTCGCCTGTAATATCACTCAATTTCCAACCGCCAAAAACAGCACGCCAATAAATAGCGTGTCTGCGGTTAGTATCAAAATCCTTTTTCAACTTGGCATCTTCCACAAATAATAACAAGGCTTCTTCAAAGAGTTTTGGCGGTTTCTTGTTAAGGTGCGCCATATCCCATAATTCTGCTTTGATCTTATCGTGTAATTCTTGTGCCTTTTTCTTTACTTCAGTCCCAGCGCTTCGTCTAATTCGTTCGCCACTCGGTGTTGTAATATCGAGCCAATATGTACTTCCTCTCTTGTAGATTGACATTTATTTTTTCCTCCATTTTTTATATCAGTCAATCCAACCAATCGGATGACATTATTTTTTCTTTTTCTACAACGGTCAAGATCTTCCCTAAAAACTCGCCACGCTTTCGAACCTTCCATCTGAAAAAAGCCCCATTTAAAACGGTGAGCGAAAACAGTGCTGTAACTTAAATTAAGGAGGTCAGCGACCTCCTTAATTGTTAAAGTGCGCTCGGATTTTGTTGTGTTTTCCTCTGTAATCACAAATCCCCCTCTTTCACAAACACGCCATCAATCATACGTCCCTTGCGGTCTTTGATTTCATCCCAAGCTGCTTGCACACAATCTGTTAGCATTAAATTATATTTTCTGCTAATTAATTTAAGTGATAAGCAAGGACACCCAAATATAGCATCAACTTTTGTCGGTATTTCTAGGTTTTGACCCATTAATTCACTTGCTAGCATACCAAGGCTAACGACTGTTTCTGCGATAATTTCTTCAACGTCTAATTTAAAAACAGGTTGAAATGAATCTAGATTACTAATTGTTTCTAAGACGCTATCAATATGATTTTGCTTAGCCAAAATCACCATCACCACAAAACAATCCCCAATGCTATCCTTAATTACATCAGGTTTATTTTTTGCTACGCCACTACATAGCTCACCAAATTCTTCCATCAATTTAATAAATTGTTTCTGCGGTGTAGAACCCTCAATCAAATTGCGATCTTCTGCCCATTGTTCAATGTTTTTGATAAGTTGTTGTAATTCTGCCATTTTTCTTTCCTTTTCAATCTCTACCTTTAATCACATTAGGTACTTCCACAATTAGGACTCGCTCAGGTGGAATTTTTAAATATTTTCTGTAATGGTCTGCGATTTCTTCTGCTTCGCTATAAGTCACGGTTGTTCGACTTTCTCTCCCAACTTGCCATTCTCTAGCAAATTCACACTCCAGCACCACGTATCGCTTACCATCAATTAACTGAATATTGGTCATGGTATTTTCCTTAATCCTGTGGAACATTTTCAATCTTCACCCATTTAGGTTCATTTCTATTAGCACCAGTAGTGTTTAACCATCTACGCCATAATGTCCCGTCATTACACAGTGCAACAATTGTTTCTGATTGCTCTAAATCCCCACAGTCATTGTCATAAGCCATACATTCAGCTACTGCAATTTGAACAATTTTTCTCATTTTTAACCTCACTTTTAATCAATTCACTCTAAAATCCCCCAAGCTCTCGCCCCAACCAAAGGCTTGAGCCAACGGAATTTTTTCTTCTTTAATGAAAACTTCATCGTTTTCACAACAAATCCACCGATAGTCATTAAGCCGTAACCTTCCATGGCGCATTAAAAGGTCAATTTGTGACGGTTTTAATGGCGCACCAATAGGCAACATCAACAAATTAGCTTGTTGTTCAATTTTTGAACGGTTACAGTTATTGACACAAGTCCAAGTCCAAGCGGCGCGATGCGCCTTGTTTGTTTCGGTGGACTCCGAATTAAGTGCGGTGGAACCCAACGCACTTTTCGCTGATTTAATCACCCAGTTTTTTAATTTGGTGATGATTTTCTTTTCTGTGAATCTGTTTTTTACCCCCACAATTTTCTTACGAATCTCCCCGTATTTATTCGGTTCGCATTCCTCATACTCAATACAAATCGGCTGTTCACAACGTTTTGTCATTGCGCCACCTTGCACTTTTAAATAACTACCAAAACAACTCACATCAGCCACCGTGCGACCAATATCTAATACTTCATCGTCCGCAACGGCTGCCATGGCATCATCAATTTTGCGAAGTTCACGCCACGTTGAAATTGACGGTGTGCCGTAAAACTGGAATTGACGAATGCCCCAAAGATTTGCCCATGCACTGACACGTTGTACGTTTTCAAGTAATGTCAGATTTTCTACTTCATCGGACATTTCTTTGCCTTGCTTACCTGCATAGATATTCTTGGCAATGTATTTCGCTACATAGCCAATGGCAGAACCTTTGGTTGGGTCAATTTCTTCTACTTTGAAACGGTATTTTTTCGCACCAAACTCATCGCCATCTAATTCCAATGCTTTCTTGCGGAATAGATGAATAACGTCATCTTTATGTTCAGGTTTTACATACATCAGCAAGTGCCAATGCGGTGTGCCATCGTGATGCGGTTCAACGCCACGAAAGCCAAAAAAACCGATTCCACGTTTGGCAAACTGTGCACGCAACTGCGCCCACACTTTATTTAAGTAACGTTGCGTATCACGAGGGCTTGCGCCTTTCCATTTTTTATTGTTTTTACCTGTTTCATGGGTTGCGTGAAAAGAGGATGGGGCAGTCAGCGTAAGAAAGAGTGACACAAATGAATTTTCTATCGCCCATTCATCAATCCCACGCAAGCGGTTCATGGTTTCCTGAAAACGGATAGCAGGATTTGCCACCGATTTTTTCCACATTTCAATCAACGGCATTTGTTCGGTGCTATCGTCTAGATTTTCCAACACCATTTGTTGCAGATATTCGAGGTTATCTGCACGTTGCGCACGGTAGTCATTAAATGCAGTTTGCGACACATAAGGGCTCACTTTTGCCGATACTGCACCACAGCCAATCTCCACATGTTCTTTCAATCTTTTTTGTGCGGTAGTAAGTTGTCGTTTCCAGTGTGTTGGGCAAACTGATTTATTAAGATCAACCTCAATGTCATTCACATCTAAGAAACGGTTATCTTGATAAGCGAACCAGTGTTTTAACGGAAAACCAATATCCGCACACACTTCGCCTACTAAGCGATAAAGGTCACGAGAAAGTGCGGTGAAATCATCAAGAGATATTTCGCCACGTTCTTTCCGCTCGGCTTGTTCGCTGACAAAATCAGACTGTAATTTCGTAAACAACATGGCTAATTTGTCTGCCATTTCTTTTAGCTGATGTTCACCTAATAAATAAAACGGAAAGTTAGCCGCTTTTTTGCCTTTAGAAAGTGCGACCACCTGTGAATGCGTATCACGGTCAATCAACCAATCAAGGCTAATGTGATAATGTTGAAAAACGGCTTTCAGGCGATTGGTGAGGATTTCACGCAAATAGGTATTCGCATACGCTGCCTGTTTATTGCCGAATTTAAACCCGATAGAACCATCATCTTTCACGCCATTGAACGCACGCAACCACACATGGCGAAAATGCTCACGTTGGCGTTTGCGAGGGAGCGCAGAAAGCAGTTTTTCAACATAATCGAACTGGTGCGGCGCAACAGAAAATAATTCCATTTGCGCTGATGTCGCTTGAGCAGTATCTAAAGTGCGGTCAACATTCACCGCACTTTGCATCATCACTGCACGTGCATCTGCCATCGCTTGCTCACGTTTGGCAAGATTAGCATTGCACTCAAGTTCCCAGTTCATCATCAAGAATCCTTACATTGCCGTATTGGCTAAATATTCACTGTGATATTCAAAATATTCTTTGATTTTGTTGTTAGTGGATTTCACGGCACTAACGAATTCATCTAGAGTTGAAATTTCTTGCTGTGTTAAGTCATAATGGCGCAATGCCTCAACGACATCTAAAACAGTGCCAAGTGATTCACCGATATTTTGTGGCGCTTGCCCTTCAATCATCTCAAACACCTGAAAACGTGAATTCATCGTTCTAACTCCCAATGTCACACCACAATCAAGCGGAATATAAATATTGTTTTCCATCATTCCTCCTTACCAGCGTTTATCTAACCAATCGGCAATCAACGCAGTTAATCCCATTGCCGTCAAAGCTATACCAAGTACAGTCAATACCACCGCTAAACACATCAAAAAAAGCTCACACATCACATTTCTCCATAAATTGCTTAAAGTCATATTGGCGGGTCTTTTCCTGTTTGATTTGCCCTTCCTCAATCGCTTTTTTGAAACAATATTCAGCGCGTGCAAAGCTCCAGTTTGTTTGTGTTTCGGTTGGTGCAGCTATCCACGCTGAACGCCATTGTTTTGCGGCTAACCCATAATTGCCTTGTTGCTCACTTTCTTTTGCGTGTTGCGCATGGTCTAAATAAGTTTTAATCGCTAATTTTTTCATTTTGCATTTCTCGCTAAGTAAACCGTCATATTGGCGGATTCGATGATTTTTGAATAAACAAGCGCGGCGATGTCATCTTTCCCTTGTTGTTTTAAATGTCCCCACAAGGCTAAAAAACGACGATATTTGCGATACCATTTCTGTGCGGATTTATTCATTTGTGTTTCCATTTTTATCTTCCTGAGTATCAATTTGAGTAAATTCCCGCTCTGTTACGCCTTGTGAAAACATTCCCGAAAGTAACCGCACTTTACGTAGTGCACGGGCTATTTTGCGTTGTCCTTGTTCTGTGTAGTGATGGAGCTTAGTGCCTGTTAAATGCCCTGCACGTAAATCTGAAAAATCTAAATCGGCTAATTCCAACAGCATTTCTCGAAAGCCTTGTTGTAAACCGTCAAACTCTCGTTCTACACGGAATTGGCTTTTACTTAACAAGTGCAGCACATCATCAAAACTTCGGATTTCAGGCACCTTTACTTGATTTACACGGCACCATTTTTCAGCGGCAGATTCCGTTTCATCGTCAAAGCAATAAGGCATTAAGGCCATCACTCACCCCCATTCATTTATTTACGGAACCACCGTGCAAAGCGTTGGAAAATACTTTGTTCACGTTTCCACTGTACTTTTTCAAGTAATGCAATACGATCACTCAGTGATTCATTCAGCAATACTTGCTGTGCATTCACGTTTGCTTGGTGAGAAATCGCTCGTTGCAACAGTTGAATGTTGCGAGCCTGTTCTTGCACGGTTTTGTTTAACTGCCACACATTCACACGGTTATGGCGTTTTTTACCGTTGTCATACACATAATTACTGCTTGCCATTTGCTCAAACTCCTAAATTTTGGTTGCAAAAATCCTGTCGAATGAATTTCTTCAAACGACGGTGGTTAAAAATTGTTTTGATTAAAAATAGATAGGGTTATTTGTTCCCAGGCCAGTCATTCCAATCTGCAAAAATATCAATTTGCCTTTCGTCAGCATTTTTCTTTTTGCTTTCATTAGGAAAGTCCGACCAAGTGAGCGATTCCAAATTGAGAGATTTATGTAAATCATAAACTTCATCAAAATTAATGGTTATCTTGCCAAGCATATTCAAACAGTTTGGGCAATACACAATCGCTTTTTTTAATGTCGGCGTAATTTGAGTTGATGTTCTCGTACTGGTACTTTTTTTACACTTTGGACATAACACTTCAACAGCCATATCACACACCTTCTTCTGTCCTATACTCTCCACATTCCCCAATATGGATTGCACGGTTATTAAAATTAAAAGATAATCAACACCATAAAGCACGACACCATTGAAAATAACGCCACGAGGTATGCCATGCTGACTCGATTTTTACGATTTCTCATATTTATCCTTAACTGGTCTATTGTTGCTGGAATTGTTTGGCTTAATGTCATCTTACTGACTGATTAATTAATACATTCTTCCAATTTCAAACGGATAAAATCATTCAATTCCCGTTTATCCGCTTGAGCCATTTCTTGTAACTTTTCTTTAAAACTTGCCGTTACACGAAACGCAATAATTTCAGATTTTAGTTCGCGTTTTTTTTCTGTTTTCGCCATACTCTTTTCCTTGTTGTTTTTGTTTACTTTGTTATACTCAGTCACTAATAATTATGTGTTCTCTTACCCTGAGGATTTTTATGACCGCACTTTCCATTGAAGAACGTCTCGAAAAACTTGAAGCGCAAATGCAAAAGCGTATTGAACGTCAAAACTTGCTATTTGAATTGATTTATCAACAAACCGAATTGCAAAGCACTATTCTTTATCTTTCAAAGATCCGCGAGGACTTGCTTCACGTTCAGCCATCATTTTCGCCACTTCTTGAGCAACAGCGCCTTCTATACGCAAAACTTCTTTCTGAACTGCCTCCTGAAGATCAACAGGGGCGTGAATATGTACGTTCACTACAAGATCTCTTTGAACAGAAATAGTCGTCATTAATTTCTCCATAAAAATAAGGAACTCCCATGACTGACGAAACACTGGTTATCCCCATTGAAGTTGATTCACCGCTCAACATCACTTTCCATGCCGAGACAGGAGAAATGACGGTGGAATGTTTTCAGTTTGTTTCAGGTGCGCCACAGGCGAAGATGACTTTTCGCTATACACCGCAGGCAACACAAGAAATGCTGCGGGCGCTTGCGATTTTCCAAGAGAAACTCGGTACAACATTTTTAACGCAAGCCACGCCACATAACGTGCAATAAATTGTTTACATTGAAAAAGCATAGCTTTCGTGTTTTTTTCCATTGTTTAACTATTCCGAATCACTGCCCAATCCATCATTAGGCTTTACTTCGGTTTCCAATGTCGATTCTGTAGGAATGCTACGCTGAAGATAAATAGACACATTCACTACAACATTTGTAATATTCACATCTCGCCCGGCAACCGTATTGTTATCGCCGATAATATGGGTTGACATAGCGTTATCTTTTAACATCGCACCTTGCCTTGGATTGCACGGTTATTAATCTGCTAGTCCCAATCCTTGACGAATCAACATCCGCCCCAATGCGGCTTTGGTTGCTAATCCCAAGTTTTCCCGTTTGCGTTCAAAAACTTCGCCTTCTTCTGTGTTTAACGTTATGTGAAATGCCACAGAAACCTCGCGTATAGGGCGAGGTTTACGCTTAGTTTTATGACTAAGATCATTTTTTTCCATATAGACACCTCCTGAATTTGTTGATATTGTTAGAGTATTTATCAAAACGATCCGTTTTAAGCCTTGTTATCTTATTTTGGAAATATTTTATTGCATAATTGTGCAACTTACAATAGGAAAATTTGAATTATGGTGCAATTTTCTCAAATGTTAAAAAATGAACGTATGCGTTTAGGTCTTACTCAAGATGAAATAGCTAGATTTTGTGGAGTTTCTAAGCGAACTTATAACTATTATGAAGATGGAGAGAGGGCTGCTAGTTCAGACTTCTTAATGGCTTTTTCTAAATTAGGTGCGGATATTAATTATTTGTTTACAGGTGAACGGACAAAAGAGAGTTTAGAACCGTTAGAAAGAACAGTATTGTTGGCATTTAATCGTTTGGTTAAAGATGGGCAAAAAACTAGTGCTATCACTTTTATGGCAATGCTTGAAGCAGGGTTAATAAAGGGAGATTTTAATACATTATGGGAGCAAGAGAAAAATCTACAAAGCCCTACCGCACTTTCAGGGCAAACAGTTTCTAACAGTATTATTGAGAATGTGGCGGGGCGTGATATCAATATAGGCAAGAAGTAACCCGCCCATGACAAAACAAACCATTGAAAACAGCACAGTACACCATCTTGCTGGGCGAGATGTGAACATCACGAATATCTATCATAAAGAAAGCGCCCCTTTTCCGCGCACCAGATTAGTAGCTGAAATTCTTGCTGTGCGTAATTGTTCTGCGCACCTTGAATTTGTGATCAATACACATGCCGATAAATGTTATGGGTCACACTATTTTAAAGAAATGAAAGAAACCGAGTTGCAAGCAATGCACGAATTTGCCTGCCACTTGCGTGATTTACTGGCTGAACAACAACGGCCAAGCTGGGTAAAACGGCTGTTATCGTGGATTAGGTCACGTGGTGTTTAGTTTGACGATGAAGCGGTGGTGAACCTCCTCCATAAAATAAAAGAGCTTTATTAACAACAACATAAGGAAATATTATGGCATTAATTAACTGTCCTGAATGCAACAATCAAGTAAGTGATCAAGCTTTCAAATGTCCGTCTTGTGGTAAACAACTAAGAAAACCTAAACGCACCTTTATGGGCAAGGTTTTTAAATGGTTGTTTATTCTGTTCAACTTGTTCATGGTGTATAGCCTTTTCACTGGTTTGGGCGGGGGCGCAGAAGTGATAAATAGCGCAGCGACCGATGCAGAAAAAGCGGGTGCGGCAATCGGCACTGGCTTGGGGTTAAGCATGATTCTTGGCTTGTGGGTCATCGGTGATATTATTCTCGGCTTATTTGTTTTATTCACTCGTCCAAAATCTTAATTCTATTGTATGCCTGTTTTATAACGGGCTTTTTTATAGGAAATATTCTATGAAAAAACTTTTCTTAATTTTAACCGCACTTTCCCTTGCCGTATCACCTGCAGTGTTTGCTAAGGCGCACAAAAAATCAAATTCTGAATCAGAACAGCAATTCAGTTGTAATGATGGAAAGCGAGTATGTGGAGATATGGAAAGTTGCGATGATGCAATGTTTCATCTTAAGCAATGTGGTATGAAAAAGCTTGATCGCGATCACGATGGCGTGCCTTGTGAGAATGTGTGTAGATAAGTAATTTGCTATAAATTTAATTTGGTTAGGTCATTGTTCACAACAAAATAAAGGTAAAAAATATGTCGGATAATAATAAACTCCTCAATAACGATGAAAAGTTGGCAATATTGACTGCGCAATTAATGCCAGACCCTTATGAGGAGGACGCTGATGACGATAAACGAGAAAATGACCAACAAGACGATTAATTTAGAGGCAAGAAAGAAAAACCTACTTTTTAGCATAGAACGTTCGATTCGTTACAATAGGAAACGACAACATTTTTTTGAATGCTGGGAGCGTGGCACGAATTTCTTATCTGTATTGTTCGGTTCCGGTACGCTTTATGCCATATTGCAATCACATCAATCTATTGCAATCGCGGTGAGTATTGCCCTGACGGTATGTTCTTCTTTGAGTTTAGTTATTGGGTTTAGTGAGAAAGCACGCGACCACCGTGATTTTAGCCAACAGTTCCTACGCTTGAAAGAACGCTTAATTGCAGAACCTCTTACCCTAACACTTTGTAACGAAATTAAAACCGGAATCAATCGAATAGATTTGGAGGAGCCACCTGTTTTAGTGGTGTTAGAACAAATTTGTTATAACGAACAACTTAATGCCGAAGGTCTTCCACGAGAGATGATGACCAAAATAAAATGGTATCAAAGGTTGTTTGTAAATTATATTGATATTTTCCCTCATGGTTTATTGAAAAAATAGCGGTCAATCGACCGTTTTATTTTTTCTCTTTTTTCACTTCCACTTCTTCATCTTCCACTTTCAGTTCACATTCAATTTGACTGGTAAAGCCACCGTCTGAAAGATTGTGCGTTACTCTAGTGATCAGCCAATTTGTTGCGTCAATTTCTGCTTTAAAGCCTGAAAGTTCAATCGGTGTTTCGGGGATTAAATCGGGTTCGCCAAAGGCAAGGTTTAGGCTAAATGTTGCTACACCTCGTTTGAGTTTGTCAAAGGCGGATTTGGCGGCAGTGATAGCTCTCGCTTCCGAAGGATAAGTAACACGAAGGTTTTTAATTTTATCGTTGTCGCTTTCCACAGGGGCTTTTTGTTCAATAGTGTTATATTTTCTTTTCGTTAATCGTCTGCCCTTTACTGTACCATCTGCTAGCGTTCTGCCTTTCGTCATACGCTGTTTTTTCACTATCTTGGTGTTTTCATCTACCGTAATTTCGCCACGTTTGCCTGTGTCCGTATCGTGCCAATACGCCCGCACGGCTTTGTAGTTTTCGCTTTCTGCAATGGAGAAATTGTAGTTATCGCCACTTTTGCGAGTGATTTTACGCAGTGGAATCGGCTTGCCTGTGGCGGTTTTGCCTTGTCCTAGCGGCATAAATAATAGCGTGCCATTTTTAACGGTGCACATTGCCCCGTGTTCTTCTGCTAGACGGCTTAATAGATTAATGTCGCTTTCGTTGGTTTGGTCGATGTGCGCAATAAAGGTGTTAGCCAGTTTTTTCTCGCACTGGCTTTTGAGTTGGTTTTCTTTGGCGATGCTGTCAATAATTTCGCCCAACGTTTTTTTATCAAATGACCGCTCTTTTTGTTCGGAAAATGAGCCTTTTAAATCAGCCGCTCTTGCTCTGATGGTTAATCGGTCTGCCGATCCTGCACCGCCTGAAAATTGCACTTCATCGACGGAATATTGCCCTTTGTCAATCAGCGGCTTGCCTTTCCAACCTAGCGCAACTTGGATTGTGGCATTGCGTGGCGGCAAGGCGAGTTTGCCGTCATGGTCGGATAATTCTAGGTCGAGTGTATCTGCCTCTAAGCCACGATTATCCGTTAAAGACAAACTAATTAAACGGCTCGAAATCACTTGTGTGATGTCTTGCTGTTTTTTGTCTTTCGTGGTGATCTGGACTTTAAAAGCAGGCGTGCGATGATTGTCATTAAGATTTAAATCAAACATTAAAGGCTACTCATTAAACTCTCTGCAATGGCAATTAACATGGGGTCATCAGTGCGTTTTAGGCTCATGCTAAAATCAATCGCACGGGCTGCACCATCGCCAAAAAACTCTGTTCGGGTTTCTTGTACGCTTTCAATTACAAAAAAACCGATAATTTCAAAGGTTGCTCCATCAATAAGAGGAAATGCACCGCCACTGTCTGCCATTAATTCCAGAGCTTTAATGGAAAATCTACCGCCTGTGATTTCTGGGATTAATCTGCCACTTATCGTGACGGTTTCGCTTTCTTTGCCCGTGAATTGTGTTTTTGGCATTGCCCCGACAATGGCATTGGTTGGATGTCGCCAATTTGACGTGCGGTCCAAACTTTGAAAAGGTACAGTTTGCCGAGTAAAAACAAACATACCCAATGTGGCAAGTGCGAAGTTTTGGAACATTTATTCTTCCTTTTTGGCATTGTCTTCCGTGCAACTGATAATAAAAATAAAGTTTGAAAACAATATAAAAGTACCAATAATCCAATGATCAAAATAAACAAAAATCGTGCTTAATAAAATTAACGTATACATCTCAAATGTAGTTTTTGCTTTTGTATATCTGATCTTCTTCTTTTGATAGTTTACCGCCGTACCAATCCAAGCCAGAATGGATAAAATGGTAATTATCCAAATTAAGGTGATTTGAGCGCTTGAACTGCCGATAATAAATACGGCAAGAACAACAGAAAAAAGAATAAATTCGCGAATAAAATCTAAAAAATGTAATGATTTAAGCATAATAAAATCCTGTGAAAAGTGCGGTCAAAAAATCCCATGATTTCTACCGCACTTGGTGAATTAGCAAAATAAAAACGCGATGCCGAAAACGACAAGCAGCCAAAAGACAATCGAGAGGGTGATTATCCCTCGCCATACAAGGTATCTTGGCAAATTTGACAGGTAATCAATCAGTTTCTGTTTCATTTCGTTCCCTTGCTTTTTCTCGCCATTGCATTAATTCGGAAAATGTCATTTGCTCGAAGGCTTGTGGTTGCCAGTGGAAGATGATGGCAATGTCTGCCATGGCATCTTCCACTGTTGCGGCAATCATTACTCGGTCGCTTCGGTTTCCACTTCCGAGTTCTTCCCTAAAAAACCGACAGCCGCCGCAGCAAGCTCGGTGAAGTCCGCCACTTCCATAGTGACAAAGTCTGATTTATGCAAAACAGGAGTGGTGACACGTGCAAGTAAAACTTGTAATGCGTCCACATCCATTTGCAACACGTCAAACATTTTTAAGCCTTTTAATGCGGGCACAGTCGGTTTATTGACGGTGATTTCCGTGATTTGGTTTTCGCCACGAGTAATAGGGTTGGTTAAGGTGATGATTTTGGTGTTTTCTATTTTCATTTTATGTTTCCTTTAAAATCCCTCTTTTTTGTAAAGAGGGGAGGGGATTTAATAAAAGCCCCTTTCGGGGCAAGGTGTGTGTGAATTAAATGCCGATTGCTGCGCGGTGCTCTGCGAGACGATCAACCCCACCGACAATGAAAACGGAATTGATTAGGTCAATTTCCACGAGGTCTTTGCCGTTTTCGATGATTTTGTAGTAGGTTAATGGCACGGTGTAGCTTTGTTCGGTGTCATCACCCGATTTACTGGTGCCGTTGTCAATTTCGCTGAAACGACCACGCATGACCAGTTCGATTGAAACCACTTCCTCGGTGTCGTCTTGTTGATAGGCGCCCGCAAAACGTAATGCTGTGCCGTCAATTTTTCCGCCAAATTCTTTGATAAGTTCGGTCATATAACCGCCCATCTTGAATTGCGCTTCCAAGCCTTCTACCCCTAAATTCACTTTTACTGGGCCAAACATTCCGCCTGCGCGGTATTCTTCCAGTTTCATGGCTAATTTAGGTTGGGTGATTTCGGTGACTTGGCCACGGTAAGAGTTACCGTCAGCCAAAAAATTCATTAATTTGAGTTTACGAGGTAATGCCATTTTTTACGCTCCTACTTTTGCAATGTTTGCGGCAAATTCCACAAGGTATTCATCGCTGATGTATTGGTTAAAGCCAAGTTGTTCTAACGGTGGAACAGGGCAGTAGTCATAAGACACAAGCAATTTTGCATCTTTCAAGGTTGCGGCTGTGTTGAGGTTGGCATTGATAAATGCTTTCCCACCGATTAAATAACCTTGCGCCACATATTCACGCCATTTTGCATTGATCGCTTCTACGATTTCTTTTACAAGATTCACGGAAATGTCTTTATCCATCGCCCAGTCAAAGGATTGTGCAATGGTGTCTTTCAACACTTGTGCCGTGCGAGTGTAGTTTTCGTAGATAAATAATTTGTCAGCCGAACGAGTGCGTAATCCCCAGAACTTAAAGCCATTGTGATTAACACAACAAGTAATGCCTTGTTCATTGAGATAGTTCACGTCGGTTGCACTGTCGTTAATATCGAAAGAAAGCGGCTTGGTGACACCTGTCACGCCAGTTAAACCTTTGTTTGAGATTGAGGTGTGCCAGCCGTATTCTTTATCTTGATATGCACGCATTGCGGCAGCACGAACAACGGCATAATCCACTTCGGTTTGTTTGGTATTTGGGTTAAACGATAAGAAATCACCGAAAATTAGCATTAATTCACGTTGTGAGAAATTGCGACCGTATGTCACTGCTTCTTCTTTGGTTTTTGCTGTGCCGCAAGAGGCATACACAAAGCCATTGAGTTTTTTCGCTACGCTTAACAATTCAGTGGTTACGTCTTGGCTGTCATATTTCGGGATACAGAAAATACGTGGTTTGACACCACAAACTGCAGCAGACACGAGGAACGCTTTTAAGCCAGTGTAATTGCCTTCGTTATCTACAGTTCCGATCACATTGGCTTTCATGGTGCTTTCATCTTCGTTTTCTTCCACGCGAATGACGACAACTTTACAATTCACAATGTCCGCAATGCCGTCTAATGCACGAGATAACGTGCCTTGTTTACCTGCTTTGGCTTGCATTTCAGCGGTGATGCCAGTTAAAAGAGTGGGTTTGTTGAGTGGAAAAACCGATGCATCTGCATCTGGTGCGGTTGCCACTAAACCGATAACTGCAGTGGATGATGTGGTGAGTGTTCGCAAGGCTTCGGAAATTTCCGTTACCTTGACCCCATGGAGATATTCATCAGACATAATTTTAGCCCTATGGTTTCTATGGTTTGAAAAGATGTGGCTATTTTGTAAGGATTTGAAATCGAGGGGTAGCGCTTGGCGTTGTGGTATTTAAACTAACAAAGGGCGGTTAGGTAGATTTGGATGGATAAAACGGCGGAATTACCCGCCGTCACATTTATTACCCCACCTCACTCACAAAATCCACCTGTTCAGGGTCTGCAAAAGCAATGAGATACGCTGGAAAAAGTGACGCATCAGCAGGCATTTCGTAAATATCTTTGAAATAGACTTTTTCCATAGTCTCGTTGCCAGATAATGCCATCCCCACTTTCCCCACTAATTCAGGATTAACTTTCACTTTTGCCCAAGACTCCGTTGTACCCGGTTTTAACGTCACTTTCTGCACCCATTGGGTTTTTGTCCCCTGTTGAGCG
>MDJB01000028.1 GCA_001752465.1 Haemophilus quentini
TACGTGCGGATTGTTATTTTATTTTTTCTTTGTTGGTCGTTGCCAATCTTGAATATGGCGTTGAGGAATTCGTGTAATCACTAATTCATTTTCACCTACATCGCGTGTAATTGTTGTTCCGGCACCAATAGTTGCGCCATTTGCGACTTTCACTGGCGCGACTAATTGTGTATCAGATCCAACAAACACATCGTCACCGATGATCGTTTTAAATTTATTTGCACCATCGTAATTACAGGTGATGACACCCGCACCAATATTACAATTTGAGCCGATTTCTGAATCGCCAACATAGGTTAGGTGATTTACTTTAGAACCTTTACCAACGGTAGATTTTTTAATTTCTACAAAGTTACCGACATGCGTTTCAGCTGCGAGTTCTGCACCTGGGCGTAAACGAGAAAATGGACCAATTGCGGCTTTTTCTCCCACTACAGAATCCTCTAGCACAGAATAGGGTTTTATTTCTACATCATTGCCAATAACAACATTTTTTAATACGCAACCTGCGCCAATTTTTACGCGATCGCCGAGTTTAACACTACCTTCGATAATAACATTAACGTCGATTTCTACATCTTTTCCATGCTCTAATGTTCCACGTAGGCCAAAGAGAGCGGGATCGTAGATCATTACGCCTTCAAGTAATAGTTTGGAGGCTTGTTTATTTTGGAAATAACGTTCAAGTGCGGCTAATTGTAAGCGATTATTTGCACCTTCAACTTCCATGACATCTGTTGCTTGTACCGCAACAACTTGGCAATTATCTTGGTTTGCAAGAGTAATAAGATCCGTTAAGTAATATTCGCCTTGAGCATTATTATTGCCTACACGAGCTAGCCATTTTTTGAAACTTGCACCATCGGATACCATAACGCCAGTATTTACTTCTTTAATATTTAGTTGATCAGCATTTGCATCTTTTTGTTCTACAATTGCTACAACATTCCCATTTTGACGGATAATTCGTCCATAGCCTGTTGGGTTATCTAAATTTACGGTAAGCAATGCAATGCCATTTTCTGGTTTCGCTTCAATTAATTTTTCTAATGTTTCTTTAGTTATTAATGGTGCATCGCCGTAAAGTACAACAATATTTTCGTTATCTTTAAAGAAAGGTGCCGCTTGTTGAACTGCATGTGCTGTGCCAAGTTGTTCTGTTTGTAATACCCAATTTACTTGTTCATTTGCAAGATGGGTACGCATTAAGTCTCCACCATGGCCATAGATTAAATAAATATTTTCTGCGCCTAATTGATGCGCAGTATCAATTACATGTTTTACCATTGGTTTACCAGCTATTGTATGTAGTACTTTTGGTAAATCGGAATACATGCGCGTTCCTTTTCCGGCTGCTAAAATTACCGCACTTAATGCTTTTGTAGTCATAGATTTTCTCTTTATTTATCAATAATAGGGGATATTCTATCGTAGAAAGGAGAAGATGATAAGTTTTTAAATTAAGGAAGTTACGGCTTTTTAGATAGGAAAAAACCGATGGTTTCCCATCGGTTTTCTGAATTTTAAAGTGGTTAAAATAGAAATTATTTAACTTCTACTTGTGCACCAGCTTCTTCTAATTCTTTCTTAAGTGCTTCAGCTTCTTCTTTAGAAACACCTTCTTTTAATGCTGCTGGAGCAGATTCAACTAAATCTTTAGCTTCTTTTAAGCCTAAACCAGTTGCACCACGTACTGCTTTGATTACTGCTACTTTGTTAGCACCAGCTGCTGCAAGAATTACGTCGAATTCAGTTTTTTCTTCTGCTGCCGCTGCGCCGCCTGCTGCTGGAGCTGCTGCTACTGCTGCCGCTGCTGAAACACCAAATTTTTCTTCCATCGCTGCGATTAATTCAACGATTTCAGTTACAGTTTTTGAAGCAATCGCTTCAATGATTTGTTCGTTAGTTAATGACATAACAATCAATTCCTAAAATAAATAAAGTTAGATGAAGTAAGAAACGCTTAATGATTAAGCTGCTTCTTGTAATTTGTCGCGTAATGCCGCGAAGGTGCGAGCAAGTTTGCCTGCTGCAGCTTCTTTCATTGTGCTCATTAAACGTGCAATCGCTTCTTCGTAAGTTGGTAATGTTGCCAAGAATTCAACATCTTGGATTTTACCTTCAAAGGCTGCACCTTTAATTTCAAACTTATCGTTTGCTTTAGCAAACTCTTTGAACAAACGAGCAGCTGCGCCCGGGTGTTCGTTAGAGAACGCGATAAGTGTTGGACCTACAAACGTATCTTTTAAGCATTCGTAATCTGTGCCCTCAACTGCGCGACGTAATAAAGTATTACGCACTACACGCATTGTAACGCCAGCTTCACGTGCTGATTTACGTAATTCAGTCATTTTCTCAACAGTTACACCGCGAGAATCCGCGATTACTGCTGAAAGTGCACCTTTGGCTGCTTTATTTACTTCAGCAACAATTGCTTGTTTGTCTTGAAGATTTAATGCCATTGGCTTTTAGCTCCTGAATACACTCCGATTACTCGGAATTAATTTACCTAATCCTAAGACTAGGATGACTTCGGCGCCCAGAAGCAAGAAAAATTCTTATTCTGTTCACCATCTACGTAGGATAATTAAGATTACTCCCCTACGGTCTTGGATGGGGCTTGAATAGGTCAAGCACCAACCAGAAATTTGTTAGATTGACTAACACAGGCGCAAGATTATAGAGAAAAGCTATGTTCTTGTAAAGAATATTGTTGTAAAAAGAGCCAAATTCCTATGATAGTTTCTCTACTAATTCCACTGCAGCCCCAATATAAGTAGTGGGTGTTAATTTTTGTAAACGTAATTTTTCTTCTTGTGGAATATCTAAGTTATCAATAAATTCACGCATAGCCTGTTCTGTCACTCGTTTACCTCGCGTTAATTCTTTTAATTTTTCGTAAGGTTTTTCTATTCCGTAGCGACGCATTACGGTTTGAATTGGTTCAGCCAAAACTTCCCAATTTTGATTGAGTTCTTCTAATAAGTGCGGTTGATTTACTTCAAGTTTACTAATGCCTTTGCGTGTTGAAGCATAAGCGATCAAACAATAACCTAATCCTACGCCTAAATTACGTAATACGGTTGAATCCGTTAAGTCACGCTGCCAGCGAGAAATTGGTAACTTTTGACCTAAATGGGTCATCACTGCATTCGCTAACCCTAGATTGCCCTCTGAGTTTTCAAAATCAATTGGATTGACTTTGTGTGGCATGGTAGAAGAACCGATTTCGCCTGCAATAGTCCGTTGTTTAAAGTGATTTAATGCAATGTATCCCCATAAATCCCGATCAAAATCAATGATAATGGTATTAACGCGTACTACAGCATCAAAAAATTCAGCGATGTAATCGTGCGGCTCAATTTGCGTGGTATAAGGATTCCATTGAATACCTAATGAAGTGACAAATTCTTCGCTGAATTTATGCCAATCGATATTAGGATATGCCGATAAATGCGCATTGTAGTTACCTACCGCACCATTGATTTTACCTAAGATTTCTGCATTCTGAAGTTGTTTAAATTGACGTTTTAGGCGGTAAACGACATTCGCCATTTCTTTTCCCACTGTGCTTGGTGAAGCTGGTTGGCCATGTGTGCGAGAAAGTAATGGAATCGTTTTATATTCTTCTGCAAGACGAGTGATTTCATCAATCAGTTTTTTCCATTCTGGTAAAATCACTTCGTCACGAGCGGTGCTTAACATTAATGCATAAGAGAGGTTGTTAATATCTTCTGAGGTGCAAGCGAAGTGAATAAATTCGGATACTTTCACTAGTTCCACTTCATTTTGAATTTTATCTTTCAGAAAATACTCAACGGCTTTTACATCGTGATTAGTTGTGCGTTCAATTTCTTTAATACGCGCAGCATCTGTCTCATTGAAATTAGCCACAATTCCATCTAAAAAAGCATTTGCTTGCGTAGAAAATGGCGGTACTTCAGTAATGTCTGCCGTTGAAGCTAATTTTTGTAACCAACGAACTTCCACAGCTACACGGAATTTCATTAACCCGAATTCGCTAAAAATAGAGCGTAATGGAGTTACTTTATCTTGATAACGACCATCAAGAGGGGAAAGTGCGGTCAGTGTAGAGAGTTGCATAAATGTTTGCTCCAGAATTGTATTAATAAATAGAAGAATAAATCTGTTTTGCGGTGGCAAGTAATTTTCTGCGGAAAAATAAAATTTGCCATTTCGTTCCGCCCATTTGTTTCCACAGCACGGCAGAGCGAATGCCTGCAAGTAAAACTGCACGAATTTTATTTTGTACGAGTTCTTGTCGCAAATAATCAGGCGAGCCTAGGATGTGAATTTTTTTGCCCAATGGACTAATAACGTCGCTGTAAATATTTGCCATAATAGATAGCATTGTTTCACTATCGCGAGCGTAATGAATTTCTTGTTCTTTTAGGCGAGAAATTCGATTGCCCAATGCTTGTTTGGCATCGGGATTTTTCGATAATTTTCCTTCTAATGCTAAAAGGCTTAGCCAATAGCGAGTTAAATTTTGATCGCCTTGCGCGTTGAGCTGATGAATTAAGGTTTCTAGACCTAATTTTAAATGACGAACTTCGCCACCAAAAACATCTTCGATTCGTTGTGGTTGGGTAATGAAAAGACTATTAAGTGCGGTTAAAAATGTATCTGAATCTGCTCGACTTTCTGTTGCAAGTTGATGAACCAATTTTGCTGATTGGCACACTCCAGCAAGGGCAAGAACAATATCGTGGTAGTTTTTCATTCGAAATATTAGGAAAACGTTTTCGTTAAATATAGCATTTTTAACCTAGCTTTTGAACTCGAACATTAAAAAAGCCTAGAGTTTCTGATATGATGTGCGAACAGTTTTAAGGTATTAAGGATTGATTATGGCAAAACCAATTGTTTTTAGTGGCGTGCAGCCTTCTGGTGAATTAACTATCGGAAATTATTTGGGCGCGTTGCGCAACTGGGTGAAAATGCAAGAGGATTATGAATGTATTTTCTGCGTAGTTGATTTACATGCGATCACTGTGCGTCAAGATCCTGTTGCCCTTCGCAAAGCAACGCTTGATGTGCTTGCACTTTATTTGGCGTGCGGAATTGATCCAAATAAAAGTACTATTTTTGTTCAATCTCATGTTCCAGAACACACGCAATTAAGCTGGGTGTTAAACTGCTACACCTATTTCGGTGAAATGAGCCGAATGACCCAATTCAAAGATAAATCAGCGTGTTATGCAGAAAATATTAACGTGGGTTTGTTTGATTATCCAGTGTTAATGGCGGCGGATATTTTACTTTATCAAGCAAAAAGCGTGCCTGTTGGCGATGACCAAAAGCAACACTTAGAAATTACGCGTGATATTGCAAACCGCTTTAATGCAATTTATGGCAATATTTTCACCATTCCTGAAATTTTCATTGGAAAAGCTGGTGCGCGTATTATGTCATTGCAAGATCCTGAAAAGAAAATGTCAAAATCAGATGATAACCGCAACAATGTAGTGACACTTTTGGAAGATCCAAAATCTGTGGCGAAGAAAATTAAACGTGCCGTAACAGATTCAGATGAGCCACCTGTTGTTCGTTATGATGTGCAAAATAAAGCGGGTGTATCCAATCTTTTAGATATTCTTTCTGCGGTTACGGATAAACCTATTGCTGAGCTTGAAAAAGAATTTGAAGGTAAAATGTACGGACATTTAAAAACAGCAGTGGCGGATGAAGTATCAACTTTACTTGCTGGTTTACAAGAACGTTTCCATCAATATCGTAATGATGAAGCTTTATTAGATAATATCTTACGACAAGGTGCGGAAAAAGCGCGTGCAAAAGCACAAGAAACCTTGGCGAAAGTGTATGAAGCAGTAGGTTTTGTCGCTGCAAAATAATCTGAATAAAAGGGATAATATTATGACAATTCAAACTGAAAAACCGATTGAATGTGTAGGTTGTAACACATTTGATATGAAATCACTTTTCGATAATCGTGATTGTAGTCAGGTTATTGAATATATTTATGACAGTAAAGAACAAGCGCAAGAAGCGCTCGCGTTTTTTACTCTGAAAGCGCGTGATGTAGAAAGTGAACCTTGTGAAATTCAATCTGAAATTACAAAAGTGGATGATGGCTATTTATTAAAGGCAGATTTCACTTTCTGTTGCCAAGCTGAATTGGTGATTTTTCAAATGCGTATTGCGTAAGAAAAATCGCTGAAAAATAAGCCGCACTTTTGCGGCTTATTTTGCCCCTATCCCAAACTTTATATAAGCATTCATTTCTGATTAATGATAACCGCTTAATCAATTATTAATAATCTTACCTTTTTATGAATATAAAAAGGTCTGCACCTTAATCAGCTGGTTGTTTAACCCAACTTTTTAAGTTGCAGACCAATTTTAAACCAATACAACCTTTCTAAGATTAATCGTCTTTGTCGGATGAAAAACCACGATCTATTTCTTCACGCTCTTCTTCAGTTGCATCATCATAAAGATCATATAATCTTTCATTCTCATCTTTATCGTAATCATACATATAAAACTCCTTACTTTATTAAGTTAGTTTCCCTTGCTAATTGTCTAGAATTTAATTCAAACGTGTCATTGATTTTTTGACGTTCAACTTGAATATTTAACCATTGAATTTCTTGATGATGTAGCATTTTCATAAAATCTAACTTCTTAGATAAAAATTCTAATTTATCTTTAATTTCAGAAGAATTAGTAATTAAGTTATCTAACTGATTTAGGAAATTTATTTCTTCATCTCGTAATTCAAACATAGTTATTCTCTACTTTTTCAGCAAGGCACTTCACTTCCTATGTCAATAGGAAGTGAAAGAAGTATACTTCTTTGAAAATTTAGTGATATTTTGATAAGTAGAAAAGGATATAAAATATCAGTGTATTTTTTATACTTAGACGGTTTTCTGTTGTTTTCGATTGAACAATTATTATATCTCGACAAAATGCAAGGCGGTTTCAACTACTTCAACTCCCGCACCTTGTTTAAACGCATTTTCGCTTAAATAGCGTCGCCATTGACGGGCACCTTTGCAATTTTGGAATGCGCCTAACATATGACGGACGATATGATTAAGGTGTATGCCTTGGCTAAGTTGTTGTTCAATATAAGGAAGCATTGACTGTACTGCTTCATGAGCGGTAACAATTGGTGCGTTAGGATCAAATAAGGCTTGGTCAATTTGCCCAAGTAAACTTGGATTTTGATAGGCCTCTCGCCCAACCATCACGCCGTCTACATATTGCAAATGTTGCTTCATTTCTTCAATGGTTTTTATGCCACCATTAATTGCGATAGTTAGATGGGGAAAATCACGTTTTAGTTGATAAACCCGAGCGTAATCTAATGGCGGAATTTCTCGATTTTCTTTAGGGCTTAACCCTGAAAGCCATGCTTTTCGTGCGTGGATAATAAACTCTTGACAACCTTTTCCTTGAACCTTTTCAATAAAATCACATAAAAATTCATAGCTGTCCAATTCATCAATGCCAATACGCGTTTTCACAGTGACGGGAATTTTGACCGCACTTTGCATTTGTTCCACACAGTCTGCCACCAAATTTGCTTTCGCCATTAAGCAAGCGCCAAACATTCCATTTTGTACGCGATCAGAAGGGCATCCTACATTAAGATTAATTTCGTGATAGCCTCGTTCCTCAGCAAGTTTTGCGCAATATTTGAGTTGTTCAGGATCGCTTCCTCCTAGCTGTAACGCAACGGGATTTTCTTGTAAATCAAAATCCAAGTGATCGTATTTGGCATGGATAATCGCAGGCGCAGTGACCATTTCAGTGTAAAGTAACGCATGCTTTGAAAATTGGCGATGAAAATAACGACAATGGAGTGTTGTCCAATCTAACATTGGCGCAACAGAAAAACGGCCGCGGTAAAAGTGCGGTAGATTTTGAGGCATTTTTATTTCTCTTGTTCGGTTTTGCTGCGTAATTCTTCGGCTTGGCGAGCTTGCATTTGCTGGCGAAAACGGCCTGCAGCAAAGTGGTAAAATGGTTTTGGGCTAAATTGGCGCGAGATTATGGATGCAATAATGCTGGAAATCAAGAGCCAAATGAGAACGGGTTGTGCGCCCGTCATTTCCATTACAACAACACTGGCAGTAACTGGAGATTGTGTGCCGCCAGCTAAAAACGCCGCCATACATAAAATCACTAAAAAACGTTGATCGACCATACCGCCACTAAAATCCCAAAGCATTGTACCAATGCCCGCTCCTGTTGTCAGTGATGGGGTAAAGATACCACCGGCAATACCATTCCAATAAGTGGTCACCGTTGCCAAAAGTTTAAGAATGCCAATTTCAGGATTTATGGCTTGCCCTTCTAGAGCGTGCGCAACAACCTCATAGCCAGTACCATAAGTTTGTCCGTGAGTGTAACTGCCGAGTGCGGCAAGCACTAAACCCAATAATAAAGCAATATAAATAGGGTGTTGGCGAATCCAACCACGCCATTTTTCAGGTGATAATCCTGCGAGACCTTTTGCTAACAATCGTCCGAATATGCCACCTAGAATGCCACAAGCCACCCCACAAATTGCAAGCCAAAGATAGAGATAAGAAACAGATGTTGCCCCTTGATAACGTGGAAAATAAGGGCTGTTTCCTTGAATCGCGACAAGAATAAAACCAGCAGCTAATACGCCCATCAATACGCGTCGTTCCCAACGTAACATTACGCCACGTCCAAGTTCTTCAATCGCAAATATCACCCCAGACAAAGGTGCATTAAAGGCTGCAGCAAGCCCACCCGCTGCACCTGTGGCAAGTAATTCATTAGTGCTTAATCCTCTAAACGCTAAATTATGTTTTCTACAATAATTACCCCATGCAAGCATGACAGCCGCACCAACTTGTACTGATGGACCTTCACGCCCAACTGATGCACCGATAAGCATAGCCAAAAAGGTAAGAGGAATTTTCCAAATAGTATGGCTGAATTCAACTAATTTGGTTTTATAGCTACTATGAGGAAGATTAATTGATGCAATGACTTGCGGAATACCACTTCCTCCAACATAGGGTGTATATTTTTTCGTAAACCAAGTCAGGCAAGCCATACCTAGGGGTAACACAAACCAAACTGCAATAGGATATTTAGATGACCAGTGAGTGTTTAGTTCTAGACCAAGATCGGATAATTTAGCAAAGCCAAATGAAAAAAGTGAGACAAATGTCGCCCCTATAATTAGGCAGATAAATTCTAAACTTTTGTGGGAAATTCGGTGTGTTTGGCGTAGCTTTTTATGGAAGAAATAGCGTAAGTGAAATTTGAGCGAGCGTAACATAATCATTGTAATTTAATACTAATTAAGTAGAAATTATAAAACTGTCATTTCGCTGGGGCAATTGGTTTGGCATTTTGAATAAAAAGTGCGGTGAATTTTGGAAGTGTTTTTTGTACGCAACCAAAGATCCTTTCACGGATCTTTGGCTCTGTTTAATTATTGACAACAAACCTCAGAACGATTAAAATTCGCCGTCTATTTCTGTATGGAAGTAGATTTTTTGAACAACATTCTATTATTGAATAACATTTAAACTGGAGCTTTTTTAATGGCAACTATCAACCAGCTAGTACGCAAACCGCGTGTGAAAAAGGTTGTAAAAAGCAACGTTCCTGCATTAGAGGCTTGCCCGCAGAAACGTGGTGTATGTACTCGTGTATATACTACAACTCCTAAAAAACCAAACTCAGCGTTACGTAAAGTATGTCGTATCCGCTTAACTAACGGTTTTGAAGTAACTTCTTATATCGGTGGTGAAGGTCACAACCTTCAAGAGCACAGTGTTGTATTAATCCGTGGTGGTCGTGTTAAAGACTTACCGGGTGTGCGTTACCACACAGTACGCGGTGCATTAGACTGCGCAGGCGTTAAAGATCGTAAACAAGGTCGTTCTAAATACGGCGTTAAACGCCCTAAAGCTTAATGGTTCTCCGTTAAGTAAGGCCAAACGTCTAAATTAGCAAAACAATTTAAACCATAAACTCCAGTCAAAAAGCGCTTTGCGCTGCAAATTTTCTCAAAGAGAAATATTGCTGATGGGTTTTGGATATCCTGAAGATTAAAATACGGAGAAATTCGCAATGCCACGTCGTCGTAGTGTTGAAGCACGCAAGATTCTTCCAGATCCGAAATTCGGTTCGGAATTACTTGCAAAATTTATTAATGTAATCATGGTAGACGGTAAAAAATCCGTTGCTGAATCAATCGTTTATGGTGCTTTAGAAACTTTAGCACAACGCACAGGTAAAGAGCCTTTAGACGCGTTCGAAGTTGCACTTGAAAACGTACGTCCAACTGTTGAGGTTAAATCTCGTCGTGTTGGTGGTTCTACTTACCAAGTACCAGTTGAAGTGCGCCCTGTACGTCGTAATGCATTAGGTATGCGTTGGATTGTTGAAGCAGCACGTAAACGTGGTGATAAATCAATGGCTTTACGCCTTGCAAACGAATTATCTGATGCTTCAGATAATAAAGGTGCAGCAGTGAAAAAACGTGAAGATGTTCACCGCATGGCTGAAGCTAACAAAGCATTTGCTCACTACCGTTGGTAATAAGTTTTTGAATTTAAAGGGCTTCATCATTGATGAAGCCTTACCCTTATATAAACTGATATTAAATAAACAAGGTTATAATAATGGCTCGTACAACCCCTATTGAAAGATATCGTAATATCGGTATCAGTGCGCACATTGATGCGGGTAAAACCACTACTACTGAGCGTATCTTATTCTATACTGGTGTTAGCCACAAAATCGGTGAAGTGCACGATGGTGCAGCAACGATGGACTGGATGGAACAAGAACAAGAGCGTGGTATCACCATTACCTCTGCGGCAACAACTGCATTCTGGTCTGGTATGTCACAACAATTCCCACAACATCGTATCAATGTTATCGATACTCCAGGACACGTGGACTTTACTGTTGAAGTAGAACGTTCTATGCGTGTTCTTGATGGTGCGGTAATGGTTTACTGTGCGGTTGGTGGTGTTCAACCACAATCTGAAACCGTATGGCGTCAAGCTAACAAATATGAAGTTCCGCGTATTGCGTTTGTAAACAAAATGGACCGTACTGGTGCTAACTTCTTACGTGTTGTTGAACAATTAAAAACTCGCTTAGGTGCTAATGCGGTTCCACTTCAACTTCCAATTGGTGCAGAAGAAAACTTCACAGGTGTAGTTGACCTGATCAAAATGAAAGCGATCAACTGGAATGAAGCTGATCAAGGTATGACTTTCACTTATGAAGATGTGCCTGCAAATATGCAAGCAGACTGTGAAGAATGGCGTCAAAACCTTGTAGAAGCCGCAGCTGAAGCGTCTGAGGAATTAATGGAGAAATACTTAGGCGGTGAAGACTTAACTGAAGAAGAAATTAAGTCTGCATTACGTCAGCGTGTATTAGCAAGTGAAATTATCTTAGTAACCTGTGGTTCTGCGTTCAAAAACAAAGGTGTTCAAGCTATGCTAGATGCCGTTGTTGAATATTTACCAGCGCCAACAGATATTCCAGCTATTAAAGGTATCAATCCAGATGAAACTGAAGGCGAACGTCATGCAAGTGATGAGGAACCATTCTCTTCATTAGCGTTTAAAATTGCAACTGACCCGTTCGTAGGTAACTTAACCTTCTTCCGTGTATATTCTGGTGTTATTAATTCTGGTGATACAGTATTAAACTCTGTACGTCAAAAACGTGAACGTTTTGGTCGTATCGTACAGATGCATGCTAACAAACGTGAAGAAATTAAAGAAGTTCGCGCAGGTGACATCGCAGCTGCTATCGGCTTAAAAGATGTAACTACTGGTGATACATTATGTGCAATTGAAGCACCAATCATCCTTGAGCGTATGGAATTCCCAGAGCCAGTAATTTCTGTTGCGGTAGAACCAAAAACTAAAGCTGACCAAGAAAAAATGGGCTTAGCATTAGGTCGTTTAGCGCAAGAAGACCCTTCATTCCGTGTTCACACTGATGAAGAATCTGGTGAAACCATCATTTCTGGTATGGGTGAATTACACTTAGATATCATCGTTGACCGTATGAAACGTGAGTTTAAAGTGGAAGCTAACATCGGTAAACCACAAGTATCTTACCGTGAAACTATCCGCACTCGTGTTAACGATGTGGAAGGTAAACACGCAAAACAATCTGGTGGTCGCGGTCAATATGGTCACGTTGTTATCGACTTATATCCATTAGATCCAGAAGGTCCTGGTTATGAATTTGTAAACGAAATCAAAGGTGGTGTAATCCCTGGTGAATACATTCCTGCGGTTGATAAAGGTATCCAAGAGCAACTTAAATCTGGTCCGTTAGCGGGTTACCCAGTAGTAGATCTTGGTGTACGTTTACACTTCGGTTCATACCATGATGTTGACTCATCTGAATTAGCGTTTAAATTAGCCGCTTCTTTAGCATTTAAAGCAGCGTTTGCTAAAGCAAACCCAGTTCTACTTGAGCCAATCATGAAAGTTGAAGTAGAAACTCCACCTGAGTATGTTGGTGATGTAATCGGTGACTTAAGCCGTCGTCGTGCTATGGTTAACGGTCAAGAAGCGAACGAATTCGTTGTTAAAATCGATGCAGAAGTTCCACTTTCTGAGATGTTTGGTTATGCAACAGACTTACGTTCACAAACTCAAGGTCGTGCATCATACTCAATGGAACCGTTAAAATATGCTGAAGCTCCAACAAGTGTTGCTGCTGCAGTAATTGAAGCGCGTAAAAAATAATTTTTTGTAACAATCCGCTCTATAAGTCGAATGGCTTATAGAGCATTTTCTAGGAAACTAAACAAATGTCTAAAGAAAAATTT
>MDJB01000029.1 GCA_001752465.1 Haemophilus quentini
TTTTATAGCCAGACTTTTGGTCTGGCTATAATAAAAAAACCCCGATGGAGAACCATCAGGGGTTTAAAAATCAATTCTTCGTTTGTAACGTGCAAAAATAGCACTATAACTTATATGATATGCTTTTAGTCTAGGCTGTCAAGCGTTTTACGCAATAAATTTTAAATATCTTAAATTCATTGCTTATTTATCCATTTTGTTGCTAGCCATTCAAATTCACAAAATAGTTTATCATTATCACCACTTACTCTTCTAAGCTCCATAATATATGGCTTTAATGTATTCCAGTCTTTAATTACACTACTCTCGCTCATTCTTTTAGACAGCTTCATCAAAAAGATCTTCTTTGATTCCAACACAAATAAATTCTATTGAATTAAACACATCTAGCACAATGAAATTATGCCTTCTTTCTTCATCTGTAGATTTTGCTTTTTTATCTAATTTACACGCCAGAGCTGTAAAATTCATTCCACTATCTCTCATTCTCATATAGGCTTTTCGACGCTTACGATAATACTCGTTTGTATTATTACTAATAAGTAGATCAATGGTTGATTTTTATTTATGTTGTTTTCGCAATTCTTTTAATTGAGAATATGCAAAAAAAGGCTAGGTAACCTGTAAACAAACAAGTCCCTAGCCCAGCAACTGTATTAAAATCAATTAGACTTCCCAGCCTTCGTTTAAAACTAAATATTTCATTGTTACCTCCTACTGTTTAGACTAAAAAAACTACTAAAGTTTAGTAGTTAAATCTATAAATTTAGTTAAAGAACAATGATTACTGTCACTAATCACGCTTTGTAAATACAGGGTGTATTACAAATTTACACCCCACTCTATGCAATATAATTTTTGCAAAACATTTAAAATTAAACAACCCAAATACGTTCACTCCCACTACTCACAATCATTAGCATTAAAGATGTTTTTACAGTTTTTATCCGGTTGAAATATTCCGCTTTTGAAATCCGTAGATAAGTCAATATTTCTTGTTTTTCCCAACGCTTAATGTAGGTCAAAACAAACACATCATAAAGCTCAGGGGTTAACTTACGTATAATACCAAGATAACCATCAATTCTTAAACCAAGGTCATCAGAGATAGGATTAATACGATATTTATGAGAGTAACGTGCATCGCATTTCATTTCTGCGAATCCAGCGGAAACACGTGAAAATTCTGTTTCATATCTTGGTGTTGCCCAATAACCGAATTCAACAACAATTACATCAATATCTAACATACTATTTCCTTAATCGATACTAAAACCTTTCCACCCTTGACTACACATTTGCGCACAATTCTCAAATTATCAATAACACTATCGTCCACCAACACGCCCGCTTTCACTAACGCATCTAATAATGATTTAAAAAGATTATCCAAATCACGCATTCTTCTATCTGGCATAAATGCTTCAAACACCACTGCTGCACGAATACCCGCTGGAAATCTTGTTGAGCGTCTTGTCATCCACGCTACCTGTGTTGCATAAGCGCGTCCTTTCGCGCTAATTAACGTTTTCCCATTTACTCTGCGCCAATAAGTATTAACCGAAGGTGGAAATGGTAATTCAAGTGTTATCGTTGTCATAGAAATCTCACTTTAAAAAAGACCGCACTTTTTGAACTGTCATCTTTTAGTTGATAGTTCAGTTATCAAGGAATACTTGAATACTGAATCAATCTACCACCAAGGCACCAATCTTGATGGCATATAAAAAGAACTTATGCCAAAACTCTATTTGTGAACCATACTTTTCTTCAAATGCTTTTACGTTTTGATGTAATTCATTGTGATGAATTCGGCAAAGCGGAATACAATCCAAATCATCGGCTTTACTTCCTATCACACCATTACCATGGCCAATTAAATGATGTGGATCATCTGCTTTTACCACAGCACACACAAGGCTGAGTTTTTACCCAACGTAACCATTTTTCAGAACGGATATATTGTGGCTTTGGTCTTGCCATATATTGAAGTGGGGGATCATCATCTGCTTTTAAATTTAAAATGGCTTTATCTAAACGGTCCATGTGATAAATAAGAGGATCTTCGAAACGAGTAGAACTTTCTTTATTATCTCGTTCTTAATTTTTAACACTAAAAACCTTTCTTAATAACGCATCACTTAATAAACGTTGAAATCCATTCTTAAAACAATACAGCACTAAATCTGATTCTGTTAAAGGACGAGCATGTTTTAAATCTACTTGGATTTTTGCAATGATTGCTTGCTCTATATTTTGTTCCACCACCAACGTTGCTTTTTCTGCATCATAGTTTCCCTTGCGCATTTCTGTATCGTGGTGCCAACAAGTTCTGATAAAACCGTCTAAGTGCGGAGTAATTGTTAATTCTTTATGACAGTATTCACCATCACTCAACTGACAATGCTTAATACTGCCCACAAAATTCATCAACGCTTTTTTTGTAAGTAATTTTGACCGCACTTCCTTATTTTTTAAGAAATCCACCACCAACGGTGGAAATTCTTCACTAATAGCCCCTTGCCAATTAACTACACCAGATTCCTTATGTTGTAACTCAATAAGTTCTGGCATTAACACCATTCTCTTCGTCATTACTTGTGCAGCATTGCTGCGGAATTCTAAACATCATTAAACTAAGGTCTGATTGTTTATATGGTGTCAACAACAATACTTGCATTAATGCCCCCGCAACGATCCTTTAATGCTTGCAATAATCTCTGCTTGGCGTGCTTTTGAAACTGGCATTGATGTAGCTTGCGATGGTAATTGTTTAGTTGGCTCTGGTAACACTTCACCATTTTTTAAACGATCAGCCATATTGCGTAAGGCCTGTTTAATTTCTTTGCGTAACTGCTCCACTGACCAAGTGTATCGACGACAACGACAATACAAATCAGTGATCAACCAATATTCCACGGTAGAATTGAATTTAAATTTATCCACATCAGCCATACCGCAACGTTGAAAGCTTGCTAAACGCTGTGCTAATTCTTCTTCTGACGGAAAATTCATTGGGATTTTGCACCATTCAATAAAGTCAAATAGGTTTGGGAAATAATCATTTCTTGCTGCACGAACTCTTGCTAATCCAAGCTCTAACATATCCACAGATAAAACATCATGGTTCACTAACTCTTCAATCCAAATAAACTTCGCCTCTTCCAATGCTTCGTCTGTTGGGTAGTTATAGTGCCAACGGTTGCAGTAAGTGCAGAGACGATTAAATAACTGATTCACTAAATCAGAAACCTGAGCCGTTAAATCCACGCTTGCCACGAGGTTTGCTTGTTGAGTTTGTTGTAATGCGTTCATTGTGCTAATCCTGCTTGACGGAGTTTTTTAGCAACTTGCGGGTTGCGAATTTGAATTTGTCTGCCTTTCGCCCAATCGGTGCTACGGCTTGCTGGGTTTGGCGCTTGGTGTGATTTGCCTTGCACCACCGTGCCATCAGCAAGCACCCATTTGCCATCACGCATTTGAGGTTTTCCTCGATTTTCCCAGCTCTCAGACATTACCGCATATTCGGCAAAATTGTTTGGGCGAAAAATCGTACTTGGGCGTAAATAATCCTGCATTTCGTGGTCAAAGCCCCATTTCGCAACAAGATAATCCACCACACGCTGACAAGTTTTTAAATCAAATTCCTCCAAACGCGCCCCTATGGCTGATTTGGTTGTGGCGGTAAGTTTAAAAGCGCTCGGCTTACGTTCGCCACGTTGCTCAGCAAGTTTTGCCAAAGCGGTGTTCAAATAATCCAGCACCACAGATTCCACAGGGGGGCTATAGGGGGGGGATTTATATTTGTTTTATTATTTGTTTTTGTAGGGTGGCGTTTTTCGCCACTGGTAGCACTTTCCGCCACTGGTTTATTTTCAACGTTAGGAAGGTCTTTCACTAAATAGAATTCAGTCGTTCGTCCAGCGGTTTTAACAGTACGAATCAAACCAACTTCTTCAAGCTCTTTAAGGATTTCATAGATAGTTTTGTCTCGGTTAATGCCAGTGAATTGTTTGAATTGTTCAATAGAAATAAAATCACTCTCTTTCTGCCAACCAGTCGTTTTACGAGCTACCAATAAATAGGCTTTTACAGCGTTACCAGAAAGGGCAAACATCACTTCATCTACAAAAGCATTAGGGATCTGAAAAGAATTAGGGATAAATTTGCTCATAGCATTAACTCCGAAGCGTAACGTTGTGCGATCCATTGAATACCTTTCGATGTCACGCGAGTTTGTGTAAAGTTGTGACCGTGCTCTGCTGTACCAGTTTTTACAGTAAATAAACCACGGCTTTGTTTGTCTGAATATAGAATAAGATTGCCTGATTGACGATATAACGCTTTATCACACTCTAGTGCAGCAATCATCGCTTTCTCTGGCATATTTAAGATTTTTGCCGTTTCGCGTAATGATTTTGTTGTGCCAATATCAACGTAAAGATCCACAAAGTCCGCTTTAGGTTTCATCGCCTTGTTCTCTAACGCTAAAGCTTGTTTCTCTTTCTCTGATGCCACCAACTGCTCTAAGGCTTGAAGATAATTTTGCGGTAAAAGTGCGGTCGAATTTTGTTGGTTTTCTAACTCTTGCCAACGGTCAATAACTGCCGCTGTAAATTCTGGTGAAAACTGAGCAACTAAAATATAAGTGTCGCGCTTATTCAAAAAATACTCATAGTAGATTTGACCATTCTGTGAGTGGGTGTACGGTTTCGGCTGATCCCCCCCAATAACACCTTTTGAAATAAGTGTTTCAATGCTTTTACACACGTCACTATGTCTAGAATTAACAAGTTTTGTTATTTCTCGACTGCTCATTGTTAATGCACTTGCATTTTTATCATTAATCGGTAATAATTCATTCATCTTGTGAACTCCTTGTGAGTGTAATTAACCACGGTGGCCGCCGTGGTTTTTTATTGCCGTTTATTAAGTGAAATCACGCATTCAATAGAATGTTGTGTTGCAGCTAAATGTTTATTTAATAACTTGCGGATCAAATCTTCTTCACTACTGGTAATCTCACCATCAGCAAGTGCTCTTTCTAATGCTTCAAATAACAATCCACGAGCTGATAACTCATGTAATTGAATATTTGCCATTTCTACTGCATCTAAATCATCTGCACAGGTATCTGGTACAAAACGTCCACCAGCGGCACGGCATAATTCTTCAATAAATTGTGTGCAACCATATTCAAGCTGAATAGCGATTAACTCTTCATTTTTGAACCGTTGGCCCTTTGTTTGATAAAGACGATTATTTAATTCACTTTCAGTAAATCCCAAGAATCCAGCTACCGCACTTTTTCCACCAGGAATCTGTTAAATCATCTCTATAATGGTTTGTTTCATTGCCATAATTTTTGCCTTATTTTTATGGTTTTCTTTTTGATTTTTACTGATAAATTAATCCCACAAATCGGGGCGTAATTCAGATTTTTTAACTTTGCCATTAGTAAGTTCTTCAATCTTTGCACAGCGTTCAGCTGGTACTTTTTCACGCCATTTTGATACAGCCCAAGGTGTGATATTGAAGTGCCGAGCCATAGCAGAAATACCGCCTACGATTTCATAAGCTTTTTCGATTGGTAGCATTTCAACCTCTTTTCTATTTTAGGTAGTATAATTACACTACCTAAAATAGAATTGAATCAACTGTTTTATTTACGTATTCTCTACCTTTAGTAGAAATAAGGGGGTTATATGTCAGATTTAGCAAGCCGAATTAATAAATTAATGGCTCAGAAAAATAAAAGAATAGGAGATCTTCAAAAGGCTTTAGGCGTAACCTATGAAATGGCAAGACGTTATACGCTTGGAACAGCCACACCAAGAGATGACAAAATTGAATCTATGGCTGAATACTTTGGAGTTAGTCCTGCTTATTTGAAATATGGCTCTACTGACTCAACTGAAACAAAAGTTACATCAAACATAAAAGAGCTTGGATTCTTTGATTTGTGGGATAGAAATACACCATTAAATAATGATGAAGTGGCGGTGCCTTTTTATCAAGATGTCCGACTTTCTGCGGGTAATGGGTTTGCAGATGACATCGTAGATTATAACAACTTTAAATTGCGTTTTTCAAAATCAACACTACGTAAACAAGGTGTACAGTACGAAAATGCGGTATGTGTAATTGCTGACGGTAACTCTATGGAACCTGTTATTCCAGATGGAACAACGGTGGGAATTGATTTGGGCAATAAAACCATTAGAGATGGGAAGATATACGCAATAAACCACGGTGGATTGCTGAGAATAAAACTACTCTACAATATGCCTAATGAACAAGTGAAAATCCGCAGTTATAACAGTGAAGAGCACCCTGACGAAATAGCAGAGTTACAAGACATTTCAGTACTTGGTAAAGTGTTTTGGTATTTGGTTTTACTATAGACATTAACACTGGATATTGTTGATCTTTAATAACAACCAACATAAGGAACAATATGGCAAGCATTGAAGATATTATTATTCCTCAGCAAGAAATCGATCATATTATGGCGATGAAAAAGCAAATTCATTTTCAACGCGCCACGTGGGAGAGAAAGCAGAAGAATCAACCCTACCCTTATTGGCTGGAATTAAGGCTTCCATTCTTTGATAGCGATAAATTGCCAATACCTCAACTTAGAGCTTTATTCTCCTACCGACCTGCACGCAGAGAAAATTTAATGCCATCGATGAGTTTTATCGCTTTCTATAAAAACAGACGATTATTCGCTGTAGATCAGGGCGAAAGGCTCGTTCATGTAAATAGAATAACCAAAGTAAATCCAATCGCAGAAAGCCGTATTTGTGGCGCTCATTATCATATTCTGCATGGCAAAGAGAATCAGGAAACAGGCTATTTACTAGATGAAAAATATCAAAAATCAAGTGATTTTATTGAATTAATGTGGTATTTTTTAGCAAAATTTAATACTGTCGCAGTGGGGAATATTCCCCATCCAATATTATCAAACAACGGACAAATGGAGCTATTATGATATGCAGAACGGTCTTATCCAATCTAGGCTATGAATGTCATTCTATTGCCGATGATTTGATTTTAATTAACACTCCTTTCACCCTTGAAGATGGTAGCGTCATTCAGGCATACATTGAACAAGTTGGAGAAGATCATTTTACTGTAACCGACGACGCGCAAACCTTGTGGGAAATGAACGGGCGTGGAATCAACCTCACCAATAACCGCATAGACCATATAAAAAGCACGCTCAAACGTTACGGATTAAATCTGAACGACCGCGCGGAAATCAACACGACAACAAGCGGTGAAATGCTTGCGCATAATTTGCAACGTGTGATTCAGGCAGCGATTGTTACAGATACGCTTGCTATGGATTGGTACAATATTCCATCGGATAAATTCGAAATGACTGTGAAATCTGATTTCCGCCACCATCGATTCCACCAAGACCTAGGATTTGATGTGAAAAAATCAGGATTGAGCTGTCATCAAATCACAATCCCTATTGTATTAAGTGGCGGAGAACGACATACCAAGCAAATCTTCACAACCAGCGTAAAAGCAAAAGGCAGTTGGAGTAGCGCTTATGGTGTTCTTGGTAAAATAATGGATCTAACCAATCCGACAGCACAAACAAATGATGAATCTTATGTGGTAATTGATGATAAAGCGGTAGGCGATCAGTTAGATAAACTTATTCTACTCTTTAACCAATCACCAGCAAAGATTCTACCCTACGATGAAAAAGATATTTGGCTTAATAAAATCGCCGCCTAATAATTAAACCGCCCTCGTAGCGGTTTTTTTTATTAGGTTTCATTTATTAATTATAAATAGATGTATCTACTGGTTTTAAACTTCCTATCTTGAGCTTATTAACATCTCTGATTATTTTCTTCACATTATCAACATTAAATACAGCTTCTTCTATACCGCAACCTGGTGTATTAGTTAAGGAAAAACAAGAACATTTGTATTATTATTGCCTGAATGGAACGCATAAACATTATATCCATTTGTTGTTGGAGCTATTCCAATTTCTTTTGAAAAACTGTCATTTCTTGATTTTGCTAATTTATTCCATTCTAGGAATTTATTAAGTATTGATAAATGCTCGCTTGCATGCTCAGATGGGATTTTTAAGGTAAGGTTTGCACCCATTCCATTATTCATGCGATATGTCTCCACCACATACTCAATCGACTGATTGCCATTAGGATAATCAACTAAATAAGCGGATGTCGGTCTTTCCATATATGTTTATGCTACATTATTAAATACCATTCCTTTCACATCTGTAGGTATTTTTGAAACATTATTTGCTGAAGAACAGCCAATAAGTAAAGCACATGAAAGTGCAGTTAAAAATATTTTTCTCATATAACCTCCATTAAAAAGTGCGGCCATTCTACTTAAAAAAATTAACGTATTCCGTGATCAGCATCTCAAATTACAATATCCACCGCTTAAAAAATAAGCAACCAAACGCAACCAACAAAATATTTTCACTTAAAAATTAAATAAATACTACTTTTAATAGAAATCAATTCTACTTTATGCAAATTTTAGTTGTATAAATATCTACTTTAAGTAGAATTAACCACAACAAAGCAAAACACTTTGAAACGTTCTTTAAAAATTTGAAACAGGTTAGTGATGGGTTTTAGTGAGTTTATCAAGTTCGCTGATGATAAAAGGCTTAATCAATGTATTCACTTCATAGCAATTATAAACCCAAGAGTGCGAAATGAGATTCAGGCTAATCAACTTCTCAATAGCCACCTTGGTTTTAAAATCCTCACTCCAAATTTGCTCGCCTAAGCAAGATGATACAAGAATTTCCTTTTCCAGTTCGGAGAGATTGGAGAGCAACTTAATTAGCTTATCAGATTCCGAGGATGTGATGGAAACTTGGTGAAATTTAGTAAAAGCAAGCTTTATGCCATTACAAAGTAAAATCCAAGCCCCAGTGGAAAGTAGCGTAAAAATAATACTACCAAGAGCGGAAAGAGGAAACCAATTAGGAAAGAATATCGGGGTTTTAGCATCCATATCTGCCGCTAATTCAGGAGGCATAAAGTAAAAACTGCTAAATAAGAAAACGAAGAACATAGTCATATGAGTGAACACAACCTTAGTCAATATAGTGTTAAGTAGTTTGGCGTACTCTTCCATGATGTTCCTCTGATTAAATTGTAGTCGCAGAGAGCATTATATTCCTCGATGTAGTCGCATACATGAGGACTTGAACCTTACAAGTATAAAGAAAGGCACTCATCATTAACCTGTTTTGAATTTTCGACAATTTGGCTACAGAATTACAGTGCATAACGGTATTAAGCGGTCGTTAGATTAAAAGCCCTAACCTACTTAATAACACTGTGGTTTAAAGTCTGCCCATGCAAAGCCAGTGAGAAACGGTGCAGTTGCCGAAAGTGGAGCTCAAGCAGGCGAATATCCCAATGTGGATATTTCAAAACACATTTGCTAGTACAGAGACACAACGGCATGTGAAACCGTTGCGAATGATAGATGAAGTGTGTTTTGAAATGGCAAAACCATTACAACACTTATTTAGCAAGGCTCTGTGAAGGTTGAGTTTACATTAAAGAAAATGGATAGCGATAATCCATCCGTTCAAATTCAACACAAGCT
>MDJB01000030.1 GCA_001752465.1 Haemophilus quentini
ATTTGGCTCCATACGCATAGCGTATGGTTTTTATAGCCAGACTTTTGGCTGGCTATAATGAAAAATACCGCACTTTAAAGTGCGGTATTTTTTTACCTATTTTATTCAATCGTTACACGCGCAAATTTTCGTTTACCCACTTGGTAAATATTTGTACCTTTCGGTGCATTGTCTTTTACGTTATCGACTTTTTCACCATTGATTTTTACACCGCCTTGTTGAGCAGAGCGAATCGCTTCAGAAGTGGAAGGCACAAGACCTGCTTCTTTTAATAAGGTGGCTAAACCCATTTCGCCAGAGAACGTAAATTCAGGCATTTCATCAGGCATTGCGCCTTTTTGAAAACGATTAATAAATTCTCGTTCTGCAGCGTTTGCTGCCTCTTCGTTGTGGAAACGTGCAATTAATTCTTTTGCTAGTAAGATTTTTACATCACGAGGATTCTTGCCGTTTTCTACTTCCGATTTTAATTGTGCAATTTCACTTAATGGACGGAATGAAAGAAGGTTATACCAATCCCACATCAATTCATCAGAAATTGACATCACTTTACCGAACATATCGCTTGGTGCTTCCGTTACGCCAATATAGTTACCAAGTGATTTGGACATTTTTTTCTCGCCGTCTAAGCCAACGAGCAATGGAAGTGTAATCGCAACCTGTGGTTTTTTGCCTGCTGATTTTTGTAATTCACGACCAACAAGTAAGTTGAATTTTTGATCTGTACCGCCTAATTCCACATCTGCATCCAATGCAACGGAATCGTAGCCTTGCAGTAATGGATAAATAAATTCGTGGATTGCGATAGGTTGGTTATTGCCAAAGCGTTTTTTGAAGTCGTCACGTTCAAGCATACGCGCAACGGTGTAGTTGCTTGCAAGACGAATCATACCTTCTGTACCAAGTTTGCTTAACCATTCAGAGTTGAAGACGATTTTGGTTTTTTGTGGATCGAGAATTTTATAAATTTGCTCTTTATAGGTTTCAGCATTACGCAATACGTCTTCACGGCTGAGTGGAGGACGTGTGGCATTTTTACCTGATGGATCGCCCACCATTCCAGTGAAATCACCAATTAAGAAATAGACCTCATGACCGAGTTGTTGAAATTGACGTAATTTGTTTAATACAACGGTATGCCCTAAATGAATATCAGGTGCGGTTGGGTCAGCGCCTAATTTTACTTTTAATGGGCGATTTTCTTTCAGTTTTTCGATTAAATCCGCTTCTGAAAGGATTTCATCAGTACCGCGCTTTAGTTCCGCGAGAACGGTATTAATGTCAGTCATTATTATTTCCTAATTATGTTTTTTGAAAGGTTTTATTATAGGGATTCTTGGCGATTTGTGAATAAAAAAAACGCCTATTTGTGGGGAAATAGGCGGGAATGTTGGAGTGATTATCTAATATTGTTGTTGGAATCGCTAGATGATAATTGTTATCAATAAGCTTGTCAATAACTAAATGGAAAATAATTCTCAAAAAAATATTATTTTATATAAGGCACTGATTCTGTTAAGGAAAGTGCGGTAGGAATTCCATTAGAAATTTCAAATTGTCCCGCATAAGCATAGGCTTCAACGCCTTGTTCCATTGCTTCTTTTAATAAGCGATCATATTCGGGATCGATATATTCTGCGATTTTGAAACGATCAAAACCATTATGTAACCCGGCAAATAGCACCACTGCGCGATGACCTTGTTTTTTCATTGCGAGTAATTCTCGGACATGTTTTTGCCCACGCGTAGTGATCGCATCGGGAAACATGCCTAAATTTCCTTTCACTAAGGTGATGGATTTCACTTCCACATAACAATCGGGTAAGCCTTCACCTTTTAGTAAGAAATCAATTCGGCTATTTTCTTCACCATATTTCACTTCAGGATAAATTTCGTTATACATTGCTAATTCTTTTATTTGCTTATTTTGCAGTGCTTCAAAGACAAGCTGATTAGAACGATGCGTATTGATACAACAAAGTTGTCCATTCGCAAGTTGAGTGAGTTCCCAAGAATGAGGATATTTGCGGGTTTGGCTATCGGAATGTGAATACCAAATTTTGTCGCCTTTTTCACCGCACCCAGTCATCGCGCCTGTATTGGCGCAATGAATTGTCATAATATCACCAGTTGGCAGTTCAATATCCGCAAGAAAGCGTTTGTAACGACGAATTAATGTCGCCGATTGTAAAGCTGGAAGTTGCATAAAGTTCCTTATTTGAGTTTTTCTAAACGTTGTAAAATGGCGTTATCGCTCATGGCTTGCATTTTTTTCATTCTCAAAGAAAGTAAAATCGCTGCAAAAGTGAGTGAGACCACAAAGGCAATCCAGAAACCTTTCGCATCAATGTGTAGCACAAGCCAATCTGTACGACCGAGCGTATAACCAAGTGGCACACCAATTACCCAATAAGAGAAAAGGGTAATATATAAAATGACTTTAGTGTCTTTATAGCCACGTAAAATGCCGACAACCACCATTTGAATGGTATCTGAAAATTGATAAAGTGCGGCAAATAATAATAAATTTGCAGCCATGGCGATGACAATTTCATCTGTCACGAAGATCGATGCAATTTCATAACGGAAGAAAATCGTAATTAATGCGGTAATGATTGTCACCGTTAGCCCTAATAATAATGCGGCATAGCTCATTTTTTTCGCATTTTTTGGAGAACCTGCCCCCAATGCTTGTCCGACTAAAATCGTTGTTGCCATACCAATTGACAGGGGGAACATAAAAATGAAAGAGCTGGTATTCAATGTAATTTGATGGCTCGCTACAATGGTTGAGCCCAGCGGAGAAAGCATTAACGAAGTGAGAGCAAATAACGCCACTTCACAACAAAGTGCAATAGCAATGGGTAACCCTAAACGCAGTAGTTTTTTAAGTGTTTTGGGATTTGGCATTTCGATTAATTGGCTAAACACTTTTAGCGAACGTTCTTGAGTATTAGTGTAGGAATAGAACATCATCATTAAGCACATTGCCCAGTTCACAATAGCTGTTGCAATGCCACAGCCCACCGCACCAAAAGCAGGCATACCAAATTTTCCATAAATAAAAATGTAATTAAGCGGAATATTGAGCAGTAAACCTAAAAAGGTAATGATCATCGCAGGCTTGGTTTTGGCAATCCCATCATTCAAACAGCGAAAATTAATCAACATCAAATAAGCAGGTAATCCCCACAACATCGCATGTAAATAATCGCGTGCTAAATCTGACATTTTGCTTTCCATTTGCATATATTGCAGCAGAATTTCACAGAAATAAATCAGCAAACCTAAAGGAATACTCATGCCTAACACAAGCCAAATGCCTTGGCGAACTTGATGGGCAATGCGATGGCGTTGACCTGAACCGTTTAAATAAGAAATGGTCGGAGGCAGCGCCAATAATAAGCCTTGACCGAAAAGCACTAATGGCATCCAAATAGACGCGCCAACAGAAATTGCAGCCATATCAGTGGAACTCACTCGACCAGCCATAATGGTATCCGCTAATCCCATTGAGTTTTGTGCGATTTGCGCGAACAAAATGGGTAAAGAGATTTTAATTAATTTTTTAATATCAGCGTGATATTGGGATAAAAGACGAAAATTCATAAATTTGATATACTAAGAAAAATTTTTAGAAAAGGAAAAAATATGTTTACCGGAATTGTACAAGGCACTGCGCCTATTCATTCAATTACAGAAAAGGCTAATTTTAGAACACAAGTGGTAAAATTACCACCTGAAATGCGTAAAGACCTAGAAATTGGCGCATCGGTGGCAAATAATGGTGTATGTTTAACCGTGACTGAAGTCAACGGCGATCTCGTTAGCTTTGATCTCATGCAAGAAACCTTAAGAATTACGAATCTTGGAGCAGTGAAAGTAGGCGATAATGTGAATATCGAACGAGCCATGCAAATGGGAACAGAAATTGGCGGGCATTTATTATCTGGTCATGTGTATTGCACCGCAACCATTTCAGACATTTTTGCCAGTGAAAATAACCGACAAATTTGGTTTGAGTTGCCAAGCGCAGATATAATGAAATACATATTAACGAAAGGATTTGTTGCGGTAGATGGCATCAGTCTGACTATTGGCGAAGTAAAAAGCACGCAATTCTGTGTGAATTTAATTCCTGAAACTTTGCAACGAACCTTAATGGGGCAACGTAAAGTGGGCGATATTGTGAATATAGAAATTGATCCACAGACCCAAGCCATTGTGGATACAGTGGAAAATTATTTAAAAGCGAGAAATTTATAGTCTATTGAAATAAAAAGAGCGGCTAAAAAAACACAGAATTTTTTAACCGCTCTTTTGTTTTATTGTTTTATCAATGAAATTAGAATTTCACTGCAATGCCTGCAAAGTACACCATTGGATCAAGTTTTAACTTAACTTCATGATTTGCACCAAGTGCTTGGAATTTTGCTGTGGTTTTAATATGTGTATACCATGCTGAAACATTAAAATAAACATTCTGAGCCAATTTCACATCTAAGCCCACATTTGCTACAGGACCAAATGAATGTTTTTTCACTTCTAAGTTGGTAACTGCAGGGTTAACAGATTTTGCGTGATAGAAACGAGTATAGTTTAAACCAGCACCTAAATAAGGACGTACAGCTGAATCTGCTTTAAAGAAATAGTATTGAGCATATAAACTTGGCGGTAATTGTTTCACGATTGCTGTTTTACCTAAATCAAGGTTACGTGCAGGTACATTCGCATGAATTTTATGAGAGAACGGCGTTGCAGCTAATAATTCCACACCAATATTATCCGTTAACATATAGGTTCCAGTTAAACCTAATTGAGTATTATTTTTTACTTTTAATCCCACATCAATAGATGTTTGAGTTCTTGAGCTTGAATTTGCATCTACAGTAATTGCACCGGCACGTACCACAACACTTCCAGCTTCGTGTGCAGCTGCTGAACCTGCTAATAAAACCCCACCTAACATAAGTGTTAATGCTGTTTTTTTCATAGTGACATTCTTTAAAAAATTTTATTTATTCATTTATACCTAACAAGAGGTACGTAGAGTTTACTCATTTAAAGAAAAATTTTATTGATAAAAATCAAATTTTTTGATGATTATTGGAAAGGTAAATATATAATCTATGTCAAAATTGGGTATTTGAGTTGAATTAAGTGATCAAATAAAGCCAATATACTTAGATTCAAGATAAAAAAGAGCGGTTAAAAAAACACAAGATTTTTTAACCGCTCTTTTGGTTGATTACTTCGTTTATTTTTTCGATTTTTTCCATTTCCAGAAAAGGAATAGGGCAAGTAAAGCGATAAGCACATAAATCACCATTTGACCTTTTTGGATTTGAGCATGTAACCAGTCTAAATTTTTTGCACCAAGTTCGCCTAAATAAACCCAAATTGGCACAGAAATAATAGCAGCACAGAAATCAATCAAGACAAAACGTGTGTAACTTACACGGCGAGTAATTCCAGAGACCATATAAATTGGGGCACGCAAACCAGGTAAAAAACGTGCGACAAATAACACACGGTTGCCATATTGGCTGAATTTTTCACGCACCATTCTTAAACGTTGTAACGTCACGATTTTACGCATTGGGCGAAAACGTAAAATTTTTGTGCCATAAATACGACCAAGCCAATACATACTAGAATCGCCTGCAAGTACGCCAAGCATACTGATCAGCAACATTAAATGTGAATTAACACTTTCTGGATAAAGCCCCGCAATGACACCGCCAGAAACTAACGTAATGTCCTCAGGAATCGGTACACCAAATCCGCAAATAATTAAAACAAAAAGAACAGCCCAATAGCCGTACTCAGTAAAAAATCCAATCAGAAATTCCATAATCTTCCTACTTTATTTTTTAATGAATATCGTAAAAAACTGTTAAGCATTCTAATCTTTTCAGGGTAAAAAACCTAGAAAAAGTTTGCTTTGAAAAGAGGGATATTCTATAATTTGCCGTCTCAAAGCGTGGCCAGTGCTTGTCTTTGGGAACTATATTTGGAAAATTGCTGGGTCGCCTGCAATTTTCTTTCTTTTAACATTAATTTAAAGAGAACATTAAAATGGCATTTAAATTTAACGCTGAAGTTCGTACAGCGCAAGGTAAGGGTGCGAGCCGCCGCCTGCGTCATAATGGTCAAATCCCTGCAATCGTTTATGGTGGCAGCGAAGAGCCAGTTTCAATCATCTTAATCCACGATGAATTAAACAACGCGCAAGCACATGAATCTTTCTATTCTGAAGTGATTACTTTAGTGATCGGTGGTAAAGAAGTTGCAGTTAAAGTACAAGCAATGCAACGTCACCCATTCAAACCAAAATTGGTTCACATTGACTTCAAACGCGCGTAATTTACAAGTTTGAACAAAGTAAAAAAGCTAAGATATCAGTCTTAGCTTTTTTGTTCTGAGTATTTTAATTATTTCTCAATAAATACCTAAACTTTAATTTTTTATCAAATAACGTTTTAAGTTTTCAACAACAAATTCTAATTCTGCTTTTCCATAGTTTGGCTGAAATTCTAAAAAAATCACCCCAGCCTTTCGACAAGCCTCCCGTTTCACTGCATCATGCTTCGCTGCATTATCCTGATAATGTCCCTGCCCTTGATATTCAATTACTATTACGGCATAGCCTTTCTTATCTACAATCAAAAAATCTACTCGTTTACTATTTATCGCAAAATGGGCCTCTTTATCTATTGATTCTAAAAACTCTCCCATTGAAACCTGAGTAAATAAACGGAACTCTTGATAACCTTTAGATAACAATTTTTCTAAACGAAGAAAAAGTTGATATTCACTCTTATTCATCAAGGCTTTTCTTTTATACTTACTCAATATAATGACATCAAGATGATCATTTTTATTCACAATATTAATTTTGTTTTCTGTCGAAAGATGAAGACGACTCTTCTTCGCATTACGACGAGTTGATCTCGATTTAGATGAAAATAAGCCAATTAGAAATAAAATAACAAAAATGAAAATAATGATGTATTGTAAAGAAAATTCCATATTGCTCTCCTAAATGAACAGGAAAACAAGATAGCATTAATAGAATATTACTTCATATTACAAATAAACGTGTTTGAGATCTGGATCGCAAAAACAACCTTAAATAAGGCAAAAAACTAGCTTTTATTAGAAGTATGAGAATTTAAAAATATGGCTGGGGTACTAGGATTCGAACCTAGGGATGCCGAGATCAAAACCCGGTGCCTTACCGCTTGGCAATACCCCAACAGAGAAATCTTTGAGTAGATATAAAGAAGATTTATTTGATAGTATGGCTGGGGTACTAGGATTCGAACCTAGGGATGCCGAGATCAAAACCCGGTGCCTTACCGCTTGGCGATACCCCAACTACTATTTGACTTACAAAGCAATAAATGGTGCGGGACGAGGGACTTGAACCCACACACCTCTCGGCGCCAGAACCTAAATCTGGTGCGTCTACCAATTTCGCCAGTCCCGCAAATTTGGTGGCTACAGCGAGATTCGAACTTGCGACCCCAACATTATGAGTGTTGTGCTCTAACCAACTGAGCTATGTAGCCATTACCTTAATTTGCCTAACCATATCGGCTTTGCGGGGCGTATTATGCTGATTTTGACTATACTCGTCAAATACTTTTTTTAAAATATTTGGATTTTCCTTTTCATTTGATTATTAATAAAACACATCAACTATTTTTTATACATTTCTACAATATCATATTGGCTTTTTTAGCACTTTAATCGCTATTTCTCTTTTACTCACTCATCTATTTATTTTTAATTAAAATTTATTTGACAAAAAATGCCTAAATCATTATTTCTAATGTTCATTATTCTAAAAACACAAAATCTAGGAGTATCTTATGTCCCATCTCTCAGTCGCCAAATTTGGCGGAACATCTGTAGCCAACCATGCAGCAATGACAGCTTGTGCAAAAATTGTGATTGCCGATCCAAATACACGCGTAGTCGTGCTTTCTGCATCAGCTGGAGTGACGAATTTATTAGTCGCTTTAGCAAATGGTGTAGAAGCGACAGAACGCGAAAAATTAATTGGTGAAATCCGTCAAATTCAAGAGAATATTTTGAATGAGTTAAAAGACGACAGCCGTGTTCGTCCAATTATTGAAAAATATCTTGAAAATATTACCGCACTTTCTGAAGCAGCTAGTCTTGCAACCTCTCCCGCATTAACCGATGAACTCATCAGCCACGGTGAAATGATGTCAACTCAAATCTTTATTGAGATTTTACGTGAACAAAACGCATCGGGTACTTGGGTTGATGTACGTACAATTATTGCAACCAATAACCATTTTGGTAAAGCAGCACCGAATGATGAACAAACCCAATCAAACAGCAATAACATTTTAAAACCATTAATAGACCGCGGCGAATTAGTCATTACTCAAGGTTTTATCGGGCGTGAACCAAGTGGTAAAACAACTACATTAGGCCGTGGCGGTAGCGACTACTCTGCTGCTTTGTTAGCCGAAGTATTAAATGCAAAAGACGTTTTAATTTGGACTGATGTCGCGGGTATTTACACAACCGATCCACGCATTGTTCCTACTGCACAACGAATCGATATCATGAGTTTTGCAGAAGCCGCTGAAATGGCAACCTTTGGCGCAAAAGTGCTACACCCAGCCACATTACTCCCTGCAGTACGCAGCAATATCCCCGTTTATGTGGGTTCAAGTAAAGCACCAGAAGCGGGCGGAACTTGGGTTACTCGCGATCCTCAACCTCGTCCAACTTTCCGTGCAATTGCATTACGCCGAGATCAAACTTTACTCACTCTTTCAAGCTTAAGTATGCTGCATGCGCAAGGTTTCTTAGCGAATGTGTTTAACATTTTGGCTAAACACAAAATTTCAGTAGATACTATCACCACATCAGAAGTGAGCGTTGCATTGACGTTAGATAAAACTGGCTCTGCATCTTCAGAGGCGGAATTACTTTCAGCTGAATTATTAGATGAACTCCGTCAATATTGTTCAGTAAAAGTCGATACTGGATTGTCATTAGTCGCATTAATCGGCAATGACTTACATATTGCTTCTGGTGTAGCAAAACGTATTTTTGATACGCTTCAATCTTACAACGTGCGAATGATTAGTTATGGCGCAAGTACCAATAATATTTGCATGTTAGTGCAAAGTGAACATGCTGACGAAGTCGTTCGTTCATTACACAAATCCTTATTTGAATAAAGTCTAAACCTAAAGTGCGGTTGTAGCCGCCCGCAAATTTTGAGAAACATAACCGTTAAAAGTGAGAAATCTGAAATCTTGGCTGTTTCCCATTTTAAGCGGTTAAAAATCGCTAAATTTGAGAAATAAAAACGCCCTTTAAATCATCATTAAAGGGCGTTTAAATTTTACAGAGTTTAGAACTTGTAAACCATATTATCCTCATACTTACCTGAATAGCTTGCTGAGGCATTGACTACAATTCGTTGCGCATTATCAAAGGCTTGCCAATTATCAATCTTATCTTCCTGCATATACTCAATAAACCGCACAAACTCCGACTTCGTTGAACTGAAGAATATATAAGGTGGTCG
>MDJB01000031.1 GCA_001752465.1 Haemophilus quentini
ATTTCAGACGCCTTTGCAAGTACTTTTTTGTAAAAATATTTAAAAAAATGATCTTTTGATTAAAGCACAAGCGATTAGAGCAAAATATAGATATTTTGAGCTATTTTTTTAATCGTTTTAAAATTCTCGGAAGCTCAACGATAGAATCTAACACATAATCCGCTACTCTCTCGCCTTCCTCTGTTACTGTTTTACCTGTACGAACTAATACGTTCATTTTCACCTTCGCGCCAATTCCCGCTTTTAGATCTTCAACTTTATCTCCAACCATAATAGATTGCGTAGGATCGATCTTTAATTCCTTGATCGCTTGCAGTAGCATACCAGGTTTGGGTTTCCTGCAATCACAGTCTTCTTTATACTCACCTTTTCCCTCGGGATGATGTGGGCAATAATAAATACCATCCAAATCCACATCTTGTTCAGCCAATGACCAATCCATCCATTCTGTTAACTGTAAAAACTGCTCCTCAGAAAAATAACCACGCGCAATTCCAGATTGATTGGTAACCAACACCAACATATATCCCATTTTCTTTAATTCTCGCAATGCATCAATCGCACCATCAATAAACTTAAAGTTATCAATTTCGTGTACATAACCATAATCAATATTTAACGTGCCATCGCGATCTAAAAAAATAGCCTTATTCATTCTCTTACCTTTCATACGTATCAAATTGACGAAAATTATCTATTTAATCCAAGCAATTAGCAAATATAACTCATAACCAATCTGTCTAAAAAAGATAATTTGACATATTGACATAGCAATCTAGACGTCTAGAATACCGAAACAGATTTAAAAACAGTAAATAAAAAGGGCTTATATGATTAAGCTAAGCAATATAACGAAGATTTTTGAGCTGCCTAGCAAGAAATTGACTGCGCTTGATAATGTCTCATTAAACATCGAAAAAGGTCAAATTTGTGGCGTAATTGGTGCATCTGGCGCAGGAAAAAGTACATTAATTCGATGTGTGAACTTATTAGAAAAACCAACTAGTGGTTCCGTTATTGTTGATAGCGTAGAATTAACAGGGCTTTCTGATCGCGAGTTAGTACGTGCTCGTCGTCAAATCGGAATGATTTTTCAGCATTTCAATTTACTAAGTTCCCGCACTGTATTTGAAAACGTGGCATTACCCTTAGAATTGGAAGGTGAGCCAAAAACAAAAATCCAAGAAAAAATTACCGCACTTTTAGATCTTGTTGGTTTAAGTGAAAAACGTGATGCTTACCCAAGTAATCTTTCTGGTGGGCAAAAACAACGTGTAGCCATTGCACGCGCCTTAGCCAGCGATCCTAAAGTCTTATTATGTGATGAAGCCACTAGCGCATTAGATCCTGCAACGACACAATCTATTCTGAAATTATTAAAAGAAATTAACCGCACTTTAGGTATTACGATTTTGTTAATTACCCATGAAATGGAGGTTGTTAAACAGATTTGTGATCAAGTTGCTGTCATTGATCAAGGTCGCCTCGTTGAACAAGGTACTGTCGGTGAAATTTTTGCAAATCCTAAAACAGAATTAGCACAAGAATTTATTCGTTCGACCTTCCACATCAGTCTACCTGATGAATATTTGGAAAATCTTACTGATACGCCGAAGCATAGCAAAGCGTATCCAATTGTCAAATTTGAGTTTACGGGTCGCTCAGTTGATGCACCGTTACTTTCTCAGGCATCAAAAAAATTTGGCGTGGAGCTTAGTATCTTAACCTCACAAATTGATTATGCTGGAGGCGTGAAATTTGGTTATACCATTGCTGAAGTAGAAGGCGATGAAGATTCCATTACGCAAACCAAAGTTTATTTAATGGAAAACAACGTGCGCGTGGAGGTGCTTGGTTATGTTCAATGATTTCTTGGCAACATTCAGCCAGCAATTAACACCTCAGATGTGGGGTGTTGTCGCAACCGCAACTTATGAAACGATTTATCTCAGCTTTGCATCTACTTTACTTGCCGTAGTAGTCGGCGTGCCTGTTGGTGTATGGACTTTCTTAACTGGAAAAAATGAGATTTTACAAAATAACCGCACTCATTTTGTGTTAAACACGATTATTAATATCGGGCGCTCTATTCCATTTATTATTTTGCTCTTAATCTTATTACCTGTAACACGTTTCATCGTAGGAACCGTATTAGGTACAACGGCAGCAATTATTCCATTAAGTATTTGTGCGATGCCATTCGTAGCTCGCTTAACTGCTAATGCATTAATGGAAATTCCAAATGGTTTAACCGAAGCCGCTCAAGCAATGGGCGCGACTAAATGGCAAATTGTACGTAAATTCTATTTGCCAGAAGCACTACCGACACTCATTAATGGCATCACGCTCACGCTAGTCACTTTAGTTGGTTACTCTGCAATGGCGGGGACGCAAGGCGGCGGTGGCTTAGGTAGCCTCGCTATCAACTACGGCGTATATCGCAATATGCCTTATGTCACTTGGGTGGCAACCATTATTATTGTGCTATTCGTTATGATTAGCCAAAAACTCGGCGATGTACTGGCTAAAAAAGTGGATCATCGTTAATTAAACACAACTCTTAACTTAAACAGGAAGGAAATCCTATGAAATTAAAACAACTTTTTGCAATCACTGCAATCGCATCAGCTCTCGTTTTAACAGGCTGTAAAGAAGATAAAAAACCTGAAGCTGCAGCTGCACCACTTAAAATCAAAGTCGGTGTGATGTCTGGCCCTGAGCACCAAGTTGCAGAAATTGCAGCAAAAGTCGCCAAAGAAAAATATGGTTTAGACGTTCAATTCGTTGAATTCAATGACTACGCATTACCAAATGAAGCTGTATCTAAAGGCGATTTAGATGCAAACGCAATGCAACATAAACCTTATTTAGATGAAGATGCAAAAGCGAAAAATTTAAATAACTTAGTCATCGTGGGTAATACTTTCGTCTATCCATTAGCGGGTTATTCTAAAAAAATCAAAAATGTGAATGAATTACAAGAAGGTGCTAAAGTTGTTGTTCCTAACGATCCAACAAACCGTGGCCGCGCATTAATTCTTCTTCAGAAACAAGGTTTAATCAAATTAAAAGATGTAAATAACCTTCTTTCAACTGTATTAGATATTGTTGAAAATCCGAAAAAATTAAACATCACTGAAGTAGATACTTCTGTTGCGGCACGCGCATTAGACGATGTTGATTTAGCTGTAGTAAACAACACTTATGCGGGTCAAGTGGGCTTAAATGCACAAGATAACGGTGTATTTGTAGAAGATAAAGATTCTCCATATGTGAATATTATCGTTTCTCGTACCGATAACAAAGACAGCAAAGCTGTTCAAGATTTCGTAAAATCTTATCAAACAGAAGAAGTTTACCAAGAAGCTAAAAAACACTTTAAAGATGGTGTTGTAAAAGGTTGGTAATTTCTACCGCACTTTAAAGCATTACTAAATCCCTTGCCTGCAAGGGATTTTTTATATCTTATTTCCCTCTACGGCCAATTAATTTCTAGAATTAAAGATCACACAAGCAATACATACCTTAATAAATTCAAAACATGAAAAAACCGCACTATAAAAGTGCGGTAATTTTTTAATTATCCTTAATCAAGGATTAATGTATTTTTTCTACTTGAGCAAATTCTAGTTCAACTGGTGTTGCACGACCAAAGATTGATACAGAAACTTTTAAGCGACCTTTTTCATAATCCACTTCTTCTACTGTACCATTAAAGTCTGCAAATGGACCTTCAGCTACACGAACTTCTTCACCAGGATGATACTCATTGCGGTGACGTGGTTTATCTGTAGTCTGTTCTAATCGATTTAAAATAGTATCAGCTTCTCGTTTAGAAATTGGCGCAGGTTTATCAGGTGTACCACCAATGAATCCCATAACACGCGGAACACTTTTCACCAAGTGCCATGTTTCATCATTCATTTCCATTTCTACAAGCACATAACCAGGGAAAAACTTACGTTCGCTTTTACGACGTTTACCTGCAACATTCTCAACGACTTCTTCAGTTGGAACTAACACTTCACCAAATTGGTCTTCCATTTGTTGCTGTTTAATATATTCACGCAAAGTTAAAGCCACTCGGCTTTCAAAACCAGAAAACGCCTGTAGTACATACCAACGTTTTTTTGATACAGTTGTTTCTTCAGTCATTTTAGAATCTCAAATCAGTTAAGAAATTAATTACTGTGACAATAATCGAATCTGTCGCCCAGAAAAATAAGGATGCAATGATTGTTACCCCAATTACGATTAATGTAGTTTGACGCGCTTCTTGGCGAGTTGGCCATACCACTTTTTGCACTTCTATTTTTGAATCTTTAAAGAATGTACGAGCTTTTGTACCTTGATTAGTAATTGCTGCAAATGCAAAAGCAATCACTAACGCAATGACGACACCTACTACACGAATAGGTAATGAATATACTTTTTGGAAATAAACATTACCAATTGCAGCCGCCGCAAAAAAGACTGCGACTAAAATCCAAAGAAGGGTATTTAACCCTTTAGATTTACCTTCTACCACCGTCTCTGGTACATTTTTCTTTTTATCAACAATTTCAGTTGCCATAAATTGAATCCGTTATTTACTTAGGAAAATAAGAATAAAGTTATAAGAATGTGCGATTGTAGCATTTTCTTTTCGCCTTGCCTATTGAAAATCATCAAGCAAGATAGAAAACATAAGGAAAAACAACCGCACTTTTCTATTAAGAATGATATTCTAATTTTGGAGCGGTATTATCTACAATGGTACTTTCATCCACGACTACTTTACGTAAATTTTCGATAGATGGTAAATCATACATCGTATCAAGCAATACAGCCTCGACAATAGAACGTAACCCACGCGCGCCTGTTTTTCTTTCAAGCGCTTTCTTCGCCATTGCTTTTAAAGCTTCAGGGGTGAATTCTAACTCCACATTTTCAAGTCCAAATAAAGCTTGATATTGTTTAGTCAAGGCATTTTTAGGCTGTGTAAGAATTTGCACAAGGGCTTCTTCATCTAATTCACTTAGTGGAGAAATCATAGGTAAACGCCCAATAAATTCCGGAATCAAACCAAACTTCATTAAATCATCTGGTTCTACTTGACGGAATAATTCAGAAAGAGACTTTTCTTCTTTATCCTTTTCTACTTTCGCACTAAAACCGATACTCGTACTTGTTTGTGTACGTTTACTGATAATTTTATCCAATCCCGCAAATGCACCACCACAGATAAAGAGAATTTTTGACGTATCTAATTTCACCATTTCTTGCTGCGGATGTTTACGCCCGCCTTGAGGTGGAATAGACGCTACAGTACCTTCAATGAGTTTTAACAACGCTTGTTGTACACCTTCGCCAGATACATCTCGAGTAATTGATGCACCTTCCGATTTACGGCTAATTTTATCAATTTCATCAATATAGATAATGCCTTGCTCCGCTTTTTCAGTATTATACTCACAGTTTTGTAAAAGCTTTTGTAGGACATTTTCTACATCTTCACCCACGTAGCCAGCTTCAGTCAATGTTGTCGCGTCAGCCATCGCAAACGGCACATTTAAGCGACGAGCTAATGTTTGAGCAAGCAATGTTTTACCACTACCCGTTGGTCCAATAAGCAAGATATTACTTTTACCGAGCTCAACATCGTTATTTTCATGATTAGTTCGTAAGCGTTTATAATGATTGTAAACTGCGACAGAAAGCACTTTTTTCGCATAATCTTGGCCAATAACATAATCATCTAGATGAGCACGAATTTCGTGAGGAGTTGGTAATTTCTCCTCATTTTCTGCCGCACTTTCGTCTACACTCTCATCATTACTTTCTTCAAGCATTGAATGACAAAGTTCAATACACTCATTACAAATATAGCCGTCTGTACCAGCAATTAATTTATCTACTTCGCCTTTTTCTTTTCCGCAAAAAGAGCAATGTAAATCTTTATCTTTGTCTGACATGTGTTTCCTTAACGTTTAATTAAAACTTCATCAACTAAACCATATGCTTTTGCTTCGTCAGCTGACATAAAGTTATCGCGATCTGTATCTTTCTCAATTCGTTCGATACTTTGCCCAGTATGGAATGCTAGACGATCGTTTAAGGTGTGTTTAATTTTCAAAATCTCTTGTGCATGAATTTGAATATCCGATGCTTGACCACGGAAACCGCCCAACGGTTGGTGAATCATCACACGCGCATTTGGTAACGCAGTTCGTTTGCCAGCTGTTCCGCCAGCAAGCAAGAATGCGCCCATTGAGCATGCCTGACCGATACAAAGTGTACGAATATCTGGCTTAATAAATTGCATTGTATCGTAAATAGCCATACCCGCGGTCACAGAACCACCGGGAGAGTTGATATAGATATTTATATCTTTAGTTGGATCTTCAGACTCTAAAAAAAGCAGCTGAGCCACAATAAGATTTGCCATACGATCTTCCACTTCACCACTTAGGAAGATCACACGCTCTTTTAATAAACGGGAATAAATGTCGTATGAACGCTCGCCACGCGAAGTTTGTTCAACAACCATAGGAATTACACTCATTTTCTTACCTTTTTCTCTAAAATTACTAATTATTTTACTCTAAATAACCTACAAATAAAAATGCGGTCGCTTTTGTTAAAAAGAGCGACCGCACTTTTATTCAATCATAACGATATTAATTAATCATTATGCCTGTGGATTCATAATTTCATCAAATGAAGAAACTTTTTCAGTCACTTGTGCTTTAGCAAGTACTGCATCCACTGCTTGTTCTTCTAATACTACGTTACGAATATTGTTCATTAACTCTTCGTTTTTGCTATAGTATTCAACAACCTCTGCTGGTTGCTCGTAAGCTGATGCAATATCTGCAATCATTGCTTTAGCGCGTTCTTCATCAGCTTTTAATTCATTAGATTTAATCACTTCAGAGAATAATAAACCTACTTGAACACGACGAGTTGCTTCCGCTTCAAATAATTCACGTGGTAACTGTGCAGCTTGTTGTGCATTGCCACCAAAACGTTGAGCCGCTTGATTGCGTAATACATTAATTTCTTCTTCTACAGCAGAAGCTGGAACTTCAATTAGATTTTGTTCAATTAACCCATTGATTACTTGTTGTTTAACACGTGAAACTAATGCATTTTTCAATTCACGTTCCATATTCTTACGAATTTCTACACGTAAATCTGCAACAGATTTAGTATTCGGACCGAACTTAGCAACAAACTCATCTGTTAACTCAGGTAACACCATGTTTTCCACTTTTTTCAAGGTGATTGCAAATTTTGCCGCTTTACCTTTTAAGTTTTCAGCATGGTATTCAGTTGGAAAAGTTACATTAATATCAAATTGCTCACCTGCTTTATGGCCTACGATACCATCTTCAAAACCAGGAATCATACGACCTTGTCCCATAAATAATACGAAGTCAGATGCTTTACCGCCTTCAAACTCTTCGCCATCTACAGAGCCAACAAAATCAATAGTTACGCGATCATCTGCTTTTGCAGCAGAGTCGGTTTCTGCCCAAGTTGCTTGTTGTTTACGTAACACATCAACCATTTTATCAATATCAGCTTCTGTGATTTCAACAGTTGGTTTTTCAACTTTAATATTCTCTAAACCTTGTAATTTAACTTCTGGATAAACTTCAAAAGTTGCGATAAAAACTAGATCTTTACCTTCTTCAAAAGTTTCAATACCAAAAGTTGGACGACCAGCAATATTAATCTTTTCTGCAATCACGGCATCAAAAAAATGACGTGGTAATAAATCGTTTAATACATCTTGACGGATTGATGCACCGAAGCGTTGCTCGATGATGTGTGCAGGAACATGACCTTTACGGAAACCATCTACACGCACATTTTTTGATGCACGTTTAAATTCTTCACGAACTGCTTTAGATACAGTTTCAGCTGGAACGGTGATCGCTACACGGCGTTCTAAACCTTGAGTTGTTTCAATATTTAATGACATTTGTTACCTCAATTAATTTGCACTCGGTAAAAATCCACACCGAACACGTTTGTTAAATAAAATAAGACGTTCAATTATAACGAAAGAAATGTAACCAGTCGATAAAATACTGATTAAAAAATCACATTTTGATAACTTTCAAATATCACCTATAAACAAAAAGTGCGAAGA
>MDJB01000032.1 GCA_001752465.1 Haemophilus quentini
CTTCCCCATGTGAGAGTAGGGCACCGCCAGGTTACCAAATACATAAATAGAATAAAGCAGAGTAGAATAAAAGATAAGAACCCCGTGTCGAAAGATATGGGGTTTTTGTTCTTTTGGAATTTACTCATTATTTCATGAAAAGGATTAAAAAAGTTTATGTTTGTTAGTGAGAAAAATACGCACTAGTGATACAATCCGCAAAATTTTTAGAAGGATACCTTATGGCTCGTAAGAAAAAAACACGTCGAATTACCGATATTATGCCAATTCGAAAAGCAGATAAAAAAATAGATATAACAAAAGCACGTCCAGGTAAAAAGCTTACACGCTATGAATTGGATGCTAAAGCTCGTGAAGATAAGAAAAAACGTAAGCATAAAGGTTTAGCTTCAGGATCTCGTCATCGCGCGGTTGAAGAAAAAGCGAATAAACTTCAAAATGAAATTAAAGATCCAAAAATCGGTAGTAAGAAAAAGGTTCCGTTGGTTGTAGAATTTATTAATAAACCTGAAAAAGGTCAATTAATTCCAGTAATAAAACAGGTGAAAAAACGAGATCCAATGAAAGAGCTTGAAAATCTGGAAAATAACGAAATTCTTAATGAATTATTGGATGCTTTAGATGAAGGTAAAACTATTAGTAAAGCAGATCAACAATTTGTAGATGAATGCTTAGATAGAATTTCTGAATTAATGGAAGAACTTGGCATTGAAGACGAAGATGAAAGTGAAGATGATTTATACCGAACTTTCGAGCGTATCGATATTAACCAATTTAGATAAGTTATGATTTGGCTATTTATTGTAGTTGTATTTTTCTTGGTGATTGGATTGAGTTTATATGCAATATATTTATTAAAACAGTTAAAAATCCAAAAGGAATTGATTACTAAAGCCAAGCATGAGCGCACTATACGATTAAAAGAAAGCATTGATGTTATTGCTCGAGCAATGCAATCTGGAGAATGTAATACTTCAGAGGGAGTGATCCGTCTTACAATGCTATTAATGCCTTTTGGTAAGAGTTTATCTACTTATCCTGCGATGGCCAATTTATATGAAGTTGTGCGTGATATGCCTACACATGATGCTCGTAAATTACTTGATAAAAGAGAAAGAATGCGTCTAGATTTAGATCGAGAAAGTGCAGAAATACAATTTGAACAAGATATTAAAAAAGAATTGTATATATTATTAGAAGATATTAAATCTATTGAATTAATGTAAATAGTGTGACTGTAAAGAAAAATGCGCTAAGTTTATCCTAGCGCATTTTTTTATGATTATTTTTTTAACGATTTTGTTCAAAAAATAATACCGTTGCGGCAACGCGAGAATGTACATTTAATTTGCGCAATAAATTACGGATATGTACTTTCACGGTTTCTTCTGAAATAAACAGTTGTGCTGCAATTTGTTTATTTGATAGACCTGTCGCAATTTGACGAAGTACGCCCATTTCACGATCTGTTAGGCTGTCTAATGGATTTTCTTCATGAGTGCGTTCTAACAATAAATTTTTAATAGAATCACTCAGAATAACTTCACCTTGTGCAATGCGCTTTATTTGGTCTAGCAACGTACCTGGTTCTGTATCTTTTAGCAAGTAACCATCTGCACCTGCATCAATCAGAGTATAAATATCATTTTTTGCATCAGACACTGTTAAAATTAAGATTCGTGCATCAACGCCTTCTGCGCGTAATCCTTTGAGCGTATCTAACCCAGAAAGTCCTTTCATGTTGAGATCTAAAATAATCACATCAGGTGATGTTTGTAATGCTACGGAAATCCCTTCCGTGCCGCTGCCTACGTCAGCCACCACTTCAAAGTTATCGTCTAATTCTACAAGTTGTTTAATGCCACGACGCATTAACGGATGGTCGTCAATCAATAAAACCTTTAGTTTTTCTTGCATAATTTCCCCTTTAGTGGCAAAAGCCCACTTTAAAAAACATAGTATTCTATAAAGAATTCAATTCTATGCCAATCTAGAATAGAAAAAAATTTGATTTATCTCACAAACTTACTGTTTGAGGTAGGCTGATTTATGGACAGAAAAAGAGCAGTAGAAAAATAGATAATTTTTTACCGCTCTTTTAAGATAAGAAAGATTAAATGGTCGACTCTAATGCCCAAAGTTCCTTTAAGGTTTCTCGACGACGAATTAAATAGGATTGATCGCCATCTACTAAAACTTCTGCAGTACGGGGTCTTGAGTTATAGTTTGATGACATGCTTGCTCCATAAGCGCCTGCTGAGCATTGAGCTATATAATCACCTTCAGCAATAGAAAGTTCTCGTTGTTTGCCTAAGAAATCAGAGGTTTCGCAGACAGGCCCCACAACATCATAAATGGCTTTTTCTCTTGCTAAAGTGCGGTCAATTTCTACGATGTTCATATAAGCCTCATACAATGCAGGGCGGATCATATCGTTCATTCCTGTGTCGGTAATCGCGAAATTATGACTTTCATTATTTTTTAGGTATTGTACTTTTGCTACTAAAATTCCCGCATTTGCAGAAATTGCTCTGCCTGGTTCAAGAATAATTTCAAGTTCAGGATAATCTTTTAGTTTTTCTAATAATGCATTTGCGTAATCGCTTGGATGCGGAGGCGTTTCGTCTGTATAAGTCACGCCTAAACCACCGCCCAGATCGAGATGTTTTAATGTAATTCCATCCTCTTTTAATTGTTCCATTAGGACAATTAAGCGATCTGTGGTATCTAAAAATGGTTGTAATTCAGTGAGCTGTGAGCCTATGTGGCAATCCATCCCTGTTATTTTTATGTTTGGCAGCGTTGAGGCTAATTTATATACCTCTCGAGCTTCATTTACGCTTACACCAAATTTATTTTCTTTTAATCCTGTTGAGATATAAGGGTGTGTATGCGCATCAACATCTGGATTCACTCGTAAAGATATTGGCGCTATTTTCCCCATCTTGCCTGCGAGCTGGTTAATGTGTTTGAGTTCAGAAACTGATTCTACATTAAAACAACGAATCTCGACTTCTAATGCGCGCATAATTTCTTCTCGGGATTTAGCTACGCCCGAAAAAACTACTTTTGATGCATCGCCACCCGCTGCAAGTACACGCTCAAGTTCGCCTTGTGAGACAATATCGAAACCTGAACCTAGTTTTGCCATGATATTTAATACGCCGATATTCGAGCAAGATTTTACGGCAAAGCAAATTAAGTGAGGGCGCTTACCGAAGGCTGAGTCAAAAGCATGCCAATGGCGTTCAAGTGTCGCTCGAGAATATACATAAAGAGGTGTACCGAATTGTTCAGCAAGTTGTTGAACCGGAATATCTTCAGCATAAAGCTTATTATTTTTATATTGGAAGAAATTCATGTTGTGTTCCTGTTTTTTTGGGGGATTGTAATTGGATAATCGCTTATTTGGTTTGTTGTGCTTGTTCTTTTTCTGGGAAATATAAAGGACCTTTTACGCCGCATCCTGTTGCCACAATGCAAACTGCACTAAGCACTAAAATTGATAGTAGTTTTTTCATTTTTCTCTCTCTTACTTATTGGTAAATCCGCCTTTCACAAGCTTAAGAAAGGCTTTATAATTTGCCGCATTCTATCAGATTTAAACAGGAACATTTTATGAATATTGCAGAATTTCACCAAAATATTGAACAAGTTTGGCAAAAAATTGAAGAAGAATTAGAAGAGCAAGGTGCGGATGTAGATTGTGAAACGCAAGGTTCAGTATTTACAATCACCTTTGATAATCGCACACAAATAGTGATTAACAAGCAAGAGCCATTACTTGAGCTTTGGATTGCGAGTAAATTAGGCGGTTTTCATTTTGCTTTTAAAAATGGCGACTGGGTTTCTAATGACGGAAAACGTTTTTGGGATTGTTTAGTCGAAGCTTGTGCTGCACATGGCGAGAACGTTCAGTTCTAAGATGCTTGATTCTCATTTATCACCAAAAATAATAGAAAAACCGACCGCACTTTCTGTTTTGAAATCGGTTTTCGGTTATCAATCTTTCCGTAAAGGGCAGGAAGAAGTTATCAATGCCGCGTTAAACGGACAAGATGCTTTGGTGGTAATGGCAACGGGGAATGGCAAATCACTTTGTTACCAAGTTCCCGCACTTTGTTTTGAGGGTTTAACTTTAGTGATTTCTCCGCTGATTTCCTTGATGAAAGATCAAGTGGATCAGCTTCAAGCTAATGGAATTGAGGCGGATTTTCTTAATTCTAGTCAGACTTTAGAACAGCAGCAACGAGTACAAAATAAGCTTATTTCTGGGCAACTTAAACTGCTTTATGTGTCGCCAGAAAAAGTGATGACGAACAGTTTCTTTCAACTTATTTCTTATAGTAAAGTCAGCTTTATTGCAATTGATGAAGCACACTGCATTTCTCAATGGGGGCATGATTTTCGCCCTGAGTATACCCAGCTTGGCGGTTTAAAAGCTAGTTTCCCTCACGCGCCAATTATGGCGCTCACCGCAACAGCCGATCATGCGACCCGCCAAGATATTTTGACTCACCTCAATCTAGAAAATCCACATAGATATATCGGTAGTTTTGATCGACCAAACATTCGTTATACCTTGGAAGAAAAATATAAACCAATGGAGCAACTGACGCGTTTTGTGTTAGCTCAAAAGGGCAAGAGTGGGATTATTTATTGCAACAGCAGAAATAAGGTTGAGAGAATTGCGGAAAGTTTACGCAATAAAGGCGTCTCTGCTGCTGCTTACCACGCTGGAATGGAAACGGCACTTCGTGAGCGTGTGCAACAGGATTTTCAGCGTGATAATGTTCAAGTGGTAGTCGCAACCATTGCTTTTGGAATGGGGATTAATAAATCCAATGTGCGGTTTATTGCCCATTTTGATTTACCTCGCAGCATTGAATCTTACTATCAGGAAACAGGGCGAGCTGGACGTGATGATTTACCAGCTGAGGCCGTTTTGTTTTATGAGCCGGCGGATTATGCTTGGTTACAAAAAATTCTTTTAGAAAAACCAGAAACATCACAGCGTCAGATTGAGCAGCATAAATTAGAAGCTATTGGTGAATTTGCAGAAAGCCAGACTTGTCGCCGTTTAGTTCTTCTCAATTATTTTGGTGAGCATCGACAAACACCATGTAATAACTGTGATATTTGCCTTGATCCTCCTAAAAAATATGATGGATTAGTCGATGCGCAAAAAGTAATGTCTACTATTTATCGAGTGGGGCAATGTTTCGGTGCACATTATGTGATTGCGGTGTTGCGTGGCATGCACAATCAGAAAATTATTGAACGCCAACATGATAAACTTTCAGTGTATGGTATCGGAAAAGATAAAAGCAAAGAGCATTGGCAGTCTGTTATTCGTCAGCTTATTCATTTGGGTTTTGTGAAACAGGTTATTAGTGAATTAAATCCAACGTTGCAACTTACAGAAAGTGCGAAAGCGATTCTGAAAGGTGAAGAACCATTAGAACTGGCAATGCCTCGTATTTCTGCAATCAGTAAGATTGCCCATAATCCACAACGCCAAAGTGTTGCAAATTACGATAAGGATTTATTTGCACGCTTGCGTTTCTTACGCAAACAAATTGCCGATAAAGAAAATATTCCGCCGTACATTGTCTTTAATGATGCGACGTTGCAAGAAATGGCACAATATATGCCAACAAGCAATATTGAAATGTTGCAAATTAATGGCGTGGGCTCAATCAAATTAGAGCGGTTTGGTCAGCCTTTTATGGCATTGATTCAGGAACATAAAGCAATTTTGGCGAAAGCGCAAAATAATGAGTAAGTATCGAAAGTGCGGTTAAAAATCACCGTACTTTTTGTTATACTTGCGCCAATTTTTTCAGTTCTTAGAATCTAAGGTTAAACAATGCGTACAAGTCAATATTTATTCTCCACCCTTAAAGAAACGCCAAATGATGCTCAGGTCGTGAGCCACCAATTAATGTTGCGTGCAGGTATGATTCGCCCAATGGCATCAGGTTTATATAACTGGTTGCCGACGGGGATTCGCGTATTGAAAAAAGTAGAAAAGATTATTCGCGAAGAGATGAACAAGGGGGGGGCAATTGAGGTATTAATGCCTGTTGTGCAACCTGCGGAATTATGGGAAGAGTCTGGCCGTTGGGATCAATATGGCCCTGAGCTCCTTCGTTTTGAAGACCGCGGAAACCGTAACTTTGTACTTGGGCCAACTCATGAAGAAGTAATCACCGATTTAGTGCGTCGTGAAGTTTCTTCATATAAACAGCTTCCACTGAACTTATATCAAATTCAAACGAAATTCCGTGATGAAGTGCGTCCTCGTTTTGGCGTGATGCGTTCGCGTGAATTTATTATGAAAGATGCGTACTCATTTCACACGACACAAGAAAGTTTGCAAGAAACCTATGATGTGATGTATCAAGTGTACAGTAACATTTTTAACCGTTTAGGCTTAGATTTCCGTGCGGTACAAGCGGACACGGGGTCTATTGGAGGTTCTGCTTCTCATGAGTTCCAAGTGTTAGCTTCAAGTGGTGAAGATGACGTGGTGTTTTCGACAGAATCGGATTTTGCCGCGAATATTGAGCTTGCTGAAGCGGTAGCTATCGGTGAGCGTCAAGCACCAACTGCAGAAATGACATTGGTTGATACGCCAAATGCGAAAACTATTAATGAACTTGTAGAACAATTTAATCAACCAATCACTAAAACTGTGAAAACGTTGATTGTAAAAAGTGCTGATGAAAATCAACCGCTTGTTGCTTTAATTATTCGGGGCGACCACGAATTAAACGAGATCAAAGCACAAAAACATCCATTAGTGGCAGATCCGCTTGAGTTTGCTGACGAAGCAGAAATCAAAGCAAAAATTGGTGCGGGCGTGGGTTCATTAGGTCCTGTGAATTTAAATATTCCAGTGATTATTGACCGCACTGTGGCGTTAATGTCTGATTTTAGTTGTGGCGCGAATATCGATGGAAAACATTATTTCAATGTGAACTGGGAACGCGATGTAGCAATGCCTGAAGTATTTGATTTACGTAATGTAGTGGAAGGTGATCCAAGTCCAGATGGTAAAGGCACGCTTCAAATTAAACGTGGTATTGAAGTGGGACATATTTTCCAACTGGGTAAAAAATACTCTGAAGCAATGAAAGCGACTGTTCAAGGCGAAGATGGTAAACCACTTGTAATGACAATGGGCTGCTACGGCATCGGCGTAACTCGTGTGGTAGCTTCAGCGATTGAACAGCATCATGATGATCGCGGTATTATTTGGCCTTCAGATGAAATTGCTCCATTCACTGTGGCGATTGTGCCAATGAACATGCACAAATCTGAAGCCGTGCAAAAATACGCTGAAGAACTTTACCGCACTTTACAATCACAAGGTGTAGATGTGATTTTTGATGATCGTAAAGAGCGCCCAGGTGTGATGTTTGCAGACATGGAACTTATTGGTGTACCGCATATGGTTGTAATCGGTGAGAAAAACCTAGAGAACGGTGAAATTGAATATAAGAACCGCCGCACTGGTGAAAAACAGATGATTGCGAAAGAGCAGTTGTTAGCGTTTTTGAAAGAAAATGTGAAGGCGTAATATATTTAACGGCTAGGCTTTGCCTAGTCGTTTTTTTATTATAGCCAGCCAAAA
>MDJB01000033.1 GCA_001752465.1 Haemophilus quentini
CCCGTCCGCCACTCGTCATCAAAGAAGCAAGCTTCTTTATGTTACCGTTCGACTTGCATGTGTTAAGCCTGCCGCCAGCGTTCAATCTGAGCCATGATCAAACTCTTCAATTCAAGTTCAATCGCTCAATATACTGCTTAGCTATAAATAAAACACTACTTAAAAAGTAATTATGAATTTTCAGTTAAGCACCTATTAAGACTTCAAAATTAAAAAATATTTTAAAACAAGTCAATCAACAAGTGCCCACACAGATTGTCTGATACATTGTTAAAGAACAAAATAAAGTGGTCGGCGAGATAGGATTTGAACCTACGACCCACTGGTCCCAAACCAGTTGCGCTACCAAGCTGCGCTACTCGCCGTCAGATCTTATAAAGATAAGATGGGGTGGCTAATGGGATTCGAACCCACGACAACTGGAATCACAATCCAGGGCTCTACCAACTGAGCTATAGCCACCATTAAAAGTTGTTATTGCACTGACCTGGCGCGCTCGACAAGATTCGAACTTGCGACCTTTGGCTCCGGAGGCCAACGCTCTATCCAACTGAGCTACGAACGCGTTATTGCGTCGTTGCGGGGGCGTATGTTAATGATTTAATAAAACCTTGTCTAGCACTTTTTGAAAAAAAATGTTTGAGCGATAGTTTTTTATTCAGTTTGTTTAAAATTCACTATCTTTTCGACTATTTTTACAACTTAGCAAATCATTATATATGTTGAATCATCCAACAATTATGAATTTGTTTATTACGTTCAAAATCTAGCGGTAACGTTTTATGCGAAATTTCTACCGCACTTAAACCTAATTCTTCCAACGCAACTAAATTCATTTTGAATCCACGTTTATTATTCGAGAAAACAATTGTGCCATTATTCGACAAAACTCGTTTTAGGTTGCTCATTAATTTCACATGATCTCGTTGAACATCCCAACTCTCTTCCATACGTTTGGAATTCGAAAACGTCGGTGGATCCACAAATATCAAATCAAATTGACGATCACATTTTTCTAACCATTGAAGGCAATCTGCTTGAATTAATTTATGTTGTTTACCTTCAATATCATTCAAAATAAGATTTTGCTCCGCCCAATTAAGATAAGTATTGGACATATCAACGGTAGTTGTCGATTTAGCACCACCAAGTGCTGCATGGACAGTTGCTGAGCCAGTATAAGCAAATAAGTTTAAGAAATCTTTACCTTTTGCCAACTCACCAATCATTTTTCTTGTTAAACGGTGATCTAAGAATAAGCCAGTGTCTAAATAATCCGTCAAATTTACCCAAAGTTGCACGCCATATTCATTCACATAAAAGTATTCACCTTTATTGGCTAATTTCTCATATTGGTTGGTACCTTTTTGTTTCTGACGAACTTTGAGGATCAACTTATTCGTTTCGACACCGGTAACGTGCAAAGTTGCAGTAACCGCATCCAATAAACGTTGACGCGCTTTATTTTCATCAATATTTTTCGGCGCTGCATACTCTTGCACAACAATGTAATCTGCATAACGATCGACAGCTAAATTATATTCAGGCAAATCGGCATCATATAAACGATAAGCGTCTAATCCTTGCTGCTTTGCCCATTTACTAATTTTCTTAATATTTTTTTGTAATCGATTAGCAAAATCGGTTGCCACCTCCGAAGTGCGGTTAAATTCCAGTTCATTTTCAGCTGGAATTTCGTCAGATTTTCGTTCTGAAACTTGATAATTCTTCTGCACACAATCTAGTGGGCCATTTTTTGCTTTAAACTGTCGACTGGCACGCATTCTCAAATAATCAAGCAATGTCGATTCGCTACTAAAAACAGAAACATTCCAACCGCAAAATTCTTTTTTAAGTCTTTGCCCAAATACAGAATAGAGCGCGATTAAAGCGGGTGTTGTACCTAAACGTTCACCATAAGGTGGATTACAGATAACCGTACCGACTTCATTTAAACGAGGATTTTTCAACGCTGCAACATCACCTTGTTGCCATTTAATTAAATGTGAAACACCTGCATTTTGTGCATTCTTCTGCGCCTTTTTTAATACACGGTGATCGAGGTCAAATCCATAAAAGTGCGGTTGAATTTCACTTTGTTTTTCTTCTGCTAATTCAATCGCTTCATTTTTTACTTTTTCCCAAACGGATTGATTATGCGCTTTCCAAAAATCAAATCCCCAATGTAAACGATAAAGTTGCGGCGCAATTTTGGCTTCCATTTGTGCTGCTTCAATTAAAAGCGTGCCAGAACCACACATTGGATCTACTAATGGAGAACCCGCTTGCCAACCTGAACGCATAACAATTGCAGCCGCTAAAGTTTCACGTAAGGGCGCTTGACCGGCATCCTCACGATAGCCTCGCAAATGTAATGCTTCTCCACTTAAATCTAAAGAAATCACTAAATTTTCACGGTTCAAATAAGCATGGATACGCATGTCCGGATGAATTTTATCTACATCAGGGCGAGTTTTACCTTGACGTTCAAAGTAATCGACAATTCCATCTTTAACGCGCATCGCACCAAATTGAGTATGACGAATTTCTTGATTGGTTCCATTAAAATCGACAAAGAAGGTAACTCGTTCATCAAATTGTGCTAACCAATTAAAGCCTGAAACAGCCGCATAAAGATCCAAATCACTGTAAATCTTGGTTTCAATCAAAGGAAATAAAATGCGTGAAGCAAGGCGTGACCAAAGCAAAGTGCGGTATAAGGTTTCGTCATCAGCTTGATAATGAACGCCACCTTGAACCACTTTTGCCTCTTGCGCACCAAGTTCAGTGAGTTCAACTTTTAATAATTCTTCAAAGCCACGAGAAGTCGTTGCAAATAATTGTTTCATTTAGGTACCGATTTTGAAAATTTTGAGGGATTATAGCATAGAAAAAGATGCTCTAATTGAGATCATCATTGCGAGTTAAACCGTGAAAAGAAAAGCCCTGATTTTCTTAAATCAGGGCTGTAGAATTTGTTGGTTGCGGGGGTCGGATTTGAACCGACGGCCTTCGGGTTATGAGCCCGACGAGCTACCAAGCTGCTCCACCCCGCGTCTGATGCAATGTACTATACGCTATTAATATTTTTTTGCAAGAATTAAACAAAAGTTTATGTTTCATTTGTTAATAAAATGTTCAATATGAGTTTTTATTAATCAGCTTGGCTAAATAACACTGGTCGTTTTGAAGGATTTTTGATAGCGTATGCAGCTTTATTTAAGCTTATTTAGGATTAAAAATGTCAGTTCGAAAATTTTTCTCATTAAAAACATTTTCTATTGCAGTGACAACCGCACTTTTAGTTGCCTGTGGTTCTTCTAATACAACAAAAACTCAAATTCCCACCACCTCAAATGGCAGCGATCCTCAACAATTTGGTGCGAAATATTCTGGTCGTAATTACCAACAAGCTGTGTTTATGCCAGTTTCTCAAGTTGAAAACCAAAGTGCGGTCATTAATCAGGGCGATTTTTTAACTCAACTTTCAAATGTACAAAGTTATGCAAGCAAACTATCTGATCGTTTCTATAGCAACTATGAAAAAATTACGAATTGGGTACTTTCTGGCGCCAATGTAAGTGAGCTTTCTAAATTTGGTATTCACCCGCAAATTATGCGTGGGTTCGATGGATATCAAAATGTTTTGATGACAGGCTACTACTCTCCTGTCCTTCATGCACGCCGTTCACCGCAAGGTCAATTCCAAAATCCAATTTATCGCATGCCAGCAAATAAACGTTTTAGCCGTGCGCAAATCTATGCCAGTGCATTAGCGGGTCAAGGATTAGAATTAGCATATAGTGATTCCATGTTAGAGAACTTTTTACTTGGGGTACAAGGCAGCGGTTATGTAGATTTTGGTGATGGCAACCTTAATTACTTCGCTTATGCAGGACAAAATGGCTTTCCTTACACAGCTGTTGGCCGTTTATTAGTTGAAGATGGTGAAGTACCAAAAGAGAAAATGTCTATTCAAGCAATTCGTGAATGGGGCAATCGTAATCCTTCTCGTGTACAAAGTTTGTTAGAACGTAATTCTTCTTATGTATTCTTTAAAAATGATCCGAGTGGCAAAGTAAAAGGTTCTGCTGGCGTACCACTTGTACCAATGGCTTCGGTAGCATCAGATCGTAACGTTGTACCATCTGGTACTGTTCTTTTAGTCGAAGTGCCTGACATTGATAATAACGGAAACTGGCTTGGTACACACAAATTGCATTTAATGGTTGCACTTGATGTGGGTGGTGCGGTGAAAGGTCACCACTTTGACTTATATCGTGGCATTGGTGATCAAGCAGGTCATATCGCAGGATTATCAAAACACTATGGCCGAGTATGGGTGTTGCAATAATGGCTCCAGTGGACAATTATGAGCAGCGATTTGGCGGTATTGGTCGACTTTATACACCTGATGGACTCGCGCGCTTACGCAAAGCCCATATTTGCGTAATAGGCATTGGAGGCGTGGGATCTTGGGTCGTAGAGGCCTTAGCACGTTCAGGCATTGGTGAGCTCACATTAATTGATATGGATGATATTTGCGTCACGAATATCAACCGCCAACTTCCTGCGATGAGCAGCACAATCGGCAAATTAAAAACTGAAGTCATGTCAGAACGAGTAAAATTAATTAACCCAGAATGTACCGTCAATATTATTGATGATTTTATATCATCAGAGAATCAATCGGATTATCTCAACCGAGGCTATGACTATGTCATTGATGCCATTGACAATGTGAAAACTAAAGCATCGCTGATTGCTTATTGTAAACGTAACAAAATTAATGTGATTACTATTGGTGGTGCTGGCGGTCAAACTGATCCAACCCAAATTCAAATTGCCGATCTTAGTAAAACCATTCAAGATCCACTTCTAGCCAAAGTGCGGTCAGTTTTACGCAAAGATTACAATTTTAGCCAAAATCCAAAACGCAAATTTAGTATCGATGCGGTATTTTCAACACAACCTCTAATATTCCCACAAATGACTGAAGGTTGTGCAATTTCTGCCACAATGAATTGCGCAAACGGATTTGGCGCAGCCACGATGATTACGGCAACCTTTGGTTTTTTTGCTGTTTCTCGTGTAATCGATAAATTACTAAAGAAAAAATCTTAATCTCCTCTTGAAAATGCACATTGACCATAAATGCGCATTTTTTATCGAATGAAACCTATTTACTTTGAAAATGAAAAATTTTCCCTCGTGTTCCCTATAAAATCGTTGCAATTTATATAAAAAGGCGTACTCTCTTTCCCTTTGAGAATTATTACCAACAAGTAAGGAAACAGAAATATGAAAAAACTTTTAAAAATTAGCGCCATTTCTGCCGCACTTTTAAGTGCGCCAATGATGGCGAATGCCGATGTATTGGCATCAGTAAAACCTTTAGGCTTTATTGTTTCATCTATTGTAGATGGCGTAACTGGCACACAAGTCCTTGTTCCTGCAGGCGCCTCTCCGCATGACTACAATTTGAAATTATCTGATATTCAAAAAGTAAAATCTGCAGATTTAGTTGTATGGATTGGTGAGGATATTGATTCATTTTTAGACAAACCAATTAGCCAAATTGAACGCAAAAAAGTGATTACCATTGCCGATCTTGCGGATATTGAACCTTTATTAAGTAAAGCTCACCACGAGCATTTCCATGAAGATGGCGATCACGATCATAAATATGAGCATGAGCACAAACACGAACATGAACATGAACATGAACATGAACACAGCCATGATCATAAGCACGAGCATGAACACCACGATCATGACCACGATCACCATGATCATGACGAAGGTTTAACGACAAACTGGCACGTTTGGTATTCTCCAGCTATCAGCAAAATTGTTGCACAAAAAGTAGCTGATAAATTAACTGCACAATTCCCAGATAAAAAAGATTTGATTGCTCAAAATCTTGCAGATTTTAACCGCACTTTGGCAGAACAAGGTGAAAAAATTACGGCACAACTTGCGAATGTTAAAGATAAAGGTTTCTACGTTTTCCACGATGCTTATGGTTATTTCAACGATGCTTATGGTTTAAAACAAACGGGTTACTTCACCATCAATCCATTAGTTGCACCAGGTGCAAAAACTTTAGCTCACATTAAAGAAGAAATCGCAGAACATAAAGTAAATTGCTTATTCGCAGAACCACAATTTACGCCGAAAGTGATTGAATCTTTAGCACAAAATACTAAAGTCAATGTAGGACAACTCGACCCAATCGGCGATAAAGTTAATTTAGGCAAAAATTCTTATGCAACATTCTTACAATCTACCGCAGATAGTTACATGGAATGCTTAGCTAAATAAACCTTTCTAAAAACAATGACCGCACATAAAAGTGCGGTCATTTTCTTATAGCTAGACAAAAGTCTGGCTATAAAAA
>MDJB01000034.1 GCA_001752465.1 Haemophilus quentini
TTTTATAGCCAGACTTTTGGATGGCTATAATAAAATAGTCGTTCAATTAGAACGACTATTTTACTATTTTTGATTTAACCCTAAAAAATCCCCAACTTCGTGCTCTAGTTGACTCATAGCGAGTAGGGCTTCTTGAGTTTTCTTCGCTTCATCTTCATCAATAACACTCATTGCAAAGCCTACATGAACGAGCACCCATTTGCCAAGTAAATCGGCAGGATCTCCAGTGCAGACTAGAGAAATATTCACATCGCGTTGTACGCCGCATACATCTACTGTGGCAAGTTGAAGAGCGCTTTCGCCAATCTTAACAATTTGGCCTGGAACACCTAAACACATAATACTTTCACTCCTATTGAAATTTGTGTCTATTTTACTATCGCGCGGAATAAGTTACGTCGATTTGGATCAAAAGTTGTTGCTTTTGTTGGCATAGATAAAATCATTCTGAGGCAATCTTGCGCGAGTTGAGCTGCTTGAGTATTTGTCATGGCAGGATCAATCGGAGAATGAAGGGAGCAACTAAGATATTGTGGAATATTTTCTAAACTACTCACTGTGAAAGTGAAAGTTTTATAGGGTAGTTGTACTGAAAGTTTATCGCCAATTTCGCGCGGTTCCCATTCTTGATCTTTGCCTGGCAAAATGACAATACTCAACATCCAAGGTGTCACAACTGTACCTATCCATTGGTTTTCAAAAAGTATAAATTTAGGGCAATAGCAGTTGATACCTTTTCGATAGAAAGGAAGATCTTTCATTTCTCCTGCAACTTTTCGCATTTCGTTTTGGAAGATTGAAGATGGATCTTCGGCGAAGCCTTGAATGACACCTTCAAGTGCGGTGGTATTTTCTGGTGTTTTTTCGTGTCGATACATAATTATTAAAATTTACAGCGAGGTGAATTTCAACAATTCACACATACCATAAGAGCAAATATTGAGTACGTGAAATCTGTTATTTTTCATCTACATTTGAATATGAAATCCATACTCTTTCAAAACGTTTTGTAATGTTTTAAAAATTTTTGGAAATTGTTTTTGAATTGTTTCACTTAATGCAATATGCGGCTCAAAAGTTTCTGGTTGAATCCCAATTAAACATAGGTTTTTAGGGAATTCATCGGTTAATTTTAACGCAGAAAGCACATCGCAAATACCAAGTTGGTGTGGTGAAATTTTACGCGAGAAAAATACTGGCACTTGCTCATCATGAAGCACAATGATGTCTCCTGGCTGTTTATTGGCGAGTACAGCATCAATGATGATGATATGCTCACGATTTGCCATTTCATCCAATAATTCCATGCCGCAAGTGCCACCGTCAACCACATCAAAGTGCGGTAAAATTTCAGAGAGATTTTCTAGGGCTTGGGCGATTCGTACGCCCACGCCTTCATCGCCGAGTAAAATATTACCGACGCCTAAGATTAATGGCTTCATTAGAGCACCTTCACTTGTGTGACTTCACCATTTTTTGTGTTCACAACATGCACTGCGCATGACATGCAAGGGTCGAAAGAGTGGATGGTGCGTACAACTTCTAATGGTTTTGTCGGATCTGCGACAGGTGTACCGATGATGGAAAGCTCATAAGGTCCCATTTCATCATTTTGATTACGAGGGCCTGCATTCCAAGTCGATGGCACAACGGCTTGATAATTTTCGATTTTGCCATTTTTAACGACAACCCAGTGAGAGAGCATGCCACGAGGTACTTCACCAAATCCAACACCTTTAAACTCACCTGTTTGTGGAATGTCTGTTTTGAGATAAGCAACGGTATCACCAGTGCCAATATTATCAACAAGTAGTTTCCATTGTTGTTCAAGAATATTATTTAGCACGCAACAATGTACGGTACGAGCAATAATGCGCCCTAAGGTTGAGTGTAAATGGTCAACAGATAAGGTATTGCCGCTTAGTTTTTCATACAACTCTTTAATATGGTTAAAGTGATGTAATGTATCTTTGTTTTCATTGGCTAAGTTACACATTAAATAGGCAAGCGGACCCACTTCAACAACTTTCCCGTAGAAACTTGGCGCTTTAACCCATGAATATTTGCCTTCATCTTGCCAGCCTGTATATTTCGGACGTGTTAAACCAGCCCAAGGTTCAAGCGGTTCATCGTCTTCATACCAAGCATGTTTACCACTTTCTTTAATGCCTTTCACAACAAATTCATCTTTTTGTTGCGTAATTGGACGGAAGGTTGAAATATCAAAGTTTTCAATATAGCCACCCGTTAGAACAAATTTAGAATTATCACCATCAATTGGATATTCAGGTACAGAAAGGTAGTTACCTGATGTTTTACCAAGATTGAGCCATTCAGGGTAATAAGCCGCAATGATAGCCGCATCAACACGATAAACTTGGGTCACGAAGTCATTTAAACGATCAATACAGGATTTTACAAACATTAAACGTTCTAAGTTTAATACTGATTGAGAGTCTAAGTTGATTGGATTTGCTACGCCACCAATTGCTAGGTTTTGAATGTGCGGAGTTTTTCCGCCGAGTAATGCCACAATACGGTTACAATCACGCTGACATTCAAGTGCTTGTAAGTAGTGAGCTACCGCGATTAGGTTTACTTCTGGCGGTAATTTCATGGCAGGGTGGCCGAAATAACCGTTGGCAAAAATACCAAGCTGACCGCTTTCAACTAAAGATTTGATTTTATTTTGGATGTTGCGGAATTCATTTGCACTATTTAGTCCCCATGTTGAAACACCTTTAAGCATTTCAGCAGCTTTATCGGGATCAGCGTTCAGTGCCGCAGTGATATCCACCCAGTCCATCGCAGAAAGTTGATAAAAATGAACGATATGGTCGTGCATGCTATGAGCAGAAAGAATCATATTGCGGATATATTGTGCATTCACTGGCACTTTGGCACCTAGAGCATCTTCCACTGCACGCACACTCATAATGGCGTGAACAGTTGTACAAACGCCACAAATACGTTGCATAATCATCCAAGCATCACGCGGATCTGAACCTTTCACGATATTTTCCATACCACGCCACATTGTGCCTGATGACCAAGCGTTTGTAACTACGCCATTTTCAATTTCGCAATCGATACGCAAATGGCCTTCAATGCGTGTGATAGGGTCGATTGAGATACGTTTTTTTTCAGTCATTATTCTGCTCCGCTCATTTTTTTACTGAATTGTGCTTTTTCGGCAATAATTTGTTCCGAGTCTTCATGATGTTTTTCTTTCAACACTGGTAAGACAGGGAATAGACGAATTATTAAAATATAGGCGCAAATTTCGATGGAAACGAAACCAATAGAAATTAGCAATTCTTCTGCTGATGGGAAGTAACGATAGCCATTACCTGGATCGTACATAATCATTGAATAATTTAAACGCCATAGGGCTGCGCCGAGTAACATGCTCAAGGCTGAAATAAATAGCCAACGTGAATCAGATTTTTTTTCACCAAGGAATAAAGTGAGTAATGGTAATGTCATTAACCATACTTCCATCCAAAACATCCAAGCTTCAAATTTGCCAAGTTTATCGAATCCGAATACATAATGGAGTTTGCCATGGTAAATCAACTCGCCAAAGCGTACTGCAAGGAAAAGTGTGATTAATCCCGCGGTCACTTTTGCAAGCTGAGTAAAGAGTGAGCGTTCATCTGGTGTTTTTCCTGCTAAACCTGCTCGCACTAAAGAACCTTCAAAAATGACGATAGAAAAGCCCATAATAAATGCGGTGAGCAAGGATAAGATTGGTAATGCTTCATAGCTTTGCCATACTTGATGAACTTTATGACCTGCTGCGATCATTAATGATCCCATAGATGATTGGTGCATCATCGGCAATAGTGCGCCAAGTGCGATGACAAAGAACATAATTTTGTTGAGCTTATTGAACCATTTTTTCAATCCTAAGAACCCGAGCCAAACTGGTGCAAATTCAAGGGTAACAACAATGATGTAAATCGTCATACAAAATGCGGTTTCAAATAACACCGAGTTTGTATTGAATTGACCAGGAATGTAGAAGTAAGGCAAGTGCCAGTAACGCCCCATATCAATGGTGATGGAAAGACCACCTAATGAATAGCCGAATAAGCTGGCAAGCAATGCGGGGCGTACAAGAGGGTGATATTTCCCTTTGTTGAAAATATATACTGTCCAAGCTAATGCCCAGCCACCACAGGCAAAACCTGTACCTACAAGTAAGTCAAAAGAAATCCATAAGCCCCAAGGATAACCGCCGTTAAGTGCGGTGACGGAACCGATACCTAAGAACAAACGTTTGATAATTAATAAGATACAAATTACGGCCAAAGGTGCAAAAAAGAGAATACTGGCGGAAACTAATCGACCGCCCACTGGACGTGGATTACCCATGATGTTCATCCTCCGCTTCTTCCATTTCTTTACGCGCTTGGCGCATTGCTTCTTTTTGCGCTTCAATTCGTTCGCGAATCTTATCGCCGTGCATATTCTTATAAGTCATCATTGTTAAACCAGCTAACGCTACTAGCGGCAATGCCAAACCTCGATACAAGAAGTGCTGTAAATGCGCTGCGCGTGCACCTGTAGCAATATCATCTAACTCAGGGAAACCTAAATTTTCTTGTGGAACCGCACTTAACACTAATACTTGTGTACCGCCACCTTCTTTTTCACCGTAAATACGATATTGATAGGCTGGCACAGTTGCGCGATAAGTGTCTTTACTGTTTACGTGTTGGCGAGGATAGTCATATTCCGTGCCACGTAATAAACTTAAACGACGTTTTGCTTCTGCTAAAAGTTCTTCACGGGTACCAAAAATAATTGCCCCAGTTGGGCAAACATGACAACAACCTGGTAATTCACCTTTATCTAAGCGTTCCACGCCTTTTTGGTTGCAAAGTTCACATTTGCTGATTTGACCAAATGGATTGTCGTAATCATATTTTGGCACATCAAATGGACAGCCCACCATACAATAACGGCAACCAGTACAAATATCAGGATCGTATTTAACAATACCTGTTTTAGGATCTTTGGTTAAAGCCTGTACTGGACAAACGGAAACGCAGTTTGGATCAACACAGTGCATGCATTGTTTTTTAACGTAAGCATAACCGTTTTCTGTTTTATCTTTATTTTTGCCGTCGCCATCGCTCCATACTTGAATCACGTTGCGTGTGAACGGAGTGAGTTTGTCATTGTTTGCCCAGGTTTGCTCACCTTTTGGATTGACAGGAGTTTTGTTCACTTGCTGACATTCTGCGACACAAGCCTGACAGCCAACGCAAAGTGTGGAGTCATAAAGCATCCCAAGTGCGCCAGGAATTGGTGGAAGATTTTCCACCGCTTCAGCTTTTGCTACGGGCAGACCTGATGTGACTGTTCCCAGCAGACCTGCTTTTAGGAAATTTCGTCTATCCATCTTTAGTGTCCTTGATCTTGATTGGCTTGTTTGTCTGCTGCTTTGTTCGCTTTATGTTGTTTGCTCAATTCTTTCAATGTTACAACGCTGACGCCCGCTAAAATGGCTGCAGCACCACCTAATAGACCAATCGCCGTCATTGAGGCACCTTCGCCTTCAACATTGTTTACATCTGGTTTTTCCACGCGTGGCGTTGGATTTTCAACGTTCGCTAATTGGAAAATGCCTTTGGTAAAGCCGATGCCTTGATCGTTACAGCCATAGCAAGGATGTCCGATACCCACTGGCCAGTTATTACCACCAACATCACAGAATTCTAGTGTAGAGCAGTTGCCGTAAGTTTCGGGCCCTTTACAACCTAAATGGTATAAACACCAGCCATGACGATGACCATAATCGCCAAATTCTTTCGCGAAACGCCCAGCATCAAAGTGCGGTCGGCGATAACAGTTTTCATGGATTAGGCGGTCATAAGCAAACAATGGACGATTTAATTTATCCATTGCAGGTAATTTTTTATAAGTGATGATATAGGCAACGGTTGCCAAGAAATTATGTGGGTTAGGAGGACAGCCTGGAATGTTAATAATTGGCGTGCCTTTTGGTAAAACTTCAGAAAGACTGACCGCACCTGTTGGGTTGCCACCGCAAGATGGAACACCGCCCCAAGATGAGCATGAGCCAATTGCAATAATAGCTGCTGCACCTTTTGCGGCTTCACGAATATGTTCCACAATTGGTTTACCTGCCACCATGCAGTATACACCGCCGTCTTTAATTGGAATGGAACCATCCACCACAAGCACATATTTGCCGTAATAGTTATGGATAGCATTATGTTTATTTTCTTCCGCTTGTTCACCAAATGCGGCAGAAAGTACCTCATGATATTCGAGGGAAATTAAATCTAGCACGAGATTTTCAACAGTTGGGTGGGTTGCACGCAGTAAAGATTCGGTACAGCCAGTACATTCTTGCGCACCAATCCAAAGCACTGGTGGGCGTGCTGGACTGGTCATTGCTGCCGTCATTTCTGCGCCCGCTTTAGAATTTAGCCCCATCGTAGCCGCAAGTGCGGTACATAATTTCATAAAATCTCGGCGAGAAACATCTGCCAATGCAGAAAAAACGCCATCCAGATTATTCATAGTATCACTCCAAAGACACACATTTATTGTGGAAATTGACCAATGATAAATGTTTTCTTCAAAAAAAATTTGATCATAATCATGAAATGAAGAATTTATAGCAAGAATATGTCCAAATTGTGAAAGGAATGTTATTACATTTGAGAAGAGTTCTTATTTGATTGAAAAAGAACAAAAATAAAGGCTGTAGAGCACAGCCTTAGATTGGATTAAGAACAAATTTTTTCAAAAACTAACCGCATTTTTTCTTGATCTTTTACGCCCGCAGAACTTTCTACTCCAGAATTAAGATCCAAGCCTAAGCAATTTTGTTGAATGGCTTGTTCCACATTATTTGGTGAGATGCCTCCGGCTAAAATAATCTTGTGCTTAAGATGTTCAGGAATTAATGACCAATCAAAAGTTTTCCCTGTGCCACCTTGTTGATTAGCAGATTGGCTATCGAAAATATAGCGAGTGATATTTAAATCATCAGTAAAATTAACCGCACTTTGTGCTTCAGTATCTACTGAAATAGCTTTCCAAATTTGAGTATCCTCAGGTAGTTGATGGCGAAGTGCCGTAATAAATTCAGCGGTTTCTGAACCGTGTAGCTGAACGGCATAAAGCTGCAATTGTTTAGCGATTTTTACAATAAAATCAATTTCTTGATTCTGGAATACTCCAACAAAACGAAGTGGTGATGCTGTCACTAATTCTTGGGCTTGACGTAGGCTCACACAGCGTTTTGAATGTTCGACGAAAATTAAACCACCGTATAATGCTCCATTTGCGTAAACCTCTTTGACATCTTGCGTGCGAGTTAAACCGCATACTTTATTTTCTCCAAAAATCACTTCACGCACAGCATTGTTTAAATCTGCGCTGCCCATTAGGCTACTGCCGATTAAAAAGCCATGTGCCATTTTTTTCAAATCACGAATTTGACTGTGATTATAAATCCCTGATTCGCTGATAATACGTGCATCAGCAGGAATGCGATCAGCATATTTTTGTGTAAGTTCTACTACGCGGTTTAAATCAACGGTAAGATCGTGAAGATTACGATTGTTAACGCCGATAATTTTTGCACCTAATGCAAGGGCTCGCTCAAACTCTTCTTCGTTGCTGGTTTCCGTCAATACGCCCATGCCAAGAGAATGCGCCAGATCAGCTAGTACGCGATAGGTTTCATCATTCACCACTGAAAGCATCAATAAAATAGCATCAGCTTGATAGTAGCGCGCAAGATAAACCTGATATTCGCTGATCATAAAATCTTTGCACAATACAGGTTGTGAGACAACGTCACGTACTTGCGGCAAATAGTCAAATTTACCTTGGAAGTATTTCTCATCCGTTAGCACCGAAACAGCTGAGGCGTAATGCTTATACACATTGGCGATTTCATCTAAATTAAATTCATTACGAATTAATCCTTTAGAAGGGGAAGCTTTTTTACATTCCAAAATATAAGCCGGTTTTTGATGTGTGCCTTTAGCCAACGCATCATAAAAAGAGCGGTCAGATTTTTGAATGTTTTCTTTAAATTGTGAAAGCGGAAATTCAGCTTCCTTTGCTTTAACCCATTGTGCTTTGTCTAAGACGATTTTTTGTAGCATCGTCGCAGAGTCAATTGGTTTGGTGAAATCTTGCGTGATCATATTCAAGTACCTATTTTAAATCTTTTAATTCATCATCGAATATATCCAATATGGGAGAGAGGTTATAGGCTATTATTGGCCCATATAGCATGGATATAACTACTGCTAGTATATATTTGTCATGTTCATCAAATTTGAATGAAAGATGAAGTTGGAGCATAGCAGCAAAAATATAAAGCATAGCTAAAAGAACTTTTCCACTTTTCTTATCATTAATTTTAAATAATTTGAATACAGTCACCTTTGATAAAGCTGGTAAAGTCATAGAAAGCAAAAAAGATATTGCAGTAAAAAAAATAAGCTTATTTTTTTCATAATAAAACATCATTATCAAGAAAAAGCTTAGAAACACTAATATAATACTCAATCTTACATATTTGTTTTTTATTGAGTAAGATTTGTTTTCTTTAGAATGATTGATATATTTTTCTCTCATTTGTTAAAAAGGAATTATAAATTTAGTTATTTAAGAATAATGTAAGTATATTGAACTTTAGTTAACATTTTCTTCGATGCTGCTTCTAGTATGAACTTAAATTTTTTAATGTCTCAAACGCTTTGCCTGATGCAAGATGAGCCAACACATTTTGAACATTTTGTTTTAAGTCATCATGACCAAATAATTTCAACAATAATGCTACATTTGCGGCTACCGCATTAGTATGTTCCGCTTTGCCTTTACCTTGTAAAAGTGCGGTCAGATATTGGGCGTTTTCTTGCGGTTCGCCACCACGTAAACTTTCTAAAGATTGTGTTTTTAAACCAAAATCTTCAGGTGTTAAAGTGAAATATTCAATTTTGCTATTTTTAATTTCTGCCACTTGTGTTTCTCCGTGCAATGCGACTTCATCTAAGCCAGAACCATGTACAACAAAGGAATGTTGATGTTCTAAGGCAACTGCGGTTTCAGCATAGGTTTTTACTAATTCAGGCGCATATACGCCAAGTAAATGATAAGTCGGGCGAGCAGGATTGATAAGCGGCCCTAAAATATTAAAGATAGTGCGCGTTTTTAAAGCTGCTCGAACTGGCGCGACATGGCGGAAGCCAGAATGATATTGTTGAGCAAATAAAAAGCAGACACCAATTTCATCTAGTGCTTGTCGAGCTTGCTCTGGTGTGACATTCACATTAACGCCAAGTGCGGTGAGCACATCGCTAGCACCCGATTTACTCGACACGCTACGATTGCCATGTTTTGCTACTTTGGCTCCCATTGATGCTGCCACAATCGCACTGGCGGTGGAAATATTAATGGTGTTTTGTCCATCGCCACCCGTTCCCACAATATCCGCAAAAGAATAATTTGGATGTGGAAAAGCTTTGGCATTTTGTAATGAGGCGGCAACCGCACCCGTAATTTCCTCAGTATTTGCTCCCCGCACTTTTAAAGCGATAAGCATTGCAGCAATTTGTTCATTGGAAAGCTCACCTTGGATGACTGCATTAAAAAGTGCGGTACTTTCTGAAGTTGAAAGTGAATGTCCGTTATAAAGTTGTTCTAATAATTGGTTGTGTTGCATAGTCTATTCCTGTTTTTATTTGTATGTGGATTTGTTAATTTTTTATATTTTATTAAACATAAATGTCGTAATCTAAATCACGCGCTTCATCGCCTGTCATTCCACGGAATCCCCAGCAATGCGCAGGCTGTTCTTTAATCGTAATCTCCACATCGTGAGCTCGGATGCCGAGCTTGTACTCCAATTCGCTAAACAGCATTTTTATCAAGCGTTTTTTCGTGCCTTCCATACGACCAGACATCAGGTTAATTTCGATGACCGTGTAATCATCGCTACGGTCAAAAGGGTAGTAAAAATCTTCTTTTTCTAAACACAAAAAGCGAATCGCATGTTTGCCTTTTGGAATATCTAAGCCAAGGTAGAGGTTGTTATAAATTACTTCTGCCAGTTGTTCACGACGTGGTGCGAGTTTGGATTTAAGTCCGAATACGGTGATCATTTTTTCTCCTTTAAAGTGCGGTTAAAAATCACCGCACTTTTTGATGTCTTATCTATTTAACAACCATTCAATGGATTGTTGTAATAATTGCGAACCTTGCACAGTTAAAATACTTTCAGGGTGAAATTGGAATGCGCAAATAGGTAAATCGCGATGACGAATTGCCATGATAATGCCATTATATTCCGCATTGACGATAAATTCTTTTGGTAAATCTTGTCCCATTAAAGAATGATAACGCGCTACTGGCATTGGATTAGTAAGATCTTTAAACATGGCTTCGTTATCATGGGTGATACGAGAAACTTTACCATGTAATACTTCGCCAGCGTGAACAACCTTCCCGCCAAAAGCTTGAATCAATGCTTGATGGTCTAAACAAATACCAATAATTGGAACATGATTTTTTAAGCGTTCGATTAATGGCAGCAAAATCCCCGCTTCTGATGGTGTTCCTGGCCCGGGAGAAAGTGCAAGAATGGTATCAGTTGTATTGAGTGCCGTTTCTACCAGTTTTTCTAAATCACAATCATTGCGGTAAATTGTGACGTTGTGACCTAATACACGAAATTGATCCACAAGATTGTAAGTAAAGGAATCGAAGTTATCTAAAAATAAAATATTAGCCATAATAATTCTTCCTTATTTTGCTTGTGTATTAACTTGACGAATTGCTTTTAAGACTGCCGCGGCTTTGTGGCGTGTTTCATCGGCTTCCATTTGTGGATCAGAATCCAATACTTCGCCACAACCTGCTTGCACATGAGCTATGCCATTTTGTACAAAAGCAGAACGAATCACGATACAGGTATCAAAATGTCCATCGGACGTGAGATAACCCACAGCACCACCGTAACTATGGCGTTTTTGTTGCTCAAATTGATAAATAAGCTGCATTGCTTTAATTTTGGGTGCACCAGTTAATGTGCCCATATTCATACAGGCTTGATAGGCGTGAAGTGCATCTAACTCAGGGCGTAATTTACCCACTACGCGAGAGACCAAATGCATGATGTGAGAATAGCGATCCACTTGCATTAATTCAGCGACTTTACGCGTACCGCTTTGGCAAACTCGAGCAATATCGTTACGGGCTAAATCAACCAACATTAAATGTTCCGCTTGTTCTTTATGATCAAGACGAAGTTCTAGTTCTAAACGTGCATCTAATTCAGGATCGATATTGCCATGAGCGTCAAAACCACGAGGGCGTGAACCTGCGATTGGGTAAATTTCTAACTGACGATTTTCAGGTTCATATTTCAGGGCACTTTCTGGCGATGCACCAAACAAAATAAAGTTTTCATCATTCATATAGAACATATAAGGGCTTGGATTATTTTGTTTGAGTTGGGCGTAACTAGCTAATGTATTCGGGCAAGCAAGGGAGAAACGACGAGAGGGCACAATTTGGAAAACATCACCAATGTTAATATGGTGTTTTAAAGCTTTTACAATGCCGGTAAATTCAGGATCTTCAAAGTTTGTTTTAACTTCATCACTTGCCGCTTTAATAGAAAGAACGTTATCAATATTTTTTAGTTTTTGCGCGATAGAAAGCGAGGTTTTCGCAATATTGACTTGTTCTTCTTGAGCAAAACAGAAACTTTTGAGTGTCGCTTGTTGATTTTGATGGTCGATGGTAATGAGGTGTTCGGCAAGATAGAAATTGTAATCAGGGCAGTTGATACCATCATTTTGCAATGTAATGCCATCCATTGGAATGAAATTTGCAACGAGATCGTAAGCAAACAATCCACCTAAGAAAATAGGCGTTTGGCGATGTTGATAAAGACTAGAAATAACACGCAGTCCGTCAAAAATAGTGGCAGATTGTAATTTGCTATCTTCATCGAGTTGATTATCAAGTGGCGAAAATTGTGTAGAAAATTCTTCTTCAAAATTGACCGCACTTACTTTTCCAAGTGCGGTTAATTTTGGATGAATTTCTTTTAAAACTTGTTTTCCATTCTCATTTAAAGCTTTGAATGTGACGTTGTGAGCTAAGCAAGTTATTTTAACCGCAGCATTGACTAAGATAAGGCTTTGTAAACTGTTTTTACTCCCGATTTCCGCAGAGTCGAGTAGAAGAGAATTTGAATTAGGTTGGCAAAGTGTATTAAAAATAGCAGTCGTGTCAGCATAATAAGGAACGGGTTGAGCTGTTACCGCAATAAAGGCTTGAGTTTGCATACTGAAATCCTTTTAGAAATTTTGTACTATTAAACTAGTACGATAAGGATAAGTCAAGCCTAATTTTAATTTTTTATGTTTTTTGATAAAAAATGTTTATTTTTATTCCTTTGCCCAAGGACGACCTCCGTAGTATTCAATATTTTGTTGATTCATTTCTTTTAATATACCCAAAGAAATTTTGTTTTTCATTTCATCTGATAAAATTAGTCTAGGAAAAAAGTTATGGAATGAGATTATTTTATCTAAATCAACTGTGTATTTTACAGTATATTTTCCTGAGGTTTGTCCTTGAAAATCTAGACTCTTCAAGTTTGAGAAAAAGGCTCGATCACAAATGTTTGATGTATACCAGCCATGTGTAGCTTTTAGGGCAATTTCACGGGGTATAGCGTAACAATTTGTATCAACAAGGTTTTGCGTATTATGGGTAATATCGAATGTTTGTTGAGCTTTTTCGAGGATAACATCCACGACCATATTTTCTTTTGTAGTCCAGTTACCGAGAGATTCATAATCGTCGTGACAGATAAATTGTTGATTTGAATCGTAAAAAGATCGTAAGGAATAAGCAAAATCAGCACCTTGTTCAATCACCTTTACTAAGCTTTCCACGTGATCTTCTCGTAACTGATTGTCATCATCTAAATAACAAATAATGTCTTCTTCAACAAGAAAAGCTGCAGCAGCATTAATGGCTCCGTTAAGGATTCCGTTTTTTCCTGTATTCATTGGTAAGTAAATAGGAATTACATCAGGAAATTGTTCCAATATAGATTTGGTTTTATCCCAGAAAATATTGCCATCGACAAATACATAATGCTTACATGGATAAGTTTGATTTTGCACGCTTTTAATAGCCAACGCTAATTCTGGGCGACCAATTGTTGACGTCACTACCGCAACACTTTTACTATTTGGTTGGTTGGTTGGTTGGTTCATCAGTATAGATCCCTTTCATTTTTACAATAACCTTTGATTAACACAAATATACGTTTAATTTTTTTGATCTTAAATGTATGCAACGATAAACATAAAGTCTGCGGATAATAGCACTTATGAGATTTTTTTTCACTTTTTTTTGTAAATTCAATTTAAAATTTAAAATGAAAAAACCAAGTTCTTAGAAAGGTAGAACTTGGTTCTTAAATATGTCTAGCTTTGTTGAGCTAGATAGATTGCAGGTTAGTTTTCGTTAGAGCTGAAATGTACCACTTAAGCATGGCAAGTTTGGCAAGCTGCTTGGAACATCCATACCAATTTTTCTTGTTCTTTAATGTAGTCACTCATTTGTGATGCGGTACCTTCGTCATCAGCATCGCCTGCAAGAGCAAGAATTTCACGTTGTTGTTCAAGTAATGTTTTTAAACCTTGTAATGTACCTGATAAACATTCTTGTGCGCCACTTACTGCGATATCTTCTTTAATACGAGATACTTTTAAGTATTGGCTATATGCGTTATCTGGTGTGTAACCTAAAGTTAAAATACGTTCTGCAACTTCATCAACTTTGGTGATTAAATCTGTGTAAATTTCTTCGAATTTTGCGTGTAATGCAAAAAAATTAACACCTTTAATATTCCAGTGGTAACCACGTACATTAGTATAGAATACTTGGTAGGTTGCAAGTAATTCGTTAAGTTTATTGGCTAATTCTGCTGATTGAACTTTGTCTAATCCGATAGATGTTTTTGACATAATAATTTCCTTTTTCTAGTTAAATAATTGAGCTAATGCCCTGCCTTTGATATGGGTATTATACGTTTCTAGAATTTGCTGTGAAATTGTTCTATTCAATAAAATTGATAGCCTTTGGCTATATGTTAATAAATTGTAATAAATTTAAACTATCAAAATAAGTGATCGGGATCACAGTTATAAGGAATACTTTAGTAAAGGGTCGCGGCTAACAGTAAATTTTGCTTTAATAAGTGCAGTTATAATTTTTAATATTTTAAGGATGTCTTATGCAAGAACTTATTAAGCACGCATTGCCACAAGATGATGCACTCAATCAAGCTATTGTTGATGAAATTCGTTTGCAAAATTGGGCTGGCTTTCTAAATTGTTCCCAAGTGGAGCAGCTTTGTCGTGATTTTGAACTTACTTCACTGAAATTAGCTATGCATTTGTTGCCGATTGCGGCGAGTTATAGCCATACCGCTATTTCTCATTTTAATGTGGGGGCCATTGCTATTGGTGAACAGGGTGATTTTTATTTTGGTGCGAATCAAGAATTTTCTAATTCAGCCATTCAGCAAACAATTCATGCAGAGCAAAGCGCAATTTCTCACGCATGGTTGCGTAATGAACGTCGTATTTCAGACATGGTGGTTAATTATACACCGTGCGGGCATTGTCGTCAATTTATGAATGAATTGCAGGGTGCTGAAAAAATTTCAATTCATTTGCCACATAGCCAAAATAATCCGTTGCATTCTTATTTACCTGATGCTTTTGGACCGAAAGATCTCGATATTGCAGCGCATCTTTTAGCGGAAGAAAATCATGATTTAGTGGCTGAGCATCAAGATGATTTGATTAATCAAGCTATTTTGGCGGCAAATCAATCTCATTGTCCTTATTCAAATAGTCCGCATGGCATTGCGATTTTATTTAAAAATGGTGATGTGGTGACAGGACGTTATGCAGAAAACGCCGCGTTTAATCCAAGTTTGCCAGCGTTGCAAACTGCACTTAATTTTGCGTATTTAAATGATAAAAAATTGAGTGATATTGAACGAATTGTCATGGCTGAAAAAGCATTAAAACTAAGCCATAAAATGATGGCTGAAGCGCTACTCTCTACATTAACATCGGTGAAATTAGAGTACCATTCATTGTAAGTATGAAAGATTCTTGATGGAAAACAAAAAAGGGAATAGTTTCCCTTTTTTATTTGTTTGCTAAAATTACCGCTCTTTTTGGTGCTTGATAACCTTCAATGGTTTTACTGTGATCATTTGGATCTAAAAAATCAATCAGGCTTTCATTTTCCAACCAATCAGTTTTACGCTGTTCTTCTAATGTGGTTGTTGCAACATCCACACAACGTACATTGGTAAAGCCAACTTTTTCTAGCCAGTTAATTAGTGCAGCGACAGATGGGATAAAATAAACATTTTTCATTTTCGCATAGCGATCTGCCGGTACGAGTACAGTATTTACATCGCCATCCACCACTAACGTTTCTAATACCAATTCACCACCTTTTACCAATTGATTTTTCAACTGGCTTAAGTGATCTAATGGGGATTTACGATGATAGAGTACGCCCATGGAAAATACAGTATCAAATGCTGCTAATGGCTGCATTTGCTCAATACCAAGCGGGATAAGATTTGCTCGACGATCATTATTAAGCAGCTTGCGTACGGCTTCAAATTGGCAAAGGAAAAGCTCGGTAGGATCAATCCCGACGACCATTTTTGCGCCTTCGCCTACCATTCTCCACATATGATAACCGCTGCCACAACCCACATCTAAAATAGTGCGACCTTGCAGTGGAGCTAAATGAGGAAGAACACGATCCCATTTAAAATCTGAACGCCATTCACAATCTACATGAATGCCGAAAAGATGATAAGGCCCTTTTCGCCATGGCATTAATTGTTTTAAATGATGGATAATTCGTTGTTTTTCACCTTCTGAAAGGGAAGAAGTGCGGTCAGATTTTACCGCACTTTTTAGATCGATTTCATCAGCATGTAAATCAGGTAGAAAATCAACAATTTTGCTCCATTTCGCATAATCGCCATGAGTTTGATTTTCCCATTCTTTCAATTGGAGCGGTAAGGTCTCTAACCAGTCCGATAAATTTGTGGTCGCAATTTGTTGATAAAAAGGGCGAAAGTCGATCATTTTGCTTCCTTATAGGCCTTTTCTGCTTTGTCAAAGGTATCTAGAACATTTTGTTCTGGTTTGCTAGACAGCAATGAGACAACAATAATTGCAAGGCTACCGAAAGCAAACCCCGGAATCATTTCATATACTTTAAACCAATCGGTATCAGCGGGAACAACTTCTTTCCAAGCAAATACTGTCACTGCGCCTACAAGCATACCCGCCATCGCACCTGATGATGTCATTCGTTTCCAGAAAAGAGAGAAAAGTACAACAGGGCCAAATGCACTACCAAAACCAGCCCAAGCGAATTCGACAAGTTTTAATACTTTGCTGTTTTCATCTTGTGCGATCCAGATAGCAAGTGCGGCAATAACTAACACCATAATTCTTCCAAGCCATACGAGCTCTTTTTCAGATGCGTTAGGGCGAATGAAACCTTTGTAGAAATCTTCTGTGATTGAGCTAGAAGAAATTAACAATTGCGCACTTAATGTACTCATTACTGCAGCTAAAATAGCTGAAAGTAATATGCCTGCGATCCAAGAATTAAACAAAAGTTTAGCTAGTTCAATAAACACTTGCTCTGGTTCGTTATTGACTGTGCCTGCAATATTTGGATTGGCAAAGAAATAGGGAATTGCGAAGAAACCAATACCAATTGCACCACCTAAGCAAAGCACCATCCATGTCATGCTAATGCGGCGAGCTTTGATAAGTGATTTAACAGAATAAGCCGCCATAAAACGCGCTAAAATATGTGGCTGACCAAAATATCCTAATCCCCAAGCAGCAAGGCTTAATAGACCAAGTGGTGTAGTGGCAGTAAATAAATCTGTAAAATCTTTATTGGCAGCCGCTTCAGCTTGCGCTAATATCGCGGAAAATTGAGCGGTATCACCAATACTTAATAACACAAAAATAGGCGTTAAGAGCAGCGCAAAAATCATAAGGGTTGCTTGAATGGTATCTGTCCAACTTACCGCTAAAAAACCACCGATAAAAGTATAAAGAATAGTAGCTAATGCTCCATACCAAAGTGCGGTGGAATATTCGACTGAAAATAAATTTTGGAATAATTTGGCACCTGCCACGACACCCGAAGCACAATAAATGGTAAAGAACACTAAAATAATCGTGGCAGAAACAATTTTTAATAATTTATGTGATGTGGCAAATCGGTTGTGGAAATATTCTGGAAGAGTGAGGGCATTATTATTTAATTCAGTATAAACACGCAAACGACCAGCCACCAGAAGCCAGTTAAAATAAGCGCCAAACGTTAATCCGATAGCAATCCAGCCTTCAACTAAGCCTGATAAATATACCGCACCAGGTAAGCCCATTAAAAGCCAACCAGACATATCCGAAGCACCAGCAGACATTGCGGTGACAAAGCTGCCTAAACGACGTCCACCGAGAATGTAATCTGATAAATTATTCGTGTAATAATAGGCGAGTACGCCAATCAGTAACATCCCGAAAATATAAATAGTAAAAGTAACAAGAGTTGGGTCGAATCCAAACATTTAATAAGTCCAAAATGGGTTAAAAATTTCAGAAAGGGTGCATTTTACCTTATTTCGGGCTATTATTCTATTTAGACTGAATATTTAATGAAATTTAAGAAATTAGGAATATAAAATGGATGCTGTAGAGTTATTGATGAACGTAACGCCTAACGAAACACGCATTGCGCTAGTAGAAACAGGAATGTTGTGCGAAGTACATATTGAACGCCAAGCCAAACGAGGAATTGTCGGAAATATTTATAAAGGTCGGGTGACTCGAGTGCTACCTGGAATGCAGTCGGCTTTTGTTGATATTGGTTTGGAAAAAGCGGCTTTTTTACATGCTGCTGATATTGTATCTCACACGGAATGTGTAGATGAAAATGAACAAAAGCAATTTAAAGTTAAGAGCATTTCAGAATTAGTACGAGAAGGGCAGGATATTGTTGTACAAGTGGTGAAAGAACCCCTTGGTACAAAAGGTGCACGTTTAACAACAGACATCACATTGCCATCGCGTCATCTTGTTTTTATGCCGGAAAATAGCCACGTAGGCGTTTCACAACGTATTGAAAGCGAAGAAGAACGCGCCCGTTTAAAAGCATTAGTTGAGCCATTTTGTGATGAACTCGGCGGTTTTATTATTCGTACCGCCACAGAAGGGGCAAGCGAAGAAGAATTACGTCAAGACGCTGAATTTTTAAAACGCTTATGGCGTAAAGTCTTAGAGCGTAAATCTAAGTATCCAACCAAATCAAAAATTTACGGCGAGCCAGCGCTTCCACAACGTATTTTGCGTGATTTTATCGGTACAAACTTAGAAAAAATTCGTATTGACTCTAAACTTTGCTTTGGCGAAGTGAAAGAGTTTACCGATGAATTTATGCCTGAATTAAGCGATAAACTTGTTCTTTATTCTGGCAATCAACCTATCTTTGATGTGTATGGGATTGAAAATGCAATTCAAACAGCGCTAGATAAACGTGTTAATCTCAAATCGGGTGGTTATTTAATTATCGAGCAAACGGAAGCCATGACCACCATTGATATTAATACCGGCGCATTTGTGGGGCATCGTAATCTAGAAGAAACCATCTTCAATACCAATATTGAAGCAACTAAAGCCATTGCTCAGCAACTACAACTACGTAATCTTGGTGGCATAATCATTATTGATTTTATTGATATGCAAACAGATGAACATCGCAATCGAGTACTAGAATCTTTACGTAATGCGCTTTCTAAAGATCGTGTGAAAACCAATGTGAATGGCTTTACGCAATTAGGTCTTGTGGAAATGACTCGTAAGAGAACTCGTGAAAGCCTTGAGCATGTGCTATGTGATGAATGTCCAACATGCCATGGACGCGGTCGTGTGAAAACTGTTGAGACAGTTTGTTACGAAATTATGCGTGAAATTATTCGGGTTTATCATTTATTCAGTAGTGAACAATTTGTTGTTTATGCCTCTCCAGCGGTTTCCGAATATCTTATTAACGAAGAATCTCACGGTTTGCTGCCAGAAGTGGAAATGTTTATTGGAAAACGAGTAAAAGTAAAAACAGAACAGTTTTATAACCAAGAACAGTTTGATGTGGTTGTAATGTAAACTCTATTTCAATAAAGTGCGGTGAAACATTTTTGAGATTTTTTACCGCACTTTTACAGACTGTTCTTTACATTTTTTCTTTTGTCATTTTCATTTTTTTATTTGATTTCATCTTTTTATCCGATTTCATGTCCATTTCATCAGACTTCATCATATTGTCTGATTTCATCATATGGTCAGAATGCATTTGCATGTCATCTGATTTCATCATTTTTTTCATTGGGGTATTCATCATCGGTTCTGATTTCATTGGCATGGCATCAGATTTCATTTCTTCTGCATAAACGGTTGTCGCACCAAATAACATAGCCATACCTAAGATTGCGCTTTTCAATGTAATATTTTTCATTTTAAATTTCCTTGTTTAAGTGGTAAAAATAGTATTGAAAGAAATTCTTTCCTTCATGCTATTAGACGAAACGCTCTTTCATTTCTTACAAAAATTTTAAAGGAATTAAAAATGAATGCCATTTCTGATACGGAACTCCAACAAATTCGTACGCAGATGTTGAAATTTGCAATGTTACAGTTGCACCATACCGATCTTGCTGAGGATTTAGTACAAGAAGCATTTTTAAGTGCATTTAACAATCTCGCGAATTTTAAACATCAGTCTGCTTTTAAAACTTGGGTTTTTGCCATTCTAAAAAATAAAATTATTGATTATCTTCGCCAGAAAGGACGCTTTGTATTAGAAAGTGAGATTGAAGATGAACAGTCAACTAATACATTTTTTGATGATACAGGCCATTGGAAAATAGAATATTATCCGAGCGAATTACAGGGTGAAGAGGAAACTGTGTATTCTGATGAGTTTTGGTTGATTTTCGAAACTTGCCTGACTTGTTTACCCGCTAAACATGCCAAAATTTTTATGATGAGAGAGTTTTTAGAATTGTCATCGGATGAAATTTGTCAAGAAACTCAGCTTACCACCTCCAACTTGCATACCACACTTTATCGGACCCGTTTGCAGTTGCAAAATTGTCTATCAAAAAAACTTTAGGAGAAAATTATGCGTTGTATTCAAGCCACTCGAATAATTTCTGATTCTCATGAGCGACCATTAGAATTGCAAGAAAAAATGGGTTTAAAAATGCATTTGTTAACTTGCCCTCATTGCCGTCGTTTTCAACGAAATTGTAAAACTTTAAGTATGATGATGAAGAAGTTTAAAGATTCACATTAGGAATTTTGACAGCGTGAAAAACACCGTTACTTTTCACCGCACTTTATTGAGACAGCTATAACCTAATCGTACTAAATTTAATATTCTTATAAATAAAGTGTTTATTTCTTCATTTTCGCCAATAAACTCACTGCACCCACAATTACAATTGCGCCGAACCAAAAATAGGGGTTAGGCGTATGATGCCAAAAGAGCCAGTCGAAAACGCTAGAGAAAATGACACCAGTGAAAGCAAAAGGGGTAATAACGTTGGCTGGCGCGTATCTGAAAACTCGAGTGAGCAATAATTGGAAAATCAACCCAAATCCGCCCACCAATAGCAATAAACCAAGCTCGTATAAATTAGGGATTTTCCATTGATGAATAAAGAAGATTGGTAGCATGAGTGTCCCAATCAGATGAAAATAAAATACGATATTTTTTGGTGTGTTATATTTGTTTAATTCTTGTAAGCCAATAAATGCCATTCCTGCCAATATGGCACCAGATAATCCAATCAGCACATAAATAGGATCAACATCGCCATTGTGATTGGTGAGTAAAATAATGGAAACGCCAAGAAAACCGATTAAGCTACACAAAAGTACATTAAGCGGTGTTTTTTGATGGAAAAAGAGCAATAAAATCGGGATAAATAGAGCAGAGGTATTCATCAATAAGACAGCGATGGAAAGCGGTAAGAACTTCACGACATAAAAGTTAATCAACATGCTCGATACACCCGCGGCATTCCGCAGGATTAAAAATTTCCATTGACGGGTATCTACTTTAAAATCGCGATCTTTAATTACAAAAGGCAGTAAGAAAAGCAAACCGATTAAAAAGCGAGAAAATAAGGTTTCACTTGCAGGGATTGTTTTAGATGCGGTTTTGACAAATACATTCATCAAGGTAATGGAAAAGTACGCTGACACCATAAAACTAATCGCTTTGTGATAAAGCGAAGGGGTGGAATGTGATTGCATATATATCCTTTTTACCTTAGAAAATAGGGAGAAAATTAGCGTTTTAATGCTTTATTATTGGTTATAACAATGGATTTTAGTCAATCTCTTTAAAAATTTTACAAAAATCTGTAAGAAATCGGATTGTCTGCCGTCTAACCTTATGTAACGTTAATTTTCACATCATAAGGAAAAACAATGAAACTATCAAAAACATTTCTATTTATTACCGCACTTTGCTGTGCAACACCAACTTTAGCAATACAAAATTCAACATCATCTGGAGAACAAAAAATGGCAATGGAAAATATGCAAAACATTCGTGAAATTTATCTTGCTGGTGGCTGTTTTTGGGGTATGGAAGCATATATGGAGCGTATTCACGGTGTGAAAGATGCGATTTCTGGTTATGCCAATGGTAATACGGACAAAACCAGTTATCAGATGATTGGCGTAACCGATCATGCAGAAACGGTAAAAGTCACTTACGATGCAAACCAAATTTCGTTAGATAAATTGCTTAAATATTATTTTAAAGTAATTGATCCAACCAGTGTAAACAAACAAGGTAACGATCGTGGCAGACAATATCGCACAGGGATTTATTATCAAGATGGGGCAGATAAAGCGGTGATCGAACAAGCACTCGCTCAGCTTCAAACTAAATATAAAAAACCAGTGCAAATTGAGGTGCAACCGCTTAAAAATTACATCGTAGCAGAAGAATATCATCAGGATTATTTGAAGAAAAATCCAAATGGTTATTGCCATATTGATATTACCAAAGCAGATGAGCCTATGATTGACGAGAAAGATTATCCGAAACCTAGTGATGCAGAACTTAAAGCGAAATTGACACCGTTGCAATATTCAGTTACTCAAAATAAACATACTGAACGCTCTTTTAGTAACGAATATTGGGATAATTTCCAACCCGGTATTTATGTAGATATTACAACAGGCGAACCGGTATTTTCTTCTAATGATAAATTTGAATCGGGTTGTGGCTGGCCGAGTTTTACGAAACCAATAGCAAAAGAGGTAGTGCATTATCAAACAGATAATAGTTTTAATATGCAACGTACCGAGGTGTTAAGTCGTGCGGGCAATGCCCATTTGGGTCACGTTTTTGATGACGGTCCGAAAGATAAAGGCGGTTTGCGTTATTGCATTAACAGCGCATCAATTAAATTTATTCCGTTAGCTGAAATGGAGAAGGCAGGATACGGATATTTGATTCAATCCATTAAAAAATAAGGAGATGCAAGATGTTAGATCAACAACTCCTTATTGGAACTGTATTTTTAGCGGGGCTTGCTTCTTTTCTTTCGCCTTGTATTTTCCCGATTATCCCGATTTATTTCGGTATTTTGAGTAAAGGCGGTAAAAAAGTCTTAAATACTTTTTTATTTATTTTAGGGCTTTCCCTTACATTTGTAAGTTTAGGCTTTAGTTTTGGCTTTTTAGGGAATATTTTATTTAGTAACACCACCCGCATTATCGCTGGCGTTATCGTGATTATTTTGGGTATTCATCAACTTGGTATTTTCAAAATTGGTTTGTTGGAACGCACGAAATTGGTGGAAATCAAAACATCAGGAAAATCGACCGCACTTGAGGCATTTGTGCTTGGTTTAACTTTTAGTCTTGGTTGGACACCTTGTATTGGCCCGATTCTGGCTTCCGTGTTAGCTTTATCAGGCGATGAAGGCTCTGCACTTTACGGTGCATCAATGATGTTTGTTTATGTACTTGGTTTAGCAACGCCTTTTGTACTGTTTTCGTTCTTCTCTGACAGCTTGCTCAAACGTGCTAAAGGGTTAAATAAACACTTAGACAAATTTAAAATCGGTGGCGGAATTTTAATTATCGTGATGGGCATTTTATTGATTACGAATAATTTTTCGTAAGGCATAACCTCAACAAAAGAAATCTATAAAAGGAAAAAAGCAATGAAAAAACTACTATCAATATTTCTAATGGCATTCAGCCTAAACGCTTTTGCACAAACTAATTTGGCGGATGTGCAACTCAAAGATTTAAACAATCAGCCAGTTACTTTAAGCCAATATAAAGGCAAACCTGTGTATGTAAAAATGTGGGCATCTTGGTGTCCGATTTGTTTGGCAGGATTAGCTGAAATTGATGATTTAAGTGCGGAAAAAGATCGCAATTTTGAAGTAATTACCATTGTTTCGCCCGATCACAAAGGTGAAAAAGATACAGCTGATTTTATTGAATGGTACAAAGGATTGGAATATAAAAATATCACAGTGCTTTTAGATGAAAAAGGCGAAATCATTGATAAAGCAAGAGTGCGAGGCTATCCGTTCAATCTCTTTTTAGATAGCGATTTAAACCTGAAAAAAACCGTACCGGGACATTTAGGTGCAGAGCAAATAAAAGTTTTTGCAGGGAAATAATGATGAAAAGCGGCTTATTTTTAAGCCGCTTTTTATATCCCATTTTTACAGAGCAAAGAGACAAAGTATCTAAGATTGGCATTTGAACATTGAGCATTTGGTAGATTGATAAAAAATATATATTATAAGCAGTATGATTTTATTGCTTGTATAAGTAATTTTTTATTTTTACTGTAATATTTATTCAAATTACCTTGGAAAGTTAAATAAAGTACAGTGAGCTATAAAAAAGGAAAACAATGGAAGAAATTATTAACGGATTGCTTATCGTGCTTGTGCCGATGATTTTGGGGTATTTAGTCAAAATACAGAATCAAAATGCCTTGGCATTCATTAATAAAATTGTGATGTCATTGCTTTATATCATTTTATTTATGATGGGTTTTATGCTCGGGCAATTAGAGAATTTAGAACAAAAATTGCCAATTATTGGTATGACGGCTTTGGGATTATCCGTCATCATTCTCACTTGTAATATCCTAGGCTTGGCTATTTATGACCGCACTTTGCCTAAGCCTGTTAATTATTTACAGGGAGAATTGCCATCTCGTTGGCATTCGTTAATAGACTCAATTAAATTATTAAGTGCGGTAATTATTGGCATCGTTTTAGGTTGGTTGTGCAATGATTGGTTGCATTTCCCAAATGGTTCTAATCTCTACGTGCTTATTGCGTTGATCTTTTTTGTGGGAATTCAACTTCGTAATAACGGCATTTCCTTGAAAGAAGTCTTATTAAACAAGCAAGGTTTAATAATGGGGGCAATTTTTACCCTAAGTTCTTTAATTGGTGGTGTTATTTCAGCATTTTTTCTAAGTATGCCAATTACTCAAGGTTTAGCCTTTTCATCGGGATTTGGTTGGTATTCTTTATCTAGTGTTGTGCTGACAAATGCTTGGGGGCCGATGCAGGGCAGTATTGCTTTTTTCAATGATTTATCGCGTGAAATATTGAGTTTATTTTTAATTCCATTGTTTATGCAACATTATCGCTCTACGGCTATTGGAATTACAGGCGCAACGGCATTAGATTGTACATTGCCTATTATTCAAAAATCAGGCGGAATTGAAGTAACGCCTATCGCCATTTCTTTTGGTATGGTGACAAATTTATTACCGCCGTTGTTATTAGTCTTTTTCTCGAGTTTTCCAATTTGATAAATCGTTAATTTTAAGACAAAAGAAAAAGGGAAATCAGACGATTTCCCTTATTTTTACTTTATCGTTACTTTTTCCAAATAACGTGAAATTCGCGATCTTCTTCTCGGTGAGAAATTAAGAATTTAGCAAATACATCATCCATTTCATCTTGCTCATTGACTAATCCCACCCACACTTCAGCGTATTCTTCAGGATCAATCAGTACACCAATTTCTTCTTCCCAATTATCAGCGGTTTCAACAAATTCCACACCACCGCGTTCTTCAAATTGTAGGTTGAATAAAAGAATATCGGCGGGATCTAAATTTTCCCCAGCCATCTCTAAGAAAATATCGTAAGCAATATCAATGGCTGTATCTGGATCAAGTTTTTTAATTTCTGTTGTCATAGTGTTTTTATAGTAAAGGTTATGGTTAATAAAAAGTGCGGTTAAATTTTTTTCTCTTTTTAAGCGTTTTATTCCATATTGGTTGGAAGTTTTATTTCTCGAATATTCATCGAAAAACCGTCAATCATTAATAAGCGTCCACACAAATTCTTACCGATTTTTAACCGCACTTTAATAGCTTCTAAGGCTTGAATCGTGCCTACAATGCCGACGATTGGCGCAAGCACGCCAGCTTCCACACAGCTTAATACATTTTGTCCGAATAATTTGCTGAGATCACGATAAGTAGGCGTATTCGGTTCATAAGTGAAAATGGAAATCTGACCTTCCATCCGAATCGCTGCACCTGAAATCAGAGGAATTTTTGCATGATTACATTGGCGATCCAATTGATTACGGATTTCCACATTGTCTGTGCAATCTAAAACAATATCAAAGTGCGGGATGATTTCAGCCAGTTTTTCTTCGTCTAACTTCGCATTAATCGTCTCGATGTTTATATGTGGATTGATTTGCTTGAGTGCAATTTTGGCTGATTCTACTTTGGGCATATTCAAGCGAGCATCGCAGTGCAAGACTTGGCGTTGAAGATTCGAAAGAGAAACTGTGTCGAAATCCAACAGCGTTAAATTTCCAACGCCTGCCGCTGCGAGATATTGGCTCGCTGCGCAGCCTAAGCCTCCAAGGCCAACAATCAGCATTTTGCTTGCTTTGAGTTTTTCTTGCCCATCAAAATCTACACTTTTAAGAATAATTTGACGGTTATAACGTAATTCTTCTTCGTGACTAAGTTCGATCATTTGTTATCCTAATAAATGATTGAAAGGCTCAATTATCACGGTTTCACCTGCAGTGACATTGCCACGTTCTTGTTCTAAAACAATAAAACAATTGCTTTTTACAAAAGCGCTAAAGAGATGAGATCCTTGGAACCCCACTGATTGCACTTCAATTTGGCCTTGTTCATTGATGTGATAAAAGCCCCGTTGGAAATCTAAACGTCCAGGTGCTTTTTTCAAATTCATTGTAGCAATAGCTGAAAAGTGCGGTGGCTTTTTCCATTGTTTTTGGCCTTGCAGTTTAGCAATAAGTGGCTGTACGAGTTGATAAAATGTCACTAATGCAGAAACTGGATTACCAGGTAAACCACAGAACCAAGCGTTTTCTAATTTACCAAAAGCGAATGGTTTGCCAGGTTTGATTGCAATTTTCCAGAAATTTATTTGGCCTACTTTTTCCAATACTGCTTTAGTGAAATCCGCTTCACCAACGGAAACACCGCCACTGGTAATCACTAAATCAGCTTGGCTTTGTGCGGCAATAAATGCCTTTTCAAATTCAGCTTCGTTATCAGGTAATAGTCCTAAATCAATGATTTCACAGTTTAGTTTTTCTAGCAGTAATTTTACGGTAAAACGATTGGTGTCATAGATTTGTCCGCTTTGCAATGGCTTGCCGACTTCGACAAGTTCATCGCCAGTTGAGAGTACGCCGACTTTTAATTGGCGATAGCATTTTACTTCTGCAATGCCTAGAGAGGCTAATAATGGCAAGGAAACAGAGGTGAGCGGTGCTCCTTGTTCTAATACCACATCACCTTTTTTTACATCTTCGCCAATACGACGGATGTTTTGATTTGGTTTAGGCAATCCAGTAAAAGTAATGGTTCCGTCTTCATTTAGTATCACTTGCTCTTGCATTATTACGGCATCTGCGCCTCCAGGAATCATTGCGCCAGTCATAATTCTGACCGCACTTTTTGAGGGACATTCTCCTTGGAATGGATTACCTGCAAAAGATTTTCCTGCTACCGAAAGCGTTAAAGATTGTTGCAAATCAGATAAACGTATAGCATAGCCATCCATTGCTGAATTATCGAAAGAGGGAACATTAATAGGTGAAATAATATCTTCTGCACAAATTCGATTGGCGGCTTCTTGTAAATTTAGGTATTCAGTTTGAGTCGGGAAGGGAATCTGTTCGAGCATTTTCGAGCGAGCTTGATCCAATGTAAGCATAGAAAATCCTTATTTGATAAAATTTGTCAGCTATTCTATATCTAAAGCCTAATTCATTCAAATTTGCAATTTTTCTCATTTTACCATCCTATTATCCTTTGCTAGAATAGCCGATTATTTTTTTAGGAAAGACTATTATGAGCAAAATTTCACTGGATGCACTGAATGTAAGAAATGCCTTGATTGAAAAAGGTATTGAAACACCTATGATTGATCCAATACAGGCTAAAGATGAACGTCGAGACAGCATTGCAAAACATATGCATGAAGTGATGAAACTGATTGGATTAGATTTGCGAGATGATAGTTTGGAAGAAACGCCCAATCGTTTGGCTAAAATGTTTATTGATGAGATTTTTAGTGGAATGGATTATGCCAATTTTCCTAAAATGACAAAAATCAAAAATCAAATGAAAGTCAGCGAAATGGTGCAAGTGAATGACATCACGCTAACAAGCACTTGTGAACATCATTTTGTTACGATTGATGGTAAAGTTTGTGTGGCGTACTATCCAAAAGATTGGGTGATTGGTCTTTCTAAAATTAATCGAATCGTTTCATTTTTTGCTCAACGTCCACAGGTTCAAGAACGCTTAACAGAACAACTTTTGACAGCATTTCAAACGATTCTTGAGACAGATGATGTCGCGGTATATGTGAAAGCGACCCATTTCTGTGTGAAAGCGCGTGGTATTAGAGATACGAATAGTTATACTGTCACATCTGCGTATGGTGGCGTATTCTTAGAAGATAGAGATACTCGTAAAGAATTTTTAGCTACAGTTCAGAAGTAAAAATAGTTAATAAAATAGCCGCATTTTAATATCAGTGCGGCTATTTTTATATTTATCTCGAATTGAAAAGTGCGGTGAAATTTATCCGCACTTTGGGATTGTAGATTATTTAGCTGCTTTTAATTCTTGATAATATTGTTCATAGAATTGAATTGCATCACCAACGTCATCTTGCCAGTGGCTATTTTTTAATACATCAGCTGATGGATAAATCGCTGGATCTTCAGTGATTTCTTTTGGTAATGCTTTTTTCGCTTCTAAGTTAGCTGTTGGATAGCCAATTGCTAAGGTTAATTTTTCTGCAGCTTTAGCACCTAACATATAGTTAATAAGTTTATGTGCACCATCTGGGTTTTTAGCAGTTTTAGGAATTGCTAGAGTATCAACCCAAAGTACAGGGCCTTCTTTCGGGAATACCATGTCTAAAGGTGCTTTTTCTTTTTTAGCAATACGTACAGAACCATTCCATAATTGACCTACTTCAACTTCACCCGAAATGAAAGAATTCGCTGGGTTATCGGAATTGAAAGAAAGTACGTTTGGACGTAGTTTCAATAATTCTTCATAGGCTTGTTTGATAATGGTTGGATCTTGAGTATTTGGATCTTGACCAATTTTCAATAAAGCGATGTTGAATACTTCTCGCACATCATCTAATAACTGAACTTTGTTTGCAAATTCAGGTTTCCACAAGTCAGCCCAAGAAGTGAATTGAGCACCTTTATAAGTGTTGGTGTTGAATGCAATACCCGGTGCACCTAATAATTGTGGAAGAGAGTATTTGTTGCCTTTATCATAAGGTTTATTGAGCCAATCAGGATCTAATTCTTTAATAACAGGTAATTTGCTGTGATCTAGCTCCATTAACATGCCTTCTCTAGACATTTTAGAGACGAAGTAGTTAGATGGTGCAATCACATCATAGCCACCAGCAGCACCTTGAGTTTTGAGTTTTGCATACATTGTTTCGTTTGATTCTAGGCTTGAAACGATAACTTTGATGCCAGTTTCTTTAGTAAACTCATCTAAAAGACCATCTGGTACATATTCAGTCCATGTGTAGAGGTACACGGTGTCATTGGCAGTAGCCGGAGATTTTGCAGCTTCAGCTTTGCTATTTTTATCATTACAAGCAGTTAAAGTTGCAGCTACTAAGCCTGCAGTAATTAAACCTGCGAATTTTTTCATTTTTGTTTGTTCTCCGTAAAGAGTCGTAAAAAAACCACCTGCCGAATGACAGGCATAAAAAAACGCCTTGATTGTGCGTCAAGGCGTATTCTATTTTAAATTCAAAGGTTTGTGAAACCTTTTGTTTATTAATGGTTATTTTTTCGTGTAATTAGTTGGCTTAAAACGACAAGAGCCAGTGAAAGCACGATCATAATCGTTGCTAAAGCATTAACTTCAGGTGTTACACCAGTTTTCACTAGAGAGAATATTCTCAATGGTAAGATTTCATAACTTACACCGCTGACGAATGATGAAACCACAACATCATCTAATGAAATAGTGAAACTTAGCAACCAACCAGATACAACAGCTGGTAATGCTAAAGGAAGGATAATTTTACGTAAAATAGTAACTTCGCTTGCACCTAAGTCTTTCGCTGCTTCTAACATTCTGGAATCAAAGCCATTTAAGCGAGAGAAGATAGTTACGGTCACATACGGTAAACAGAAAGTCACATGAGCCAGTAATAAAGACCAGAAACCTAATGAAATACCGACAACCATAAATAACGCAAGTAAAGATACTGCCATTACAATATCTGGTGACATCATAACGATAAATAACATGCCGCTTACCGCTTGTTTACCGCGGAATCGATAGCGGTAAAGTGCGATTGCAGTTAATCCACCTACAATAGTCGCTAGTGTAGCCGCAAAAAATGCAATAGTTACCGAATGAATCGCTGCTTGTATTAAGGTGTCGTTATTAAATAAACGCTCGTACCAGTTCCAGCTAAAGCCTTTCCAGCTTAAACCATAACGATCTTCGTTAAAGGAATTAGTGACTAAAATAATAATTGGGATATACAAATAAGCGTATACCACAAACATAAATGCATTACGTAGTAAACGACTCATTATTCTAACTCCACTTTCTTATTCAATAGTTTGTTCGCACGATAGTACACGAAAATCAACAATGCCATTAGAACAGTTAAACCAATACTGATTGCAGAACCAAATGGCCAGTTACGGGAAATTAAGAATTCGCTCTTAATGACGTTACCCACAAGCAATACTTTTGCTCCGCCAAGTAAGTCGGCTACGTAGAACATACCCATTGCTGGTAATAATACTAATAAACACCCCGCGATAATGCCTGGCATGGTTAGTGGTAAAATGACACGGAAGAAACGTTGGAATGCATTTGCACCTAAATCTCTTGCAGCCTCTAATAAGCGACCGTCTAATTTTTCAATCGCAGAGTAGAGCGGCAAAATCATAAATGGCAATAGCAAATAAACTAAGCCAATGATCACCGCAATTTCTGTATTCAAAATACGAATTGGTTCACTCAAAATTCCCATGTCCATCAACATAGTGTTAAGTACACCTTTCACACCGAGAAATACTTTCATTCCATAAATACGGATCAACGAGTTTGTCCAGAATGGTAAAACCACAAGGAACAATAAGAGCGGTCGATATTTAGGATTAATTTTGCTCATCATGAAAGCAAATGGATAGCCAACTAATAAGCAAATAATGGTAGCTATGCCCGACATATACAATGAATTCCACACAACTTGTGCATAAAGCGGATTAAACAAGTTTGTGTAGTTTTCAATGGTGATTGGGAAAGCGTAAAAGTCGCTACCGTCTCTAGTCAGAAAACTTACGGCGAATACCAATAAGTTTGGAATCAACACAAAGAAGATGAGCCAACTGAAGATAATCGCAACAGTAATTTTCTGGAATTTATTATTGATTATCTTCATCGTTGAGAACAACCTCCCAGCCTTCATGCCATGTGATACCTACGCGTTGACCTACGCTATGATCCATATGTGGATCGTCTTCGTTAAAGAATTCACTTACAAGTACACGCATGCCATTATGATCAAATTCTACTGTTGATTCTAATGTCATTCCTTTGTAAGTGCGGTCAACAATGTGGCCGATAATCGCTTTAGAATGTTCATTTTCATCTAATTCTTCAATCACAATATCTTCTGGGCGAAGGAGTACTTGAAGTTTTTGATCTTTCTCAACAGGCATGTCTGTGTAAATATCACAAACGCGACCTTCCACATTAGCCAGTACAACTTGTTCTGACTTACGTTCAATCACAGTCGCTTCAAATACGTTAATTTCGCCAATGAAACGAGCAACGAATAAGTTAGCTGGATCTTCATAGATTTCACGTGGAGAACCATCTTGTGCGATTTTACCTTTACGCAACAACACGATGCGATCAGACATTGTAATTGCTTCTTCTTGATCGTGGGTGACGAAAATAAAGGTAATGCCAAGCTGACGTTGTAACATTTTGAGTTCATTTTGCATTTGTTTACGCAATTTGTAATCCAATGCAGATAAAGACTCATCAAGTAACAACACTTTTGGTTTATTTACTACGGCGCGAGCGATGGCAATACGTTGTTGTTGTCCGCCAGAAAGTTGAGTTGGCTTACGATCTGCCATTTCTTCTAGCTGTACCATACGCAAGGCTTCTAAAACACGCGGTTTAATTTCGTCGTTTGGTACTTTTTGCATACGCAAACCAAAAGCTACGTTCTCAAAAATTGTCATATGTGGAAATAGCGCATAGCTTTGGAATACCGTATTAATATGACGTTTTTCCGCTGGCACATTGGTGATATCTTCACCATCTAAAATAATGCTACCTGAATCCAATTCTTCTAAGCCTGCAAGTAAGCGCAAAACTGTGGTCTTACCACAGCCTGAAGGGCCGAGAATAGTGACAAATTCACCGTTATTAATTGTAAGATTGAAATCGTTAATAATGGTGTTAGAACCATAGGATTTTTTGATTGAACGAAGCACAATAATAGGCTTATTTTGAAGCTGATTTTCCACTAGCTTTGGTTTTCTCCCTAATTTCACCAATGATTTGGTACTGAGTAGAAATAAAACCTGCAAGACTGCAGGGGCGACATATAAAAATAGACGCCTATGATATAGTGAATTGTTAATAATTAAAAGGACTTAATGCCTTAGAAAGTAAAAAACTGCCGTTCATAAAAATAACGAGAAATTTAACCGCACTTTCGATGAATTTTACTTCGTTAATTTTATAAATATTGTTATATATCAAGATGTTTTCTATTTCTCTCGTTAAACTAAAAAAGATATTTTTAAAAGGAGCGAGAATATGATTTCTCAAATAGATAAAACAGAACTTTTAGAACGATTTTTACATTATGTGTCTTTTGACACCCAATCAAAACCTAACGCTAAGCATTCTCCCAGCTCAGTCGGGCAAATGAAGTTGGCCATGCAGTTGCAAAAAGAACTCATCCAACTTGGTTTAGAAAATGTTGAAGTAAGTAAATACACGGTGGTAACAGCATTCTTACCCGCTAATGATCCTAACTTAACGAAAACCATTGGTTTAATTGCGCATCTTGATACGTCTCCGCAATGTAGTGGCAAAAATGTACGCCCTGAAGTGATAGAGCAATATCGTGGCGGAGATATTGCATTAGGTATTGGCGAGGAGTTTATTAGTCCTGTTTATTATTCTTTTATGCAAAAATTGGTCGGGCAGACTCTGATTGTTGCAGATGGAACCACTTTGCTTGGGGCGGATAATAAAGCGGGAATTGCAGAAATTATGACCGCACTTTCCATTCTTCAGAAAGAGAATATTCCTCATTGCAATATTTGTGTTGCTTTTACGCCTGATGAAGAAATTGGTTTAGGTATCCATTATTTCCCAATGGAAAAATTTTCCTGTGATTGGGCATATACCATTGATGGGGGAGAAGTAGGGGAGTTAGAATACGAAAACTTTAATGCTGCAACGGCAAAAGTGCGGTTTTTCGGGCGGAGTATTCATCCTGGTTATGCAAAGGGAAAAATGGTGAATGCACTGACTTTAGCTTGTGAATTTCAGCAAGTTTTTCCTGTTGATGAAGTCCCAGAAAAAACGGATGGGAAAGCGGGCTTTTATCATTTAGAAGATTTTTCTGGCGATATTGAGCAAGTAGAGCTCACTTATTTGATTCGTGATTTTGATGAGCATAATTTCGCACAAAGAAAATCTTTTATTAAAAATCAGGTAGAAAAATTTAATACCAAGAAAGGTTTAAAAAAGCCTATTGAGTTAGAAATTCAAGATAACTACCAAAATATGTATGATGTGGTAAAAAATGTTCCTCAATCAATTGAACTTGCTGATCGCGCAATGAAAGCAGTAGGGGTTAAACCAAGTCATAAGCCGATTCGAGGCGGTACAGATGGGGCATTTTTAGCCTCTAAAGGTTTAGCATGCCCAAATATTTTTACAGGTGGCTATAATTTCCATAGTAAACACGAGTTGGTTTCTTTACAAGGCATGGAAAAGACTGTCCAAGTAATTATCGAAATGTTGAAATGTAAAGATTTGTAAAGAAATGTAAAGATTTTTCTTGCTATTCTTTAGATTAGTCAATATAATGACCCTGTTTTATCGAGCTTCCTTTGATAAAGCTAAACTTTAGAGATTTTATTCATAAATTCCTTTTTGATGCCCCTAATGATTTAGGGGCTTTTTTTTACCTATTGTAAATGCGTTGTGTCATTTAGTTTTTCAAGGCTAAAGCCTTCTTTACTGTCATAATGCATGATGCTAATAGCAGTATTTAATAAAGATACTGATTTGTCTTTATCTCGGTGATTTTGCCAAGTTGCGCCATTGAGTAAAGCAATCAATAGACGCAAGGTATGGCCATGCGATACCACTAAAATATTCCCTTCTTGATGAATCTTAATAATATCTTGTAAAGCTGCGATAGCTCGTTTGGCTAGTTGTTCATAAGTTTCTCCACCATTCGATTCAGCTTTATAGTTAGCAGGATCATTAATCATTTGTTGGAATTCGGGCAAAGATCGAATCAGTTCGACATTTGTTCCTTCCCAACTACCAAAATAATGTTCATTTAATCCACAATGTTGGAATAAGGGAATGCCACGATCGCCAATAATATAATGGGCCGTGTCAATAGTACGTTGTAAACAGCTCGAATAGGCCGCAATAAAATCGACATTTTGTAAAGCTTGCCCAGTTTTTGCCGCACTTTTAATGCCTTCTTCTGTTAATGGAGAATCCCCACTGCCTTGCATTAATCCTTGTTCGTTCCAAACAGTGCGGCCGTGACGAATAAAATAAAAAGTCAGTTGTTTTTTCATTTTTAGGAATATTTATTGGTAAGGTTTATACCCTAAGTGAGGAATGTAATATTAAAAAGGGCGCTTAAAAACGCCCTATGTTTGGTTTTATTAACGAGAGTAATATCCCGCCATTGAGCTATATACCGCATTTTCACTTTGCAACACTTGATATTTTGTATTCAAAATTGCAAGTTGTGACGATTTTTCCGTATTGGCTGCAACTAACCATTCACGCAATTCGGATACGCCCGCATTATAGCGGTTTCGATAATATTGCGTGATACGCTGATTGTAACTGTGGGTTTGTTGTAAATTACTTAATGTGTTTTGCGCTTGGGTAAATGCGAAATAGTTGGTATCTACATTATTGAGAGCGGTGGTAATACGTTGTTCGTAATTTAAACGTGCGGTTTCATAGTCAGCTTCAGAAATTTTAACGTTCCATTTTACGGTATTCCAATTTAAGAACGGTAGGCTAATTCCTACAGTGCCTGCAGCCACAGGATTGTGTAACGCAGTGCCAACAGTACTTGCTGTTGAAGATAGGCTTCCACCTAAATTAACCTCAGGGAACCAACTTTTTTGAGTTGCTTTCGCATTTTTGAATGCACTACTTAAACGGAATTGTGCTGCTTTTACATCAGGACGATTTGCAATCACAGAGACTGGTACATTTAAGTTCACCCTAGCTGTTTTCACATTCATAATATGAGGGAATGTGATATTTAACGCATCACTTGGTTTTAGGTTAAGAAGATTACGTAGCGTTTGTTCTGCCGTTTTGCGTTGGGTTTCAAAATTTAATTTGTTATTACGTGCTGTTAATACTGCTTGTTGTGCTTGATCAACACTGACCGCATCAGCCACACCCTGTGCTAAACGCGTTTGCATAATATTATCAATGTCAGTGTAATATTTGATCGTTTCGTTGGTTGTGCTAATTGCATCATTTAAATAAGCAATTTGATAATAAGTCGTGACCACAGAATTGATTAATGATAAACGAGCAGATTCCATGTCTTCAGCGGTTGCTTTGTGCGACCATTCTGCAGCATCAGCGACATTGGCTAAACGTTGCCAAAGATCCAATGTATAGCTCACATTTAAAGAACCTTTGTGTGAAATAGCAGAGTTTGCACTTGCGTCAACTCGACGTTGTGCCGCTGATGAAGTTGAACCATTAAATGCAGGCACTAAATTTGCCCCCACTAAATTTGCACTATAAAGTGCACGGTTTACAGCCACGGCTGCTTTAGCTAAATCTTTGTTGTTTATTAACGCTTGTTCTACTACGCGATTTAATTGCGCATCGTTATATAATGACCACCAATTTTCTTTTACATTATATTGCTTGGTAATTTCTTCATATTGCTTGTAATCTTCAAGGCTAGCTTGATAAGAATCGCCAATATTGGCACATCCCACTAATGTACCAGACATCAACAAAGCAAGCGTGATATTTTTCATTTTAAACATTGAGTTTTCCTTCTTACGAAAATGAGTGGAAAGTGCGGATGATTTTAACCGCACTTTTGTGTTTTACAAAATTTCTTTATTCTCGAGCAAGGGCTGTAATTGGATCTAATTGTGCTGCGCGTTTTGCCGGTATATAACCGAAGATCACACCAATCAGGGTAGAGAAGACTACCGCTGCAATAATTGAGCCAGTTGAGAATGCCATCGTAAAGTCAGTCATAAATACGTTAAATAGCAGACCGATTAAACCCGAAAGCAGAATACCCGTCACACCGCCAATTAAACAAATCAGCACGGCTTCAATTAAAAATTGTTGCAGAATATTAAATTGTCTCGCGCCAATAGCCATGCGCACACCAATCTCTTTAGTTCGTTCTGTTACGGAAACCAACATAATATTCATCACTCCAATCCCCCCAACGATCAATGAAATAAAGGCGATAGAGGAAATGAGTAATTTCATCGTGCCCGTTGTACTTTCAATAGTTTGTTTAATAGTATCGCTATTCATGATGAAGAAATCTTTTTTACCATGACGCATGGTCAGTAATTCAGTAATTCCTTTTTCAGCAACAGTCGTATTGACGGAGTCATCTATTTTTACGGTAATTGAGCCAATTTTTTTGCTACCCGAAATACGATTCATCACAGTGGTGTAAGGGGCATAGATATTAAGTGAACTGCTTGCCCCGCCCATTTGTTTATCAGATACCACGCCAATAATACGTAATGGACGTTTATTAAACATCACGATTTTGCCGATAGGGTTTTCATCCGGGAAAATCGACTTTTTCGCACTTTCATCGATTAAGGCTACTTGATTGTTATCAGCAACATCTTGAGCAGAAAATAAATTACCGGATTTTAGTTTTAAGCCATCGACATCAAAATATTGTTCGCCCACACCTTTTAAACTGGTCGAGGAGAAAGTCTGGTTACCATAAATTAATGTGCCACTTGATGAGCTATTTGGCGTGACGCTTTGTACATAACTTTGTTGGTTTAAGGCAGTGGTATCATTAATTGTAAGGTTCTGCATCTGTTCAGCACGACGATCACCAAAGCCCGTACCATTAAAGATGGTCATGGTACTTGTACCAATGCCTTTAATGTTAGCCAAGATTTTTTGTTGAGAACCGTTTCCCAATGCCACGACGGAAACCACAGAAGTAATCCCGATAATAATCCCGAGCATGGTTAAAAGAGAACGCATTTTGTGGGCAATAATCGCACTTACAGACATACGAAAGGCTTCAACAAATTGATCTTTGCTGAACCCAAAGTGCGGTTTAGATTTGGTTGGATTTTCGACCGCACTTTTTACTGCTTTTTTTGCGTATCGCCAATGATTTCGCCGTCTTTAATTTCAATTACGCGATTCGCACAGGCGGCAATTTCTCGGTCGTGGGTTACCATAATAATAGTGTGACCTTCTGCGTGTAATTGACGCAGAATTTCCATCACATTTTGACCGCTTTGAGAATCCAATGCACCAGTGGGTTCATCGGCTAAAATAATTTCACCGCCATTCATCAACGCACGTGCAATACTCACACATTGTTGCTGACCACCAGAAAGCTGGCTTGGTTTATTTTGTCATTTATCACCTAAGCCTAATTTTTCTAAAAGTTGTTTTGCACGAGAAAGACGTTTTTCTTGCGACATCCCCGCATAAATTGCAGGCAAGGCGACATTTTCTGCTGCGATCAAGCTCGACAATAAGTTATAGCGTTGGAAAATAAAGCCGAATTTTTGGCTACGTAAATCTGAAAGCTGATCTTTGCTTAATTCAATAGTTTCTTTACCATTGATTTTGTAAGAACCACTGGTTGCCGTATCCAAGCACCCGATGATGTTCATCAAGGTCGATTTACCCGAACCAGATTGCCCAATTATCGCGACGAAATCGCCTTTTTCAATATTTAAAGAGACATTCTTCAAAATATGAACACGATTTTCGCCTTCACCGAAGTAACGGTTGAGATCCTTAATTTCAATAATATTCATTAATTTTCAACCGCACTTTTAGAACATTCTTGGACCACGAGGCATAGAGCCTACTTTTTCACCATTGTCCACTTGTGACACGATAACTTTTTCACCTTCGTTTAAGCCGGATTTGGTTTCTGTGTGGAAATCATTTTGTACACCAATTTCAACTTCACGCTGTTCAGGTTGATTTTTGTCATTCAATACATTGACAAAGTTTTTGCCATCACGTTTTTGAATAGCCATATTGGAAACCAATAACACATCTTTAGCGTTGGCAATTTTGATGTTGTTTTCTGTCGTCATTCCGATACGTAAAGTACGATCAGGGTTATCAATCAAAACATTGGCGTAATAGTAGATCGCACTGGTCGTTGAGCTGCTACTTGAACTTGTCGAAGATGATGTTGAAGAACTATCACTTGTCGTGGTATTGGCTGGATCAACCGAATCAATGACAGAGTGATACATGGTTTGGCTATCCGATAAAATAGTAAAGCTAACTTCTTGACCTGCTTTCACTTTGGTAATGTCACCTTCTGAAATTTCAGGCTTAATTTTCATTTTGCTTAAATCAGCAATGGTCACAATTGTTGGAGTCGTTTGGTTGGCATTAACAGTTTGGCCTTCTGAAACAGGCACAGAGATAACAGTACCATCCATTGGAGCGGTGATTTTGGTATAGCTCACATTGGTTTCAGCGGTATTCACTTCAATTTCAGCTTGTTTGATATTGGCTTCAATGGCTTCCATTTCAGCTTTCGCATTATCAAGTGTGCTTTTAGCCGTATTCACACTATCTAAAGACGTCGCTTTTTGCATATAAAGTTTTGATAAGCGGTTATAGCTTGAAAGGGCTACATCATAAGCGGTTTTCTTCGCTTTTAATTGAGCTTGATAGCTGACTAATGCGGCCTTTTTGGTATTTAAGGCATTAATTTGAGTTGTGGAATCAATATCTGCGATCATTTCGCCTTTTTTGATTTCTTGCCCTAGTTTGACATAGAGTTTGGTGATTTTACCCGAAGCCTGGGCGCCGACATCAACTTCATTCACACTTTCAACTGAACCAGAAGCGACAACGGTTTTTTCCACATTGCCACGGGTAACGGATTCCATCAGATAGGTGGTTTCCTGTTTGTTATTGCTTGAGAAAAAATAATAAGCTGCACCAGCAGCGACGAGTAATCCGAGTAAAATAAAAAAGCGTTTTTTCATAAAGACTTTGTTATTCTAAATAAAAAATGAACGTTTATTCAGCAAAGGTTTATTCTAAAGGTAAACTTTTCAGTTTGCACGAAAAATCTTCAAGTTAGACCTAAAAATCCTAAAAGATTCAGTATTAATTTAATCAAAGTGCGGTTAGTTTAGCGATCAAATTCACAAAGCCTTGCTTTTCGTATAGAATAGCAAATTATTTTTTCTATTTATGAGAAAGTTATGAGCAATACAGAAATTCTAGAAAGTGCAGAAAATACTCGCACTCACAATTTTATTACCCAAATTATTGATGAAGATTTAGCTTCGGGTAAACATAAAAGCGTTCATACTCGTTTCCCGCCTGAGCCGAACGGCTATTTACATATCGGTCATGCGAAATCGATTTGTTTAAACTTTGGCTTAGCAAAAGAATATAATGGTTTATGTAACCTACGTTTTGACGATACTAACCCCGTAAAAGAAGACGTGGAATATGTGGATTCCATCAAAGCTGACGTGGAATGGTTAGGTTTTAAATGGGAAGGCGAACCGCGTTATGCATCTGATTACTTCGATGCGCTTTATGGTTATGCGATTGAATTAATCAAAAAAGGCTTGGCGTATGTGGATGAGCTTTCTCCAGAAGAAATGCGTGAATATCGCGGTACCTTAACCGAGCCAGGTAAAAACAGCCCATATCGTGACCGCACTATTGAAGAAAACTTAGCTTTATTTGAAAAAATGAAGAACGGTGAGTTTGCAGAGGGGAAAGCAAGTTTACGTGCAAAAATTGATATGGCATCGCCATTTATGGTCATGCGTGATCCAGTGATTTATCGTATTAAATTTGCGAGCCATCACCAAACCAGTGATAAATGGTGCATTTATCCAATGTACGATTTCACCCACTGTATTTCTGATGCAATCGAACGTATTACTCATTCAATCTGTACATTAGAATTCCAAGATAACCGTCGTTTATATGACTGGGTGTTGGACAATATTAGTATTGAACGTCCATTACCGCATCAATATGAATTCTCACGTTTAAATTTAGAAGGTACGTTAACGTCTAAACGTAAATTATTGAAATTAGTGAATGAAGGCATTGTGGATGGTTGGAACGATCCGCGTATGCCAACGATTTCAGGTTTACGCCGTCGCGGTTATACCCCAGCTTCGTTACGTGAATTTTGTCGTCGTATCGGTGTGACTAAACAAGATAACGTGGTGGAATATTCTGCACTTGAAGCTTGTATTCGTGAAGATTTAAATGAAAATGTACCACGCGCAATGGCGGTGATTGATCCTGTTCGCGTAGTGATTGAAAACTTTGAAGGCGAAGAAACCTTAACGGCACCAAATCACCCGAATCGTCCTGAATTAGGTGAGCGTCAATTACCGTTTACGAAAGAGCTTTATATTGATCGTGCAGACTTCCATGAAGAAGCAAACAAACAATATAAACGCTTAGTATTGGGTAAAGAAGTGCGTTTACGTAATGCTTATGTGATTAAAGCGGAACGTGTAGAGAAAGATGCAAATGGTGAAATTACTACGATCTTCTGTACTTATGATCCTGAAACTTTAGGTAAAAACCCAGCAGATGGTCGTAAAGTAAAAGGTGTCATTCACTGGATATCTGCTGCACATAATCACCCAGCTGAATTCCGTTTATATGATCGCTTATTTACTGTGCCAAATCCAGGTGCTGAAGATGATATTGAAAGCGTGTTAAATCCATATTCTCTCGTGGTAAGACATGGTTTTGTAGAACAAAGCTTGGCTGCGGCAGAAGCAGAGAAAGGTTATCAATTTGAACGTGAAGGTTATTTCTGTGCGGATAGTAAAGATAGCCGCCCTGAACATTTGGTATTTAACTTAACAGTAAACTTAAAAGAAGGCTTCTAATTTTAATCAACCAAGTGCGGTCAAAATAAATGCGATTTTGACCGCACTTTTTATTTGTATCAACTATGCAATCCAGTATGCAACTTGAACCTAATTTTTGGCAAACAAAATCCCTGCTTGAAATGACCGAATCCGAATGGGAAGCCCTATGTGATGGCTGCAGCAAATGCTGTTATCGCAAATATATTCAAGGGCGAGGTAAACGCCAAAAACTTTATTACACCCGAATTGCTTGTAACCTTTTAGATGTGGAAACTGGAAAGTGCGGTAATTATTCAGAGCGTTTTAAAATTGAAACCGACTGTACCAAACTCACTAAAAAGAATTTACCTGATTTTCATTGGTTGCCTGATACTTGTGCCTATCGTTTACTTTATGAAGGAAAAACACTCCCAGAATGGCATCCACTCATTTCTGGCCATGCGGATTCCTTGAAAAAGGCTGATGTTTTAATCAAAAATGGTGTGCATGAACGCGATGTGATTGATTGGTTTGAGTTTGTGATTTAAGTTTTTATAAAAAACTAGCGTTATTTGTGTAATTATTTATAATTTCATACTGGTAATAACAGCTTATGAAATCCTATAGAGTTTTATCTGCTTTAAAGTGTCGTATATTTAATTGATTATAGAAGGAATTATGACAATGCTACAACCTAGTGTTAACCGATTAGAAAAAGAAATTTCGAATAAAAATTATGAAGGTGCTTGCCAAGAACTTTTGAGTATTTTACGAAAAATTGATGACAATTTTGGTGGGATTGATGGTATAGAATTTGATTTTCCTGAGCAAATTTCAGATTTATTAGAAAAGCGTACTCAATATTTTTGTACTCGCGTAGCTAATGCTATAACAGAGTTATTTACTGATCCTAATTTGATTATTTCAGAAAGTGGAGCACTGAGTTTTATTGGTCTTCAGCGTTGGTTAACGTTTATTTTTGCAAGTTCACCTTATGTGAATGCAGATCATATTCTAAGAACCTACAATATTAACCCAAATCCTGATGGTGATGTACACTTAAATACCGAGTTTTCTTCATTTGCGAAATTCTGTATTTTATATTTATCTGAATCAAATATTAATATTAATTTGGATGCGCTTTGGGAAATAAATAAAGAGCTTTGTGCATCTCTTTGCTTTGCTTTGCAATCACCACGTTTTATTGGCACTGGTACCTCGTTTAATAAAAGAGCGATTCTTTTACAATGGTTTCCTAAAAAGTTGGCTGAATTTGAAAATTTAGATAAATTGCCATCTAGTATTTCTCATGATGTGTATATGCATTGCAGTTACGATTTTGCTAAAAATAAACATGATGTAAAACGTGCGCTAAATCAAGTTATACGTAAACATTTATTAGCTCAGGGGTGGAAAGATCGTGAAATAACTTCATTAGGTAAACGTCGTCGTAAACCTGTTATGGTGGTGCTTTTGGAGCATTTTCATTCCGCACATTCTATTTATCGAACTCATTCTACATCAATGATTGCTGCACGTAAGAAATTCCATTTGGTTGGTATTGGTGGAGAAGCAGTGGATCAGCTTGGACGCGAGGTATTTGATGAGTTTTTTCAACTTGAAGGCGATACAATGTTCCAATGTCTTGAATTTATTCGTGGAAAATGTGAAGAATATGGCGCAGCTGTTTTTTATATGCCAAGTATCGGTATGGATTTAACAACAATTTTTGCAAGTAATACACGTTTAGCCCCAATTCAAGCGATAGCATTAGGACATCCCGCAACAACTCATTCTGATTTCATTGAATATGTAATTGTAGAAGATGACTATGTGGGTTCGGAAGATTGTTTTAGTGAGAAATTACTTCGTTTACCAAAGGATGCATTGCCTTATGTCCCATCAGCGCTAGCACCTGAAAAAGTAAATTATTTATTAAGAAAAGCGCCTGATGTTGTGAATATCGGTATAGCCGCAACAACAATGAAATTGAATCCAAAATTTCTTGAAACTTTGAGAATAATTCGAGATACAGCTAAGGTGAAAGTACATTTTCATTTTGCTCTGGGTCAATCTTTTGGTGTTGCACATCCTTATGTAAAATGGTTTATTGAGCAGTATTTAGGCGATAGTGCAACGGCTCATGCTCATGCGCCTTATCATCAGTATCTCAGTATTTTACACCAATGTGATATGATGCTGAATCCATTTCCATTTGGTAATACAAATGGAATTATTGATATGGTAACACTTGGTCTAGTTGGTGTTTGTAAGACTGGGGATGAAGTACATGAACATATTGATGAAGGGTTATTCAAACGTTTAGGCTTATCAGAATGGCTTATCGCTCAAAGTGTAGAAGAATATATTGATTGTTCAGTAAGACTTGCTGAAAACCATAAAGAGCGTCTTGAACTTCGCCGCCATATTATAAAAAGTAATGGTTTGAAAACCCTTTTTAAAGGTGATCCTAGCCCTATGGGTAAAGTGTTATTAGAAAAAGTAAAAGCGTTAAAATTTTAATAAGATTTTATTCACGAAAAATATAGTTTTATATTTAGCCTCTAAAAATTGGATTCTCCCTAACTGATTAGAGGCTTCATTTTATTTTGACGAAGATCACACTTTTAAATAAAGCCGGTTGTCATCACTTTCAGCTTGGTTATAATCCATAACAAGAGTTATACGGTTGTCATGTGGTGTCTATGCAAATCTCGGATTCTCTCAAGCAAAAAGCAGAAAAATGCGGTATCGCGCTTTCTCATTATGATATTGATGGACATCTTATTTTCGCAGATGAAAAGACGGTTTCAACTTTTGTTGAGCTTTTGCAACCTCCGCCAAAAACAAAAGGACAGTTTGACGATGTACTGGCTGCGTTTGAAAATGAACCGATTGATTATCGACTAAATCGTCTAGATTTGCCACTATCTGCGGAATATCGTTATCAGCTGATTGATGAATCTAATGTCATTCTGTTAGAAAAAACACTTTCAAATTTATCCGCACTTTCCTTGCCTCCACTTCCTTTTGGCTATTATAAATTATCTATTTTTTCCGATACTGAAGAGTACCGCGTTCGTTTACTTATTTCTCCTAAAACAGTTTTTCACCCCCCCGTATTAAAAAATAAAAAAGTGTGGGGCGTGAATGTGCAACTTTATAGTTTACGCTCAGAACAAAATTGGGGCATTGGCGATTTTGGTGATTTAGCCACTTTGATTGAACAAAGTGCAAAACAAGGCGCAGATTATGTGGGAATAAATCCATTACATTTGCCGTATCCTGCCGAGCCAAAATGGGCTAGCCCTTATAGTTCATCTTCTCGTCGTTGGTTGAATTTTTTATATTTAGCGATTCCTGATTTACCAGAATTTAATCGTTGCCGCTCAGTGCAAAATTGGTTTAAGCGTAAGGATATTCAAGCAAAAATAGGCGCTTTGCGTGAAAGTGATTGCGTCGATTATTCTTCAATATTGGCTTTAAAATTAACCGCACTTGAGTCCCTGTTTGATTTCTTTCAACGTAGTCAATGCGCTGAAATTGCGACGCGTCGAAAAATCTTTGCCGATTATTTAAAAAACAAAGGTGAACCTTTGTGGTTACAGGGCTTATTTAATGTATTAGATTTACAAGAACACGCAGACCATCAAGCAGAAGAAAATACCATCGGTTGGCTTGGCTGGCGTAAGGAATGGCAACATTTAAGTGCGGCAAAAAGAAAATCTCTATTAAAAACACACCATGAGCAAATCCAATTTTTTGCTTGGTTGCAATGGCTCACGGAAGAACAACTTTCCACATTACAAAATCTTTGTAAACAGTCTGGTATGAAATTGGGGATTTATGGTGATTTAGCCGTAAATAGTTCTCGTGGCAGTGCTGATGTATGGAGCGATCCTGATTTATATTGTGTAAATGCCTCTATTGGTGCGCCACCTGATCCGTTAGGCCCTGTCGGACAAAATTGGAATTTGCCACCTTATAATCCAACCGTGCTAAAAGCACGTGGCTTTGCACCATTTATCGATATGCTACGTGCCAATATGCAATATTTCGGTGTGCTACGCATCGATCATGTTATGGGCTTATTCCGTTTGTGGTGGATTCCAGAAGGAAAAAACGCGGCTGACGGTGCTTATGTGCATTATCCTTTTGATGAATTAATGGCGATTCTTGCCATTGAAAGTGTACGCAATGAATGTTTGATTATCGGTGAAGATCTCGGCACGGTGCCTGATGAAGTGCGGTGGAAATTAAACGAGTTTCAAATTTTCTCTTATTTTGTATTGTATTTCGCCCAACGAAATGGCGAATTTCCTCGTATATCTGATTATCCTAGAAATGCTTATGCCACTGTTGGCACGCATGATGTTCCCTCATTACAAAGTTTTTGGCATTGCCGTGATTTAGAATTATTTAATCAACTTGGTATTCTGAATGGGGAAGTGCTCAAGCAAAAATATGATCAACGCGTCATGGATAAACAAGCATTATTAAATAGTTTACATCGTGATAATTATTTACCGCCGCATTATGAAGGCGATGCGCTTTCTATGGCGATGCACGATCATTTAAACCGAATGATTCATCATTATTTGGCGGAAAGTAATAGCCGATTGATTGGTGTGCAATTAGAAAATTTACTTAGCCAAGAAATCAGTTTTAATTTACCAGGCACCTCAAATGAATACCCAAACTGGTGTAAGAAACTTTCTCAACCGTTAGCGTTTATTTTTAGTAATAAAGCTTTGAAAACGTTCTTTGTGCAAATTAACCAAGGGCGAAATGTATAAGGAGTAAATATGACAACCGCAGTAACACAGGCAATTATTGATGGTTTTTTTGATGCAAGCAATGGCGATCCTTTTGCTACGCTTGGCATGCACGAAACTGAGCGAGGAATTGAAATCCGTACGTTGTTGCCAGATGCCAATCGAGTGGTGGTGATTGAACGTGAAAGTGGTAAAGAAATAACGGAACTTGATTGTGTCGATGAGCGTGGCTTTTTTGTTGGTGTTATTCCAAATTGTCGTCATTTTTTTGCTTATCAATTACAGGTTTTTTGGGGCAATGAATCGCAAATAGTCGAAGATCCTTATCGTTTTCATCCTATGATTGATGATTTAGAACAATGGCTACTTTCTGAAGGTTCTATGCTTCGCCCCTATGAAGTGCTTGGGGCGCATTTTATGGAATGTGATGGTGTGAGCGGGGTGAATTTCCGCTTATGGGCACCTAATGCAAGACGAGTTTCTATTGTGGGTGATTTCAATTATTGGGATGGTCGCCGTCATCCTATGCATTTTCATCTAAAAAGTGGTGTTTGGGAGCTCTTTTTACCAAAAGCCAGCTTAGGACAGCTCTATAAGTTTGAATTAATTGATTGCCATAGCAATCTTCGTTTGAAAGCCGATCCATTTGCCTTTAGTTCGCAACTTCGCCCTGATACAGCATCGCAAGTGAGTGCATTACCAAATGTAGTGGAAATGACGGAACAACGTCGTCAAGCAAATCAAGCAAATCAACCGATTTCCATTTATGAAGTGCATTTAGGATCTTGGCGTCGAAATTTAGAAAATAATTTTTGGCTAGATTACGATCAAATTGCTGATGAATTAATTCCTTATGTAAAAGAGATGGGCTTCACCCATATAGAATTTTTACCTCTTTCTGAATTTCCGTTTGATGGTTCTTGGGGCTATCAACCACTTGGGCTTTATTCGCCAACCAGTCGTTTTGGCTCACCTGAGGCATTTCGTCGTTTAGTAAAACGTGCACATGAAGCAGGAATTAATGTGATTTTAGATTGGGTGCCAGGTCATTTCCCAAGTGATACGCATGGTTTAGTCACGTTTGATGGTACAGCTTTGTATGAGCATGAAGATCCTCGCGAAGGCTATCATCAAGATTGGAATACCTTGATTTATAACTATGGGCGTAATGAGGTCAAAAATTTCTTATCCAGTAATGCACTGTATTGGCTTGAACGTTTTGGTGTAGATGGTATTCGCGTGGATGCTGTGACTTCCATGATTTACCGTGATTATAGCCGTGCGGAAGGTGAATGGATTCCAAATCAATATGGCGGACGTGAAAATTTAGAAGCCATTGAATTTTTAAAACATACCAACTGGAAAATCCACAGCGAAATGGCGGGCGCGATTTCTATTGCGGAGGAATCAACCTCTTTTGCTGGTGTGACTCACCCGAGTGAAAATGGTGGATTGGGCTTTAACTTTAAATGGAATATGGGCTGGATGAACGATACGCTTGCCTATATGCAGCTTGACCCAATTTACCGCCAATATCATCACAATAAAATGACCTTTGGGATGATGTATCAATACGGTGAAAATTTTGTGCTACCGCTTTCACATGATGAAGTGGTACATGGCAAATATTCTCTCCTCGATAAAATGCCGGGAGACGCATGGCAAAAATTTGCGAACTTACGTGCTTATTACGGCTATATGTGGGGGCACCCGGGTAAAAAATTGCTCTTTATGGGCAATGAATTTGCTCAAGGTCGTGAGTGGAATTACGAAGAAAGTTTGGACTGGTTCTTGCTTGATGAAAATATAGGTGGTGGCTGGCATAAAGGCGTATTGAAATTAGTAAAAGATTTGAATCATATTTACCGAGAAAACTCACCGCTCTTTGAACTGGATTATTCACCTGAAGGCTTTGATTGGCTTGTCGTTGATGATGCGGCAAATTCTGTATTTGCTTTTGAGCGTCGTAGCTCAAATGGTGAGCGCGTTGTTGTCATCAGTAACTTCACGCCTGAGCCACGCCATAATTACCGTATTGGGGTAAATGTTGTAGGCACTTATAAAGAAATTTTGAATACTGATTCTATGTATTATCAAGGCTCTAATGTGGGCAATTTTGGTTATGTAACAAGTGAAGAAATTGAAAGCTATGGACGAGAAAATTCTATTTCGATTTCTATTCCACCATTGGCGACAGTTTATTTGAAATACAATTTGTAAGATATGTTTACGATTTATAACAACGGCAAATCAGCGCCAATGGGCTATTCAATATTCACCGAGAATGGTGTAAAGGTGACTAATTTTTCCCTGTTCTCTGCTGCGGCGAGTGGTGTTGAAGTTTGCCTTTTTGATGGCGAGAAAGAAACGCGCTTTCCTATGGTTCGCACAAATAATGTATGGCATTTAGCTGTATCAGGCGTTGAGGTTGGGACAGAATATGGATTCCGCATTCACGGTGAACATGCCAATCCGAATAAATTAATGCTCGATCCTTATGCAAAAGCGGTGAATGGTAAACCGGATTTAACTACTGAAGAAAGTCGTTCTTGGTTTTTAATGAATGATCATCGCGATAATGCTTATATTGCGCCAAGAGCGGTGATTATTTCAGAAGATTTTGATTGGGAAAATGATACAGCACTCAATACGCCTTGGGCGGAAACTATTGTGTATGAATTGCACGTTAAAGGTTTTAGCCAACTTAACGACAAGATTCCCGCTGAATTACGGGGCACCTATGCGGGCTTAAGTCATCCTATCAATTTAGCTTATTTAAAAGAATTAGGCGTAACTGCAGTGGAATTGTTGCCTGTAAATTTCCATATAAATGAACCGCACTTACAGGCACGAGGCTTACAAAATTATTGGGGATACAATCCCTTAGCCATGTTTGCGGTGGAACCCAAATATGCGGCAACAAATAATCCATTAGCTGAATTTAAATCGATGGTGAAGGCGTTTCACAAAGCGGGTATTGAAGTTATTTTAGATGTGGTATTTAACCATTCTGCAGAATCAGAGCAAACTTACCCAACATTCTGCCAGCGCGGTATTGATGATCAAACTTACTATTGGCGCAACGATCAGGGGCGTTATATCAATTGGACAGGCTGTGGCAATATGCTCAATTTATCCTCTGATGTAGGGCGAAAATGGGTCATTGATTGCCTGCGTTATTGGGTTGAGCAATGCCACGTTGATGGTTTCCGTTTTGATTTAGCCACTGTTTTGGGGCGTGATACACCTGATTTTAACTCGTCAGCTCAGCTTTTTATAGATATTAAAAATGAGCCCATTTTACAAAATATTAAATTGATTGCCGAGCCTTGGGATATTGGGCATTACGGTTATCAAGCCAGCAATTTCCCAAATTATTTTGCTGAATGGAACGACCACTTCCGCGATGATTTATGTCGTTTCTGGCTATGGAAAAGTGGCGAAATCGGCGTATTTGCAGAACGCTTTGCAGGTTCTAGCGATTTATTTAAGAAAAATGACCGCTTGCCACACACAACGCTTAATTTTATTACCGCTCATGATGGTTTCGTCATGCAAGATTTAGTGAGTTATAACCAAAAACATAACGAAGCGAATGGCGAAGAAAATCGTGATGGCCGCAATGAAAATTACAGTTATAACCATGGGGTAGAAGGTTCTACTGAATCCCTTTCTGAGCCGCAAAAAAGTGCGGTGGAAAATAACCGCACTTTTGCACAAAGCGGATTATTAATGAGTTTATTGCTTGCAAATGGTACACCTATGCTTTTGGCGGGCGATGAGTTCGGCAACACTCAATATGGTAACAATAATGCCTATTGCCAAGATAACGAGATTACTTGGCTTAAATGGGCAAATTTTAACAAGGAATTATTTGAACTTACCAAGCAAACGATTGCAGCACGTAAGCAAATTGGTAGTTTAAACCGGAATCAATGGTGGTCAGGTGACAATGTGCAATGGCTTAACATTCACGGTAACCAGATGACAGTTGACGATTGGCAAAATCAACAAACCAAAGCATTACAAGTAGTTTTAGATAAGCATTGTCTTTTATTGATTAATGCCAAAGCCGAAGGACAGGTCTTTCACTTACCTGATGGAAAATGGAAACCTCAAATCGGCACACATAATTTAACCCTCGATGCACAACAAGCAGAGCTTAGCTCAATGGGCTTTTGTATGCTGAGTGACGAATAACTATAAGACTATGGAGATCCTTATGAAAGCTGGCGACCTTAATAAATATGATTTAGTTAAAAATACTTTGGTGCTTATTCTTGCGGGGGGACGTGGTTCACGCTTGCATGAACTTACGGATAAGCGTGCAAAACCCGCCCTTTATTTTGGTGGTAACCGTCGTATTATTGATTTTGCACTTTCTAATTGTATTAACTCTGGTTTGAACCGAATTGGGGTAGTGACTCAATACGCGGCACACTCTTTACTTCGTCATTTGCAAACTGGTTGGTCTTTCTTACCACAAGAAAAAGGGGAGTTTGTTGATATGCTTCCTGCTCGTCAACAAATTGATGATTCAACTTGGTATCGCGGTACGGCGGATGCTGTTTATCAAAATATGGCGATTATTCGTGATCACTATCGCCCTAAATATGTTTTGATCTTGGCGGGTGACCATATTTACAAACAAGACTATAGCGTCATGTTGATGGACCATGTGAACAGCGGTGCAAAATGTACGGTGGGTTGTATTGAAGTACCACGCTCTGAAGCACATGAATTTGGTGTCATGGCGGTAAACGAAAATTTAAAAGTCAAAGCCTTTGTTGAAAAACCAAAAGATCCACCGGCAATGGTAGGTAAACCTGATATTTCACTCGCATCAATGGGGATTTATGTGTTTGATGCGGATTATCTTTACAAAATGTTGGATAGAGAGGTCAATACACCACAAACTAGCCACGATTTTGGTAAAGATGTATTACCAAAATGTTTAGCAGAAGAAACCCTTTATGCGCATCCTTTCAGCCGTTCTTGCATGGGACGTAATACTGAAGGTGAAATTTATTGGCGTGATGTGGGGACATTAGATAGCTTCTGGCAATCTAATATCGATTTAGTATCTGAAAATCCACAGCTTGATATTTATGATCAAAGTTGGCCAATTCGCGGTAATCCAATTCAAGCTTACCCGTCAAAATTCTTCTACAAAAATTCAAAGGTTCATCCAGTCGATAATTCTTTAATTGGCGGTGGTTGTGTTATTACTGATGCGTCTATCAGTAATTCCGTGCTATTCGATCGCGTTAAAATTGATGCTTTCTCAAAAGTGGATCATTGTGTGGTATTGCCACAAGTTAAAATCGGTAAGAATTGTATATTGAAAAACTGTATTCTCGACCGTGAATGTATAATTCCCAATGGCATGGAAATTGGTGTGAATATGGAAGAAGATAAAAAACGTTTCCGTATCAGTTCAACTGGTAAAGTGATTCTAGTTACCCCGAAAATGCTGAAAAAATTAGAAGGTGAAGAAGTCGTATCTGAAGAGCATTTAGATTAATGATGAAAAGTGCGGTGAATTTTGACCGCACTTTCTAGCCTCTCTCTTTAGCAAAGAGGGAGTGAGGAGATTTGGCAGAAGTGAAATCAGTCTCATAGGAATTTCAAATATCGTAATCAAATCGCCCCCTGCTCCTATTTTCTAAAGAGGGGGAGTTGATCGAGCATTATTTATGTTTTATAGGGAAAATAAAAATTAAATGAAAGTTTTACACGTTTGCTCTGAATTTTATCCTCTCCTTAAAACAGGCGGTTTAGCCGATGTTTTAGGAGCTTTGCCACAAGCCCAAAATCAAATAGGACTTGATGCACGCATTTTATTGCCAGCTTATCCAGCGATTTCTGCAGGTATTTCTAATACACAAGTTGTTGCTGAATTTGATAATTTTGCGGGACACGTTGTGTTGCGCTATGGCGAATATAATGGCGTGGGTGTTTATTTAATCGATGCGCCACATTTATATGCACGTGAGGGGAATCCATATCACGATTGTTACTATAATGATTATGGTGATAACTATAAACGCTTTGCCTTACTTGGTTGGGTTGGCGCTGAATTATCTACTGGCTTAGATAGCTGGTGGCGTGCAGATGTGGTTCATGCTCATGATTGGCATGCAGGTTTATGTGCCGCTTACTTATTTAATAAAGGTCGCCCAGCAAAATCCGTATTTACAATCCATAATTTAGCGTATCAAGGGCAATTCCATTATCAGCATTTATTTGAAATTGGATTGCCAGCAGGCATGTTTAATGTTGATGGTTTAGAGTTATTTGGGCAGATTTCCTATTTAAAAGCAGGTTTATTTTACTCCGATGCCAGCACTGCAGTGAGCCCGACTTATGCTAAAGAGATTACAACACCTGAATTTGCCTATGGCTTAGAAGGTTTACTTTCTGGTTTAAAATCTCAAGGGCGTTTAGTGGGGATTCTTAATGGGGTAGATGAAAATATTTGGCATCCAAATGCCGATCAATATATTCAGCATCGTTACAAATTGAAACATATGGCAGGTAAAAAACAGAATAAAGCTGAACTGCAAGCTTATTTTTATTTACCGCAAGATGAAAATGCATTGGCATTTGTGATGGTAACCCGCTTAACTGAACAAAAAGGCGTGGATTTATTGATTGCAAGTGCGGATGAAATTGTAAAACAAGGTGGCCAGCTGATGATTTTGGGCTCAGGTGCACCGCACTTTGAACAAAGTATTCGTGAGCTTGCTGAACGTTATCCACAAAATGTTGCAGTCAAAATTGGTTACGATGAAACACTGTCACATTTATTAGTGGCTGGTGGTGATGTGATTTTAGTCCCAAGCCGTTTTGAGCCTTGTGGCTTAACACAACTTTATGGTTTGCAATATGGCACACTTCCACTTGTTCGTAAAACGGGTGGTTTAGCCGATACGGTGGTGGATAGCACACTAGAAAATATTAAAGAGCGCATGGCAACGGGTTTTGTGTTTGAGCAAGCTACCGCTGAAGATTTACGCAGAAGTATCCAACAAACGTTTGATATTTGGCAAAAACCGAGAGTTTGGTCAGCATTGCGAGCGAATGCGATGGCACAAGATTTCAGCTGGCGTAAAGCAGCAGAACAATATCGTGCACTTTATGAACGTTTGTAGTTTTATTTATAAACGTTAAGAGCAACAATCTGTTTCTAGATTATTGTTGCAAGCTCTGTGATTATGCTTGTTTTTCGACAAAATAAGCATAAAATTCGAACGAATTTATTAGAGGTATAAAGGTTCTTGGATACAAAGAGCGGTCTATTTCGATTGATTTTTTGAAATGTGCGTGAATTTTTAAATCAACATCTCTTTTATTATAGATAATTTTTTAACATTCAAACCGAGGTTTTACTTATGATAATGGATAATTTTGATTCTCCATTCCTATACAATCGCCCACAAATGACTGTTGAGGCAATCAAAAAATCAATTGTTTATAAGCTTATTTTTTTAATTGGTCGATCACCGCGTGAAGCGAGCCAACGTGACTGGTTAAATGCGACTTTGCATGCTGCTCGAGATTTAGTGACAGAAGGGTGGATTACCACAGCTCGCCAAACTCGAGCAGAAGATTCTCGCCGTGTTTACTACCTTTCAATGGAATTCTTAATTGGACGTACCCTTTCTAATGCCATGATCGCAGAAGGTATTTATGGATTAGCACAAGAAGCCTTGTCTGAATTAAATGTGGATTTAGAAGAAGTGTTGGAAAAAGAAGTTGATCCTGGCTTGGGTAATGGCGGTTTAGGTCGTTTAGCTGCGTGCTTTATGGATTCTATTGCGACCCTTGGTTTACCTGGTATGGGTTACGGTATTCGTTATGAATATGGTATGTTCCGCCAAAAAATCGAAAATGGTCAGCAAGTCGAGCGCCCAGATGCATGGCTTGAAAAAGGTGCACCTTGGGAGTTCATTCGTCCATCTAAACGCTTTACCGTAGAATTTGGTGGAAACATTCATTTCGAAGGCAAAAAATGTATTTGGCAAGATACTGAAAAAGTGACCGCACTTGCTTACGACCAAATGATTCCAGGTTATCAAAACAATTCTGCAGCAACATTACGCTTATGGTCTGCTCATGCAGGTGAAGTATTTAATCTTGCAGACTTTAACCGCGGTGAACACTTAGCGGCATTAGAAGAACATTCAGCAAATAAAAACTTATCACGTGTACTTTATCCGGATGATTCTACTTGGAATGGTCGCGAATTGCGTTTACGTCAAGAGTATTTCTTAGTCTCTGCATCACTTCAAGATATTTTACGCCGTCACAAACGCATCCACGATAGCCTTGAAAACTTGGCAGATAAAGTGGCGATCCACTTAAACGATACCCACCCAGCGTTAGCAATTCCTGAATTAATGCGTATTTTAGTGGATGATGAAGGTTTTGAATGGAAAAAAGCTTGGGAGATGACGCGTAACATTTTCTCTTACACCTGCCATACTTTGATGTCGGAAGCGTTAGAAACTTGGCCAGTAGAAATGATGGCGAAAATCTTACCACGTCACTTACAGATGATTTTTGAAATTAACGATCACTTCTTAGAATATGTTCGCACTTATGTGACGACTGACAACGATTTTATCCGTCGTGTTTCTCTTATCGAAGAAGGCTACCAACGCAAAGTGCGTATGGGATGGCTATCTGTTGTAGGTTCACATAAAATTAACGGTGTGGCAGAAATTCATTCTGATTTAATGGTGACTTCAACCTTTGCAGATTTTGCTCGTATTTTCCCAGAACGTTTCACCAATGTAACAAACGGTATCACACCGCGTCGTTGGTTAGCCGTTGCGAATCCACAATTAGCAAACTTATTCGATAAATACATTGGTTCAGAATGGTGTTGTGATTTAAGTCAAATCGAAAAACTTAAACCATTTACGCAAAAAAAAGCATTTAAAGAAGCGATTGCGGATATTAAATTTGCGAACAAAGTGAAATTGGCGGAATACGTGAAATCTGAATTAGGTGTTGAACTTGATCCACATGCGTTATTTGATGTTCAAGTAAAACGTATTCACGAATATAAACGTCAAATGTTGAACGTGTTGCATATTATCGCTCGCTATAATGAAATGCTTGCCAACCCTGAAAAAGATTGGCAACCGCGTGTATTTATTTTAGCTGGTAAAGCGGCTTCGGCTTATTATGCAGCGAAACAAACAATCCATTTAATTAATGATGTTGCTAATGTCATCAATAATGATGAGCGTTTGAAAGGCCGTTTAAAAGTTGTATTTATTCCAAATTACAGCGTAAGCCTTGCCCAGTTAATTATTCCAGCAGCGGATATTTCAGAGCAAATTTCACTTGCAGGCACAGAGGCTTCTGGCACCAGTAATATGAAGTTTGCCTTAAATGGTGCATTGACACTCGGTACACTTGACGGTGCGAACGTGGAGATCTTGGAAAACGTGGGTGAAGATAACATCTTTATTTTCGGCAACACGGTGGAACAAGTTGAGCAACTTCGTCGAGAAGGGTATCGATCATTTGAATACTATCAAAATGATGCTCAATTACGCACAGTCGTGGATCAAATTATTGAAGGTAAATTCTCACCAGAAGATCCTCAACGTTATCATCAACTATTACAAGGCTTGCAATACCACGATTATTATCAAGCCTTCGCTGATTTCCGTAGTTATGTAGAAACTCAAAAAGCCGTAGATGAGAAATACAAACAACGCGACCAATGGATTGAAAGTACCATCCAAAATATCGTGAATATGGGCTTCTTCTCGTCTGACCGCACGATTAAAGAGTACGCAGAGAGAATTTGGAAAGTTGAGCCTGTTCAATTAGGTGATTAATTTTATATTAATAGCCAATAAATAAATTATCTGCATCAAGCCCGAGTTTGATGCAGATTTTTTATATTTAAACTAATGAAAAATAACAGAAATTACCGATGTAAACTTTATAGTCTTTTTAAATAGATTTTGATATCTTATCAACCATAATTTATTAATCACTTTATCTTTAGGGTAACAATGAAAAAATCCTCACACTTTTTTCTTTCTAGTTTATTATTTATTTCACCTTTTGGTTTTTCAGCACCAAGTTCAGTAAATGAAAAAGTAGAAAAACAAATCGATGCTAAACAACAGAGGCAACAAGCGGAACAAGATGCAGCGATTTTAGCGCAGCAAACGCAATCCGCGAATGTGCGCTTGGAGGGTGAAAAAGAAGCCTCTCGTGGCTTTCCACAAAATGAAGCGCAATGTTTTCCTATCAATCAATTGGTGCTGACCGATTATCAAGCTGAAGAAAATTCATCAGACTCTTCCCTTAAATTAATCCAACCAAGCCGATTCTCTTGGGCATTAAAGTCTGTTTATGCTGGGCGTGATTTTGCACTGCCTGCTTGTATTGGCTCGGAGGGGATTAATGTATTACTTCGTCGTATTCAAAATCGCTTAATTGATTTGGGTTATGTCACTACACGCGTGGTGGTGGAGCCGCAGGATTTGCGTTCAGGCATGCTTGTACTCACCGTGATTCCGGGTAAAGTAGGCCGTATTCAATTACAAGACCAAAGTGCGATTCCGTTTGCGACCCATGGTACCTTATGGTTTGCCATGCCAATGGCGCAGGGGGATATATTAAATATTCGCAACATTGAACAAGGTTTAGAAAACTTAAAACGTGTACCGAGTGCTGATGCGAATATGGAGCTTATGCCAACGGATACAGTAGGTGAAACAGACGTGGTGATTGCTTATAAGCAAAGCTTACCTTTTCATTTAACCTTAGGGTTAGATGATTCAGGGAGTAAAGCTACGGGTCGTTTACAAGGCTCAGCCACGTTTTCTTGGGATAACGTGCTAACACTTAATGATATGTTCTATATCAGTGGTACACGCAGCTTTAAACGTAATAGCGATGATGCTGAAGGCGATTATGGCAGTAAAAATATTAGTCTCTATTATTCTATTCCTTGGAAGAACTATCTCTTAACGCTTTCCGGTTCAAAATATTCTTATCACCAAACGGTAGCGGGCGCGTTTGAGTCTTACACCTATTCAGGCGAAAGCCAACAAATGAAAGCGAATTTAAGTCGCTTATTATCTCGTGGAAGTCTTCACAAAACTTATGTGAATGCGGCGTTATGGACAAAAAAATCCCATAACTACATCAATGACACCGAAATTGAAGTGCAACGTCGTCGAACTGCTGGTTGGGAAGTGGGACTTAATCATACTCAGTATATTGGTAATGCAACGTTACAACTTAGTACGAATTACAAACGTGGTACGGGTGGGAATAAATCCTTACCTGCACCGGAAGAGGCGTTTGGTGAAGGCACTTCCCGCATGCAGATTTTTACTGCAGGCGTTGATTTTACCTATCCTTTTACTATCGGCAATCAACCTTTCCGCTTTAACACCAGTTGGAATGGGCAATGGAACGGCACACCTTTAACACAACAAGATAAATTTAGTATTGGTGGTCGTTATACTGTACGCGGATTTGATGGCGAGTTATCGCTTTCCGGTGAAAAAGGTTGGTTATGGCGAAATGAGCTAGGTTGGAATATCGCCAATAAGGGACATGAGCTTTATTTAGGGATTGACCGAGGTAAAGTGCATTCCAGCCAAGAAGAGCTTCAAATTGGTGATAGCTTAATGGGGGGCGCAATTGGACTTCGCGGCAAACTATGGGGCATTAACTATGATTATTTCGTAGGTGTTCCAATTAAAAAACCGGAAGGATTTAGAACCAGTCATGTGACAACCGGATTTAATGTGAGCTACCGTTTTTAATGCTCACGCTTTTAGATGAATAAATTGATTAAAACCAAACAGAATTAAAACTTAAAGGAAATTACAAAATGAATAAACGTCATTATAAAGTAATTTTTAGCCGTGTATTAAATCAGCTAGTGGTGGTCTCTGAGTTGGCAAAATCTCAAGGTAAAGCACAAAGTGAAAATGTGAGTCCAGAACAAGAAAAAACAGGATTATTTTCAACCGCACTTTCCTTCTCCCTCAACTCCATTCATTTCAGCTTAATGTTAGCATTAGGCTTTGTCTTTTTGCCTTCTGTTCATGCAGAAGATATGGCGATTCGTGCTGATAAATCAGCACCAGGTAATCAACAACCCACCGTACTTCAAACAGCGAATGGTTTACCGCAAGTGAATATTCAAACCCCAAGTGCAGGTGGGGTATCACGTAACCAATATTCGCAATTTGATGTGGCAGAAAAAGGCGCTGTGCTAAACAATGCCCGTAAAGCAGCACAAACTCAAATGGCGGGCTGGGTGCAAGGTAACCCGAATCTTGCTCGCGGTGAAGCAAAAGTCATTCTTAACGAGGTAAATTCCGCTAATCCAAGCCGTTTAAAAGGTTATGTAGAGGTTGCGGGTAAAAAAGCGGATGTCGTGATTGCCAACCCAAGTGGTATTCAGTGTGATGGCTGTGGTGTGATTAATGCGGGGCGAACAACCCTGACAACAGGTAAAGCAGAAGTAGAAAATGGCGAGTTGAAAGGCTATCGCGTAAAAGGCGGTAAAGTGACTGTTGGCCAAAAAGGCATGGATAACAGTCAATCTGATTACACTGATATTATCGCTGAGAAAGCAGAAATCAAAGGTGGGGTTTGGTCTAAAAAAGGCATTAAAGTTACCACGGGTAAAAACAACGTTGACCGCACCAATGATTCAGTGGTTTACGTGGGAGATAAAAACACCGACAACACCGACAACACTGACCGCACTTCTGATACCCAAGGCGAAAACCAAAGCTACAGTGTGGATGTGAGCCAATTAGGTGGGATGTATGCTGAAAAAATCCATTTAGTAGATAACGGCCAAGGTCTTGGTGTACGCAATGCGGGGCATATTGGTGCATCAGCGGGTGAGGTGAAAATTGATAGTCAAGGGCGTATTGTTAATGAAGGGGAGATTAGCGGTAAACAAGATGTCCAAATCAAAACCAAGTCTGATGTGATTCAAAAAGGTAAAGTTGAAACAGCACGAGGTGATGTTCTAGTTAATGCTAAAAATCAGATTAATCAGGTAGGCGCGACTATTTCAGGTGGGCATATTCGTTATCAAGCGGATTCAGTCGAAGCGGGCAAATCTTCGGTATTGGCTGCCGGTATCGAGGAAAATGGTAAAACCCGCGAGATAGATGAGGTTAGTGAGACTAAAAACCTTGAAATAAAAACAGCAAAAACAACTGTGGCGAAAGGGAAAAATATTGCCTCTGGTAAGGTCGATGTTCAAGCTCAAACAGTCGATGTCAGCGAGAGTCAGACAAGTGGCCAAGATGTTCATATTGTGGCTCATCAAGGTGAAATGAATGCAAATCAAGCGACGCTCATTGCAAAAAATGAAATCAATTTACATACACCTTCTCAACTTTTAACACAGCATGCTAATTTAAAAGCGGATTGGATTAATGCAACCGCGCAAAGAGTAGAAAACCAACAGGGTCGATGGGCAAGCCAAGGTGTGCGTGACTTCTCATTAAACCTAGAACAAGGGTTAAATAATGAAAAAGGCTTAATACTTTCTGGTGGAAATATGAGTCTTACCCAGCAAAATCAATTCTTAAATAATCGAGAAGGACGATTGCTAAGTGGTAAAGACTTAACTTTAACCGTATTATCCGTGGATAACCGAGCCGGAATGATTGTTGCTGACGGTTCTTCAACGTTAAATATTGCAAGGGACATTAATAACCAAAAAGTCGGCAATACAGGTTCACTCATTCAAGCTCAAGGTGATTTAACGGTTAATACCACTAATCTAAATAACCAAAATACTAAAGGGAATGCGCAATCAGTACCAACACAGGGTATTCTTGCCGGTAAGGCTGAGGTGAATGCTCATCAATTGGACAATAAACAAGGTGGGATTTATTCGGTTTCTTCTCAGGTATTGAATGTTGTTAATCAATTAGACAATAACCAAGGTGAATTATTCTCTACAGGGGATATTCGTATTCAGGGTAAAGGGGCTTCTATAAAAAATAGTCAAGGTTCAATTCAGGCTACAGAAAAACTGAATATTCAGGTTAATGCACTTTCTGGTGATGGCGATATTGAGGCTAACCATACAAATATCCAACTTGTTCAAGATTTTGATAGTCAACGCGATTTAGTTGGCCGTTCTTCATTAAGTTTAACTACTCAAGGCCATTTGATTAATCGAGCAGGGTTACTTTCTGAAGGCCATACCCAAATCAATGCGAAGAACATTGAAAACACAAAGACTGCTGAAATTCAAGGAAAACAAATTGCACTTATAAGTGAGCAGAATATAACCAATCGAGGATTGATTAAAGGGGCAGTAGAAAATGTTATCAAGACTGGTGATACATTAACTAATGTCGGTACTGGTCGTATTTATGGTGGTCATGTTGCTTTACAGGCTGGTCAAAAAATAGTGAATACAGATGAATTACAATCTGATGGAACGATTAAATCAGCGGTTGTTGCGGCAAAAGAACGTCTAGATGTTGCAGCGCCTTTCGTTGAGAACAGTAAAACGGTCTTTACTCAAAATTGGGCGTTTAATGGTATTGGCGGCACCTTATCCTCTGAAGGGAAAGTGGTATTTGGTCGCACTTTAGATGAAAACAATCAATCAAAAGATTTAGGCGATAAATTATTAAATAGCGGTAGTTTGATTGAAGGGCGTGGTGTTGTCCTTGGTATGCATCAAACTTTAAACAAAAATGCCCGTATTTATACAAGGTTAGAAGAAGTCAAACGTGAAAAAGTAAATGAACATTATCTGCTTGAAGATGGGAGCGCTGAACGTATTAATTTCGATCAACTTCGTTGGGCATCCTTTAGTCGAGCAGGTAAAGTGGTTTATAAAAATCAAAATAAGGTAACGCGACCTACTAATGGCAAAATTGAAGGTCATATTCTACCAATGCCAAATGAGGAGGTATGTGCTAACGAGCAAACTCGTTCAGGTTGTGTTGTTGTACCTCAAGCGCTTTATTTAAATAATGATCCTATATGGGCGGCATTTAATATTACTCCTCCACCTACCTCTCCAACATTACCTGATCTGAGTGGCTTGGATGAAACGTTAAAGCAAGCGCCAGAGGAGCCTAAACAGCCTAAACGAACATGGCGTAATCGTCATGATTATGATCGCCTCATGAAAGAATATGAATTGAAAATGGGAGAGTACCGGAAAGCTGTTGCTGATTATGAGGCTAAGTTAGTTGAGTTTTCTGCTCAAATGAAACCTTATTTTGAATGGGCGAAGGTAAATGAAAAAGCATTTGAACAGTTAGATGCTGCTATTCTTGAACACAATAAAAAGCTCTTGGGCAAAGAATTTTATCGCTTTTGGGATATTTATGTGCAAGAACGTATAACCAGCGAAACTAAGGTGAAAGAAACGCATCCAGGTAAGATTTTAAGTCAAGGTGATGTTGAATTTAATGGTAATGTGGAAAATAACCGCAGCCAAATAATTGCAGCTGGAAAGATCTATAATCCGAATAACCCTTCTGAAAAAGTCAATAATGTACCCGAAATGGGGATTACTCGAGTTGTTGATAATGGAAATCAAGAGTGGACTTACTCGCGTTGGCGAGGCGGAGTTAAACGATATCATCAGCGAGACTGGGCTGGTCGTCATGACTACCAAAAAATCACTGATACACCATTGGATTTAAAACAAGTTCGTACGGAAGCCTATACAACAGTGATGCCTGAAGGTGAAAAAGCCAATCTTTCGATGGAAACGCTCGCACTTGCCAACAATATTCATGTTGCCAATGGTGTGAATCAATCGAATGCAAAAGCTGGGCAGCGTGAAATTCGTACGATTGGTGCGGATGTTTCTTTGCCTACCTCAAGCCTTTATCACACCAATCCCGAGGTCACTAATCGCCCATTAATTGAAACGGATCCACAGTTTACCGATCGTAAACAATGGCTCAGTGGTGACTATATGTTTAAAGCACTTCGCAGTGATCCACAAAATATCTTAAGACGCCTAGGGGATGGCTATTACGAGCAACGTTTAGTGCGAGATCAAGTTAATCAGTTGACGGGACGTATGTTCTTAACGGGCTATCAAGATTTAGAAGCGCAATATAAAGGGTTAATGGATAATGGTATTACCTTTGCGAAACGCTTTAACTTAACCCCAGGTGTGGCTTTAAGCCCCGCACAGGTTGCACAACTTACATCAGATATAGTCTGGTTTGAAGAAAAAGAGGTAACACTACCAAGCGGAAAACAAGTTAAAGTGATGGCGCCTCGTGTCTATGCCATGGCGCAGAAAGGTGACTTAAATGGTGAAGGCACGTTGATTTCAGCGGATGTGATTGATTTGCGGAGTAACCGTTTAACCAATAGCGGCACCATTGCAGGCCGTAAGCTCACGTTATTAAATACTGAAAGCTTATTCAACGCAGGCAGCATTACGGGTGATAAAGTAGGCATCAAAACTACAAATAACTTCGATAATATCGGGGGTAAAGTGGAAGCCGAGCGCGCCCTCTTGGTGGATGTGGGCGGTGATTTAAATCACGAAAGTACCACGATGACAACAAAGGTAGATTTATCTCATTTTCAACGTAGTGAAACGACACTGGCTCGTAAAGCACTTTTCCATGTGAAAGGAGAAGAGGGCCAATTACAACTTTCATCAAATAATCTGAACGCTAAAGGGGCAGATATTATTAACGATGGCAATGGCAGCACGCTTGTTCAAACAAAAAATAACATGAATCTCACCGCACTTTCGGTGGGCTTTGATGAGAAAATGGGCGCAGGCAATCATTACCGTCATGAGAAAGTTGAGCAAGCCATCAGCAGCCAAATCAAGGGCAAAGGTGATGTAACGCTTACGGCAAAAAATCTCCGAGCCGAAGGGGCACAGCTGGAGAGCGAAGCGAAGTTAATGGCTATTGCGGAGAACGACCTTGTGTTGAATACCGCAACTAACACTCTCGAATTAACTGAACATCATCAATATAAATCAGGTGTACTTACCCGAAAATCAAAAATAACGGATGAGTATGAAAAACGCATAGAGCAAGTTGGTAGCGAGTTAAGCGGTCGAGAAATCGTATTATTGGCAGGTCATAATGTGGAAGCAATAGGTGTGAAACTAGTAGCAGATAATAATGTGCTAATTGATGCTAAAAATGATGTCTTACTTCAAGCAGGCAAAAATCAACTTATCCATGAGACTCAAATTGTAAGCAAAAAATCAGGCTTAATGGGGAACGGTGGAATCGGTTTTACGATGGGTTCGAATAAAGAAAAAGTAAATCAAGACAACACGCAAGAAAGCGCAGCTCATAGCCAAATTGGTAGTTTGACTGGAAATGTTACAATTCAGGCAGGTAATCGTTATCAACAAGTAGGTAGCATTGTTAGCTCGGGCAAGGGAGATGTGGACATTACAAGTAAAACCGTAGATATTGACGGTATTCAACTGAATTATGAAAGTAATTCTCGTTATGAAATGCAACAAAAAGGCCTCACTATTGCCCTCACGGGAGCTGTTGCATCAGCTTTACAATCGGTTAAATCTACCGCTGAGTCTACAAAAATGGTTGGTAAAAGCCAAAATAATCGCATCAATGCAATGAGTGCGATGAATGTAGGTTTTGAGGGAGTAAGAGCCGCTGAATCTACATTAGCACTGACAGAAGCAATAAATAAAAATGGTTTAGGTCAAGGCATTAGTTCAGATGTTGGTGTATCTATTACTTATGGACAACAAAAATCAGTACAAACTCAACACAGTAAAGGTAACACTGTAGAAAAAAGCCAAGTGAATGCAGCAGGAAAAGTCAATATTACTGCAACAGACAAAGGTGGGCAGTCACAACTTACTATTACTGGTTCCGATGTGTCAGGACGGGCGGGTACACATCTCAAATCAGATGGTAATATCAATATTTTAGCAGCTGATGAAAACCATCTTGAACGCAGTAAAAATAAATCGACAGGTTTTAATGTAGGTGTCGCAATTCAGTTTGGTAATGACGTAAGTGCAGGGATTACGGCTGGAGGTAATGTCGCTAAAGGCTACGGCAACGGTGAAAGCCAAGCATGGGTGACAAGTCAAATAGGTACACAAGCCAGCAAAACCATAATTGAGAGCGGAAAAGAAACCAATATCAAAGGTTCACAAGTGAAAGGTAAACGAGTAGAAGTAAGAGCAGAAAATCTCACGATTGAAAGCTTACAAGATACTGCACGCTATGAGGGTAAACAAGAAAGTGTTTCAGGGCAGGTGACAGTAGGGTATGGATTCTCTGCAAGTGGTAACTATAACCGTTCAAAAGTGAATTCAAATTATGCGAGCGTAAAAACGCAAGCAGGCATTTTTTCAGGTGACGAGGGATATGACCTTAACATCAGAAAACATTCGGAGCTGACGGGCGGTTTAGTGACATCAACAGAAAAAGCGGAAGCAGAAGGAAAAAATCGTTTTGAGACGGGAACATTAATGGCAAGGGATATTGAAAACCATTCAAGTGTTTCAGGCAAAGGCTTCGGTTTGGGAGGCGGTTTTTCAGTTAGTGGAGGGGGTGCGCCAAAAGATCTAGGTAGCGTTAAATTACAAAAGGTAGGTAAAAATCATCAAGATGGCTCATCGAAAGTAGAATTTAGTGGTATTGCAGGTATTGCTAATCAAGGCAACTGGGGCATCACGAAAGGGTTAGCAACAGGAGCACTAGGTTATTTGAGCCGTAATAGTAGTGAAAATGGTGTAACGAGCTCAAGCATTAACACTAAAAATATGATTATTCGAAATGAAGAGGCTCAAAGGGCGTTGGGGTTATCATCAGAAGAAATAATCGCTAGAGTGAATAAAGACAATATTCATCAATCATTAAATAAACCAAATGTGGAGCAATTTAAAACTGATTTAGAAAGAGATTTAGCAGTATCGAAGGCGTTTGTAGATAATATCAGTCGCCATGGTGATGAAATTTATTACAACATGGAAAAAAATGAAGATTCTATTTTTAGTATTAAGAAAAAAACTGATGATTGTGAACATATTAGTTGTTTAAAATTTGATGAAAAAGGAAATAATACAGCAGATAACTCTCAAGAATTAAAAGCAGCTCTTTATAGTGACAAAATTTTAACAGAGGAACAAGCAGAGCTATTCAGTAGAATGGCTACTGCAGGGATGTTAAATTTAACGCCCAAAGATAAAGTATCTAGTGCAATCTTATATGATCGAGATCTTGCTTCTATTAATGAAACCGCAGTGATCGCTAATAGGGGGAGTGCAGGATTAGTGAATGAATTTTTATTTACTGGTTTTGAACGTTTTAGAGCCTGGGCAAATGTCCCTGCAATATTTGGGGCATCAAATGCGACAAGAGATAAAGTTCAGATCTTAAATAAAATTGAGGAATATAACACTCAAGCAATAAAAGATGGTAAACGAACCTATAATATTGAGGCGTTATCTCATAGCTTAGGTGTGTCAGGTGATAAAAATATGCTGAATTGGTCAGCGCATTTAGGGCAAAAATATCCAAATACAGTAATTAAATTCTCACATTTAGGCGGTTCGTATCCTTCAGAAGGGATAAGTAATCAGGCTAAAGGGTTATTTAAAGACGTGAAAACAGAATATCATGGGGTGGAAGGAGATTTCGTATATTCAGGGATAGGAGGCTGGTTTATTGGAAATAATCCTAATGCAAAATCAGCGAGTAAAAAATTGAGTTTTTCAGAAAAGCATTCAATAGGAAATTATAATATAAATAATTTGAAGTATGTTTATGATTCATCTGATGAAAAAGAACTTCGTAATAAAATAAAAATTGAGAATACTTTAAAAAACATACACTCTAGCTCAAATGGAGAAAGAATTTTTAATCATTACAAGGAGGTTGAATAATGAAAATAAGTTCTTTATGTTTTGTTTTCTTGGTAAGTGGATGTTCTATTATGTTTTTTCGAGAAGATTACCAGTTAAAAGATGAGGCTGGCTGGTTTAATAAAATCACAGGAAAAGAAGCGGAAAATAGTGTTTATAAATTGTGCAATGATATGTCTGCTGAGAATGTGAAAAAAGGGGCTAAGTTAGAAGAATTATCTCCTGCTGAATTTGATCGTACATATCCTTTTTTCGGAAAATGTATGTATGAAAAAGGTTATGTATTTAAGATAAAAAGTTTTGATTTTATATATTGTAACAATAAACCTAGAGAGTGTGATATTTATTCTAAATATAGACGATAAAAAAGGTTTGGTGTTGGAGTGGGTGAAAAATAAAGAAATATATTATATTAATGAATCTATTTTTATCTGGTTGTTATTTAGCTAACGGATCACCTTCTTCTGATAAATTCTGGGTAAAAGATAATGATGTAAATAGAAAAAATAATGTAAGTATTGTACGGAAAAAGCATATTCAAGACTTACTAAAAACAGCAGAGTTATATAAACCAAGGAGAGGATAATTGGGACGATTTATATAGAGAGAAAGAAAAATATAGGTTATATGAAAATACTATTAAATTAGATTCTATGTATTTTTCAGAGTGTATTTATAAGTTAGGGTATAGGTTTAATGCACCTTTATATTGGTGTTTAGCTCAGGATGGAGATAATACTAAAATCTGTATAGATAATATGAAATATAGAAATTAATTCTATGTTTATAGGCTTTGAACGTTTTAGAGCCTGGGCAAATGTCCCTGCAATATTTGGGGCATTAAATGCGACAAGAGATAAAGTTCAGATCTTAAATAAAATTGAGGAATATAACACTCAAGCAGTAAAAGATGGTAAACGAACCTATAATATTGAGGCGTTATCTCATAGCTTAGGTGTGTCAGGTGATAAAAATATGCTGAATTGGTCAGCGCATTTAGGGCAAAAATATCCAAATACAGTAATTAAATTCTCACATTTAGGCGGTTCGTATCCTTCAGAAGGGATAAGTAATCAGGCTAAAGGGTTATTTAAAGACGTGAAAACAGAATATCATGGGGTGGAAGGAGATTTCGTATATTCAGGGATAGGAGGCTGGTTTATTGGAAATAATCCTAATGCAAAATCAGCGAGTAAAAAATTGAGTTTTTCAGAAAAGCATTCTGTAGGGAATTATAATATAAATAATTTAAAATACATTTATAATTTAGATAATAAAGAAGAAAGGAATAAATGGAATAGGGAGGTTGATTTGTTAAATAAAATTCACTTTAATGGTATAAGAGAGTTTAACAAAGTAAGTGAGGTGAGAAAATGAAAAAATATATATTTTTTATATTGATAAATCTTAACGGATGTTTGGTTTGGGAACTAACTCCGCCTTATTCTTCTAGTTTTAGTGAAACTGTTTGGGTTAATAAAGATACAAATAAGTCTATACCTAAAGAGATTTACATGAATTGTCTTAAAATGTCTTTTAAAGGATTTGAAACTATAAATAAGTCAGGGTTAGAGGTTATTAAGAATAAAGAAGATGAGAAGAAGTCAGATAGAATATATGCCTCTTGTTTAAGGGAGAATGGTTTTGTATTTAATGCAAGTTATAAGTATTGCTATAAATTTCCTTATATTTGCCAAAAATATAAGGAGTATAGAAAATAAATTTTTAAATAAAAATATTTTTATCTGACGTAGATTATCCCTAAATACAGCACCATTTTCACAATGTTTTAAGCTGTTCTTTTGGTGCTCCAAAGTTAAACCGAAATTCACATTCCTTCAAGAATAAAAGAAAGTTTTTTCGGTCGATTCCATTATATTTTCAGAGTATTTTATTCCCTGACTCCAGAAATTTTCTATTATGGAGAAAGAATTTTTAATCATTACAAATGAGGTTAAATAATGAAAATAGGTTCTTTATGTTTTGTTTTCTTGGTAAGTGGATGTTCTATTATTTTTTTTCGAGAAGATTATCAGTTAAAAGATGAAGCAGGCTGGTTTAATCAAATAACAGGAAAAGAAGCGGAAAATAGTGTTTATAAATTGTGCAATGATATGTCTGCTAAGAATGTGAAAAAAAAGGTGCTAAGTTAGAAGAATTATCTCCTGCTGAATTTGATCGTACATATCCTTTTTTCGGGAAATTTATGTATGAAAAAGGTTATGTATTTAAGATAAAAGGTTTTGATTTTATATATTGTAACAATAAACCTAGAGAGTGTGATATTTATTCTAAATATATACGATAAAAAGGTTTGGTGTTGGAGAGGGTGAAAATGAATAAATATATTATATTAATGAATCTATTTTTATCTGGTTGTTATTTAGCTAATGGCTCATCTATTAATAAAACCGCGGTGATTGCTAATAGGGGGAGTGCGGGATTAGTGAATGAATTTTTATTTACAGGATTCGAACGTTTTAGGGCTTGGATAAATGCTCCGGTAATATTTGGGGCTTCAAACGCGACAAGGGATAAAGTTCAGATCTTGAAAAAGATCGATGAATATAATGCTCAAGCGGTAAAAACAGGAAAATAAACCTATGATATCGAAGCGTTATCTCATAGTCTAGGAGTATCTGGCGACAAAAATATGCTTAACTGGTCAGAGTATATGAATCAAGAATATAAGCATACAAATATAGATTTTATGCATTTAGGCGCTTCTTATTCTTCAGAAGCAATAGATAAACAAGCCAAAGGGTTATTTAAGGAGGTAAATACGAAATCTCATGGCGTAGAAGGAGATTTTGTATATTCAGGCATAGGAGGGTTATTTATTGGAAATAATCCAAATGCAAAATCTATAAAAGGATTAAGTTTTGGAGAAGCTCATTCAGAAGCAAACCAAAATATTAATAATTTAAAATATGTATATAGAAAGGAGGATGAGAAAGAGAAAAGATGGAAAAACCAAAGAAATTATAAATAAAATTTACCCAATTGACGGTAAACGATATTTTAATAAGGTGGAATGATGAAAAAAATTATTCTTTTGTTTCCATTATTGACTCTTACAGGGTGTTTGGTGTTAGATTTAATGCCTTCTTACTCCTCTTATTTCGATGAAGATATTTGGGTTCATCGAAGAACCAAAGAAGCGTTATCTGAAGAGATATATAAAAAGTGCTTTAGTCAGTCTTTGAAAGGATTTGAAGTAATAAATGAATATGGTTTTTCAACAGTAAAGGGAGAAAGAGAAAAAATTGAATCAAATAGAATTTATGCCTCTTGTTTAAGACAAAATGGATTTTTATTTAATGCAAGTTATAAATATTGCTATAAATTTCCGTCTGTTTGCCAAAAATATAATGAATATAGATAGGTGTTCTGAAAAGTATGCTGGCGTAAATCATGGAGTAGAAGGAGATACAGTTTATTCTGGGTTATTTGGTAGATATTTTATTTGTAGTGATATATTAAACTTCTCAGAAAGACATTCGATAGGGAATTATAATATAAATAACTTGAAATATATTTATAAAACTGATGAAAATGGAATGAAAGATGAAGGATGGTATAAATCTGATGATATATTGAGAAAATTGCACTTCTACGGAGAAAGAAAGTTTAATGAAGTTAAATAGTATGTTTAAGAATAAGTTAATTTTGCATGTTAGTTTTTTTTCGTTGGATGTTCTCAAATCACATCTCTTTATTTGAGGCTCATGATTATGCTAATGGAAAGCCGTTAATAAGAAATAATTTATTGAAATCTACTAAAGAGGTTGGATATTTATTCTTTTCAGCTGGAGCAACTACAGGTATGCCAATACTTCCTATTATTGGGCTTGGAGTGACTGTTGATTGGGCTAAAGATAGTGGGAACTATGATATTGTTAAAACAACAGGAAGCAATATCTTAAGCTTAGGACTTGAAAATAAATTTGGACGTTATACGGGCTTTCCTCTTATAAAAGAGGCAATGACAAATTCTTTTGAAAAATATTATGAACAATTGAAGGAGGCAAATAAACATGAGAAATAATTTTTTTCTTGTTTTGAAAATGTCATTGATATCAATTTTATTTATGTATGCATTAGCTTTATACAAGTTTAACTTTGATTTTAGTAAGGTTAGTTTATTAGTGACATTAAAATCGTTTCCCTTAATATTGGTTTTGCTTCTATTCTGTTTTTATTTGAGTAAAAATATGAATCATAAATAGTGATTATGTTTTATAAGTTTACTTTTATAAAGTTATGTTGTTTAAAACAATTAAACTTTACGATCTTAATTGTTTAATAATTAGTTAGATTTTTAATTTTTGATTAAGAAAATTTAAAGTATCTAGGTGTAAAGTGCGGTCAATTTTCAAAGCGTTTTAAAACTTCTCAAAAATTGACCGCACTTTTGTATTTATTGAACGTAAAGAGGGGCATGAGTATAAACAATCTGGCGTGACGATTGCCTTGAGCACACCAGTGACCGATATGGCGCAAGCGGCTTATAACAGTGTAAAACGCAGCCAACAAGTCACCAATGGAAAACTCAAGGCACTTTATGCAGTGAAAGCAGCGGAAGAAGCGACAATGGCAGCTCAAAATGTGGGTAAGGTAGCGGAAACCTTAGATGCCTTACGTGCTGGTAATATGCAGAATACGGGGACGACATCCAGCCCAAGTGTGAAGATTAGTCTTGGTTATGGCAGCCAAAAACAAACGCAAAGTAGCGAAAGCCAGAGTATTAGTCATCAAAAATCAACGGTGAGCACGGGTACGTTTAATGTAAAAGCCCGCGATGAAAAACTCACCTTTGAAGGCGTGGATGCGAATGCGAAATTGATGGCATTATCAGGTAAAAAAGGGATTGAGATAAAAGGCGTGAAAGACGAAGAGCACCAACATACCAAAAATAAATCAGTAGGGGGAAGTGTAGGCGTCTTTGTTGGGACCAATGGCAATAGCTATGGAATTGGGATTGAGGGTTCGGTCAATGGTGCCAAGGGCAAATCTAATTCGGAGAGTGAGCGTTGGCAAAATAGTCACTTGCAAGCGGATAAGCTCATCACAAATAGCGAAGCAGGAAACCTCAGCCTTGATGCAGCAAATCTTAAAGCGAAACGTTGGGAAGCGGAGATTCAAAATCTCACTGTCACGAGCCGTCAAGATACGGAAAAATACGAATCCAAACAAACGAGCGCAGGCACAAGTGGCTCGGTGGCACAGGGTTCAGGAGGTGGCGCTTCGGTGAGTGCCTCCTATAACAAAGCTAAGGTAGATTATGCGCAAGTGAATGAACAAGCGGGTATTCGTGTGGGTGAAGATGGCATGAATGCCAACATCCACAACCATACCCAACTGAATGGTGCCATCATTGAAAGTGATGCTGAGGCAAGTAAAAACCACTTCAAAACAAAATCGCTCACGCATACTGATATTGAAAATAAAAGCGAGATTAAAACCGAAAGTGCGAGCATGGGGGCAGGCACGGGAGGCATTAACCCGATGCAAGCTATCAGCTCCACCCTCAGTTTATTAGGTAACACCAATGAAAGCGCGCGCAGCACCACCCAATCAGCTATCAGCGACAACATTCAGATAGACACCGAAACACCGGAAAAACTGACCGTACTTTCACGGGACACCAAAAATGCGAATCAACGTGTTGAAAAGCAAGATTTACAAAAAGTGCAAGAGCGCCAAGAAATGGCTAAGGTGATAGGTGATATCAGCAACAACGCGATTAATATCGCCACGTATAATGAGCGTGAGAAAATCAACAAGCTAGGGCTTGAGAAGTTTAAGCTGGAAGAGCAAGAAAAAGCCTTGAAGGGACAAGCGGGTAATGAACAACAGCTTGCCGCCATTAAGCAACAACTGACAAATGTTCAAGCCGAAATCACGAAAACGCAAGGTGAAATCGACCGCACTTACGGCATAGGTAGTGAAAAAGGCATGGCGATTCGTGCGGTGACAGCAGCATTGCAAGCGGCGGCACAAAATGATACCGCAGGCAGTCTTGTTGCACTGGTTTCGCCTTACCTCAACAAAACCATCCACGAGATGACAGCAGGCGATACAGCAAAAGACAAAGCGACTAACCTTATGGCACATGCGCTGCTTTCCGCGGTAGAGTTTCAAGTAACAGGCAAGGACCCATTGACGGGTGCAATTGCTGGGGTAACAGGTGAAGCAACGGCTGAAATCATCGCGAGAGCTTACGGCAAACCTGTGAGTGAATTAACGGCAAATGAGAAGGAAAACATTAGCACGTTAAGTCAATTGGCGGGCGGATTGGCTGCAGCATTGACGGCGAAAGCGAATGGCACCACAGCGGAACAAGGGGGTAATTTCCTTGCGGCGACTTCTGGGGCAGAGACGGCTAAAAGGGCAGTGGAGAATAATTTCTTGAGTGATGCATCAAGAGCGAGATTAAATGCGTTAAAAACAAAATATCATCGTGGAGAAAAATTAACAAACAAAGAAAAATTGGAGTTTAGAGATTTAATTGAATCAGATCAACGTAGTGACGTTCTCTTGGATAAATTTAGAAAAGATCCAAATTCCTTAAATAGCAAGGAAAGAGAGGCATTTTTAAGCTATGTAGATCGTTATTATATAGAAACTGTTACGGGTAATACCTCATCTGGTTATAAATTGGCATCGCCAACATCGCCAGTTAATGCTAAGAATCGTTTTGAATCAGAATATTTAATTAATGATCCTGTACCAAAACGAGATTATGGTCATTTCCCTTTTGCAGGTACGGATGTACAAAGATCGCAAGCAGTGAATACCTTGCCAGAAGAGAGCAAGAACTGGCTAGGTTGGCGTTCTGAAAAACATTCTCGTGATGAAGAGATGTATTATACTGTCAAGAACGAACTTGATGCTCCTGAGAATTATAAAAATTCAACGAATGGGAAAATAGCTTATTCAGTTAAGGATGGGCTGATAATAATCAGGCTCAATTTAAGTTAGAAGGAAGGAGAGTGGGAATAAATAATGGTAATGGTGTGGTTAATACAGGATTGGGATCTTCAGAAGCCTTGAAGAAATTTAATAATAGCATCATTAATTTTGAAAGAATAAATAAGGATAAGTAATGTTTTTATCGTTAAATAGTTCAATGATTCTTGTTTTTGATTTAAAACAGAATAATTTAAAAAATAAAGAACATGTAAGAAATGTTCAATTATTAACATTAGATAACAATAAACCATTTGGTTTGAAAGGAAAATATGGTTTATATAATTCTGATGAATGGTGGGGGAATATTAAAAAGGGGGGGGGCCAAATAGGATTATTAACGGAGAGATAATTAGATTATATAAAGCTGGTCAAGATGATATTAGAGGATTTAATTCATTTGAATTAATGTTAGATAATGGTAATAAATGGTCATCTGGTATTTATGTAAATGATGAATCTGACTTTAAACTATTTAAAATAGGAAAAAAGGTATCAATATTTTATATTCTTGAAGAGCTTAAAACTGGGGATGTAATAGATTTAGTTGTTGAAATGGCAGTTAGCATTTAGAAAATGTTTTATGGAATAGGTATTCAGCACCTTAAGCAACAAGCAGGAAGGCGAAAGCAGTCAAACGAAATCGGCAGTGATACAAAAGATTCCATTGAAACCCACCCTGATGGTGCAAGCGTCTACGCTTGTACCATTACAATCTATTATAGTTCCGGAGTTAGCAAAATCCCGAGGCAAGCTCACGAATAAAGTTTGCTGGAAAATATAGCGTTATCTGGTTTTCAACGCCAGCAAACCACGCTTGGTCGTAAAGCGGTTTTCCATGTGAAAGGAGAAGAGGGCCAGTTACAACTCTCATCAAATAATCTGAACGCTAAAGGTGCAGATATTATTAACGACGGCAATGGCAGCACACTTGTTCAAACAAAAAATAACGTGAATCTCACCGCACTTTCAGTGGGCTTTGATGAGAAGATGGGGAAAAGAAGAAATTGCGGCGATTAAAACCGATATCACAACAGATCTTGCACTAAGTCAAAGTGGTAAATTAGAGTCGTTTTAATAAAGAGGTGTTGAGTAACTATTCCGCTGGAGAGCGGTAAATTTTTGAGATGTTTTTTATATGATATTTTTCGTGATCCCTATCACAATATCTTGTAAAACCACTTAAAAACGTTACCTATTTTTATTCAATCAATGATACAGTTATATCCGTTTGACTTTTTGTCATTTTAACGATGAATAGGCGAAGGTTTGTTCATTAATCTCATCAACCCAATCATCAATCAGAGGGAAACAGTATGTTAATTGGTGTACCTAGAGAGCTGCTTGAGAATGAGAGCCGTGTGGCGGCAACGCCGAAAACGGTTCAGCAAATATTGAAATTGGGCTTTGACGTGATCGTGGAACACGATGCAGGTTTTAAAGCTAGTTTTGAAGATCAAGCATTTTTAGAGGCAGGCGCGAAGATCGGTACGTCGGCTGAAATTTGGCAATCGGATATTATCTTCAAAGTAAATGCACCGACAGATGAAGAAATCGCTCAAATGAAGGAAGGCGCAACGCTTGTGAGCTTTATTTGGCGTATGCAAAATCCTGAGTTAATGAAAAAACTCACAGCGAAGAAAATTAATGTGTTAGCAATGGATGCGGTGCCTCGTATTTCTCGTGCGCAAGCATTGGATGCGCTTTCTTCTATGGCGAATATTTCTGGTTATCGTGCTGTCATTGAAGCTGCGCATGAATTCGGTAGCTTCTTTACCGGGCAAATTACTGCTGCAGGTAAAGTTCCACCAGCAAAAGTGTTGGTGATTGGTGCTGGTGTAGCTGGTTTGGCGGCAATTGGTGCGGCAAATAGCCTTGGGGCGATAGTTCGTGCTTTTGACTCTCGTCCTGAAGTGAAAGAGCAAGTTCAAAGTATGGGGGCAAGCTTCTTAGAAATTGATTTTAAAGAAGAAGGCGGCAGTGGTGATGGTTATGCGAAAGTAATGTCGGAAGAATTTAACCGTCGTGCGATGGAGCTTTATGCAGAACAAGCTAAAGAAGTCGATATTATTATTACTACGGCAGCCATTCCGGGTAAACCAGCGCCTCGTTTAATCACCAAAGAAATGGTAGATTCAATGAAACCTGGTTCGGTGATTGTGGATTTAGCCGCTGCAACTGGTGGTAACTGTGAATATACACAAGCAGGGAAAGTTGTTACAACTGAAAACCAAGTGAAAGTGATTGGTTATACAGATTTCCCAAGCCGTTTACCAACGCAATCTTCTCAACTTTATGGCACAAACTTAGTCAATTTATTAAAACTTTTGTGCAAAGAGAAAGATGGCAATATCAATATTGATTTTGAAGATGTGGTTCTTCGTGGTGTGACTGTTGTTCGTGATGGGGAAGAAATTCCACCAGCACAAATTCAAGTGTCTGCACAACCAAAACAAGAAACCAAAGCTGCACCAGTGGCAGAGAAAAAAGAATCTAAACCAACAGATCCTCGTGTGAAATACGGGGTGATGGCTGGTGTTGGTGTGTTATTTCTTTGGTTAGCTTCTGTTGCGCCAGCTGCATTTTTATCACATTTCACTGTATTTGTTTTAGCTTGTGTGGTGGGTTATTACGTGGTTTGGAATGTTAGCCATGCACTTCACACACCATTAATGGCGGTAACAAATGCAATTTCAGGCATTATTATTGTAGGGGCGTTATTACAAATTCGTCAGCCAACAGGCAATCTATTTATCGATGCGTTAGCTTTTGTGGCGATTTTGGTGGCAAGCATCAATATTTTTGGTGGTTTTCGTGTCACACAACGTATGTTAGCAATGTTTAGAAAAGGTTAAGGAGCGCACAATGTCTGAAGGTTTAGTACAGGCTGCGTATATTTTAGCAGCATTACTTTTCATTATGAGCTTGGCAGGACTTTCTAAACATGAAACTGCTAAAGCGGGTTGTTGGTTCGGTATTGTTGGTATGACAATTGCCCTTATCGCAACCATTTTTGGACCTCATTCTGAAGGAACATTTTGGATCATTATTGCGATGATCATTGGTGGTGCAATCGGTGTTCAACGTGCATTAAAAGTAGAAATGACTGAAATGCCAGAACTTGTGGCGATTCTTCACAGTTTCGTTGGTTTAGCGGCTGTACTCGTAGGCTTTAATAGCTATGGTTTACACCATGAGGCATTAATGCCAGAAGGATTAGATGCAGCAGCACAAGCCGCATTTGTAGCTGAACAATCGGTATTAACGAATATTCATAATGTGGAAGTATTTTTAGGTATTTTTATCGGTGCCGTAACTTTCACTGGTTCTGTTGTCGCATTTGGTAAATTAAGCGGAAAAATTAATTCAAAAGCATTAATGTTACCGCATCGCCATAAATTAAATTTAGCCGCACTTGTGGTATCTGCATTATTGATGGTTGCATTCTTGAATAATCCAGAAAGCATTTTTCCTGTGTTATTAATGACAGCGATCGCACTTGCATTTGGATGGCATTTAGTCGCTTCAATCGGTGGGGCAGATATGCCAGTTGTGGTATCAATGCTTAACTCTTATTCAGGTTGGGCAGCGGCCGCAGCAGGTTTTATGTTGAATAATGACTTGCTCATCGTAACAGGTGCGCTTGTTGGTTCTTCTGGTGCAATCCTTTCTTACATTATGTGTAAAGCAATGAACCGTTCATTTGTGAGCGTAATTGCAGGTGGTTTTGGTAACGATGTTCAAGTTTCTTCAAGCGAAGAACAAGGCGAACACCGTGAAACTACGGCAGAAGAAGTGGCTGAATTGTTGAAAAATGCAAGTTCTGTAATTATTACTCCGGGATATGGTATGGCTGTTGCACAAGCACAATATCCAGTCGCTGATATTACGGCAAAATTGCGTGAACGTGGTGTGAACGTTCGTTTTGGTATTCACCCTGTTGCAGGACGTTTACCAGGCCATATGAACGTGCTTTTAGCTGAAGCGAAAGTGCCTTACGACGTTGTACTTGAAATGGATGAAATCAATGATGATTTCGCTGATACTGATGTGGTATTGGTTATTGGTGCGAACGATACGGTAAACCCAGCTGCGATGGAAGATCCAAATAGCCCAATCGCGGGAATGCCTGTGTTGGAAGTATGGAAAGCACAAAATGTGATTGTGTTCAAACGTTCAATGGCAGTGGGTTACGCTGGCGTACAAAACCCATTATTCTTCAAAGAGAATACGCAAATGCTCTTTGGTGATGCAAAAGATCGTGTTGAAGATATCTTAAAAGCATTATAAAAAACACGCATAAAAATAACCGCACTTGGGGTTGCCTAAGTGCGGTATTTTTTTATGGCGTTTAGTGACTATTTTCAGGATTTTCCAAAATTTCTGAACACAAGCCTAAGCCAGATAAAAATTCAATAAATGCCCGCACTTTCATTGGTAAATGTCTTCTGTTTGGATAGACCACATGAATTTCTAATTTTTGTTGTTTATATTCTGGTAATATTTCAATCAGTTCACCTTTTTCGAGAGATTGACCTATAATAAATCTAGGTAAATTCACAATGCCTAGTCCTGCTTTTGCCATTTCTAATAAGGCTAAACCACTATTGCTTACCACTTTGGATTGGATTTTGAAACGTTGTGTTTGATTTATGCGTGAGCCAACCCAATTCACTTGATTCATTACATTTTTATAAAGTAAGCCATTGTGATGTTCTAAATCATCAGGTGTTTGTGGAATACCATTCGCTTCAAGATAGCTTGGTGATGCCACAAAGTGTAGCGTATTTGTGCTGATTTTGCGTGATACAAGAGAACTGTCCGCCATATGGCCGATACGTAATGCAAGATCATAGCCTTCTGCCACAAGGTCAATTTTTTTGTCATTAAACTCAATTTCGACATGTAGATTGGGATGTTCAGCAATAAATAGCGGTAAATTCGGTACGATGAAAAGCAAACCGAAATCACGAGGAACAGAAATAAGTAAATTTCCTTGTAATGAACTGGTAAGGTGAGTGATGCTAGAATCTGCTTCATCTAAATCAAGCAAAATTCCTTGGCAGCGTTGGTAATACATCATTCCCGCTTCAGTAGGCATAATTTTTCTGGTGGTACGTTGTAACAATCGTGTTTTTAAATGTTCTTCTAACTGTGAAACTAATTTGCTTGCCATCGCCACAGAAATATTTTGTTGCTTTGCTGCCAATGTAAAACTTTGGGTTTCAATGACTTTGCAGAAAATAGAAATCGCGTTGAGTTTATCCATTTATAGACCTTTTTTGAAAAAATGCTTGATTTTGCCTACATAACTTTGCACTATACCCCCAATTTTACAAAATTCTAGTGATATTAGGTAATCAAATGAGTAAATCCTTGGTGATTGTGGAGTCGCCGGCAAAAGCAAAGACCATCAATAAATATTTAGGTAGCCAATATGTGGTGAAATCGAGTGTTGGACATATTCGTGATTTGCCGACGATTGGTTCTAGTACAGGTGAAAAAGCTAAACCAATTTCAACCAAAGGTATGGATGCCGAAGAAAAAGCAAAAATTAAGGCTGAGAAGGAACGTAACGCCTTAGTTAAACGTATGGGGATTGATCCTTATCACGATTGGAAAGCAAATTATCAGATTTTGCCTGGTAAAGAAAAAGTGGTTTCCGAATTAAAATCGCTTGCTAAAAAAGCAGATCATATTTATCTCGCAACCGACTTGGATAGAGAAGGGGAAGCGATTGCATGGCATTTACGTGAGGTGATTGGTGGCGATGATGAGCGATTTAGCCGTGTAGTGTTTAATGAAATCACTAAAAATGCAATTAAACAGGCTTTTGAAAAGCCTGAACAATTAAATATGGATCGTGTCAATGCTCAACAAACTCGTCGCTTTTTAGATAGAGTAGTGGGCTTTATGGTATCTCCGCTACTTTGGAAAAAAGTCGCTCGCGGGCTTTCTGCTGGTCGAGTTCAATCGGTTGCGGTTAAATTATTAGTAGAACGCGAGCGTGAAATTAAAGCGTTCCAGCCTGAAGAATATTGGGAAGTTGCCGTCCTTACGAATAATCAGAATAAGCAAGCTATACGCTTGGATGTCACGGATTATAAAGGCAAGAAATTTGATCCAAAAAATCAAAAAGAAGCACAAAGTGCGGTAGATTTTCTGAATGTTTCAGATTACGTTGTCACAGATTTAGAAACTAAGCCAACAAGTTCTCGCCCTCGAGCGCCATTTATTACATCAACACTTCAACAAACTGCAAGTACTCGCTTGGGATTTGGCGTTAAAAAAACAATGATGTTAGCCCAACGTTTATATGAAGCGGGTTACATTACTTATATGCGTACGGATTCAACTAATTTGAGTCAAGATGCGCTGAATATGGCGCGTAGCTATATTGAAAATCATTTTGGTGCACAATATTTACCAGAAAAACCAAATTTCTATTCTAGTAAAGAAAATGCGCAAGAGGCGCATGAGGCTATTCGTCCATCTGACATTCGAGCATTGCCTGAATCTTTAGAGGGAATGGAAAAAGATGCGGTACGCCTTTATGATTTAATTTGGCGTCAATTCTTAGCATGTCAAATGCCGCCTGCACAATATGATAGCAGTACATTGACTGTTTCCGCAGGCGATTATACCTTGAAAGCAAAAGGCCGAATTTTACGTTTTGATGGTTGGACAAAAGTATTACCACAGATAGGCAAAAACCCTGAAGATCAAGAATTGCCTTTAGTTGCTGTTTCAGAAAAACTTGCTTTAAAAGAAGTGCAGCCCACTCAACACTTTACTAAACCACCTGCTCGTTTTACTGAAGCGGCCTTAGTAAAAGAATTGGAAAAACGTGGTATTGGCCGACCTTCCACTTATGCGGCAATTATTTCCACCATTCAAGAACGTGGTTATGTTCGTACTGAAAATCGTCGTTTCTATGCCGAAAAGATGGGCGAGATTGTGACTGATCGCCTCAATGAGTCTTTTGGTGAATTAATGAATTACGATTTCACCGCGAATATGGAAGATACCTTAGATAAAATTGCTTCTGGTTCGGTGAATTGGAAAACTGAATTGAATCAATTCTTTAAGGATTTTTTTAGTCAGCTTTCTAAAGCTGAATTGGATGAACTTGAAGGCGGTATGCGCCCAAATAGCCTTGTGGAAACAGATATTAAATGCCCAACCTGTGGCAGAAATATGGCAATTCGTACGGCAAGTACAGGGGTATTTTTAGGATGTACAGGTTATGCATTGCTGCCAAAAGAGCGGTGCAAAACAACGATTAATTTAATTCCTGAAGCGGAATTATTGAATGTTTTAGATGAATCTTCAGAAACCAAAGCATTAATGGATCGTAAACGTTGTACAAAATGTGGAACGGCAATGGACAGCTATGTAATTGATGCTCATCGTAAGATCCATATTTGTGGTAATAATCCAAATTGTGATGGATATTTGATTGAAGAAGGCTCATTCAAAATTAAAGGTTATGATGGCCCTGTTGTTGAGTGTGATAAATGCGGTGCGGATATGCATTTAAAACTTGGTCGTTTTGGCAAGTATATGGGATGTACAAATTGTGATAACACGCGCAAAATTTTGAAAAATGGCGAAGTTGCCCCTCCAAAAGAAGAGCCTGTACATTTCCCTGAGTTAAAATGCGAAAAATCTGATGCATATTTTGTATTGCGTGACGGTGCGAGTGGTGTATTTATGTCCGCCCATAACTTCCCGAAATCCCGCGAAACGCGCCCAGTTAAAATCGCAGAACTAGTGCAATATCGCGAGCGTTTACCTGAGAAATTGGCTTATTTAGCGGATGCACCACAAAAAGACCCAGAGGGGAATGAAGCGATTGTTCGTTTTAGTCGTAAAGAGAAGAAACAATATGTGACTTCTGAAAAAGATGGGAAAGCGACGAAATGGATTGTTGATTTCACCAATGGAAAATGGGTTGAACGAAAAAAATAAGAAGAAAAGTGCGGTAAATCACCGCACTTTTTTTGTAATAAATCTTCTTATGTTTTGTAGGTTATTGAGGATTAAAGGGCGGCTACAATTTCATTAATTTTATTTTTTGCAGAAGCTTGGGCTTTTTCAATTGCTTCTGGTCCGAATCCAATGCCTTGTGCATAAACAAATTGCACATCTGTGATACCAATAAAACCTAAAATTGATTTCATATATTGTGTCACTAAATTTTCTTCATCATACAACCCACCAAATGCACATAACACAATCGCTTTTTTACCTTTTAATAACTCTTCAGGGCCTGCCGTATATTGAAAAGTGACGCGTGGGCGTGCGATAAAATCAAAATAAGTTTTTAATTGTGTTGGGATGCCAAGATTATACATTGGCGCACCAATAACCAGAGTCTTTGCATTTTTTAATTCGGAGACTAATTCATCGGAAAGTGCAAGAAGTTGTTTTTCTTCATCGTTTTTAGGTTCCCCACGCACAGCAATTGTAGCTGCAGTATCAAAATATGGAAGCGGTTGTTGAGATAAATCGCGTACGATAATGTTATTACCTTGTAGTTTTTCGACAGCATAATCAACTAATTGATTAGTCTGAGAGTTATTTCCTGAAATGCTAGATTTTAATACTAATACGTTGCTCATTTTTATTCCTTAACAGTGTATTTAAAAGTGTGGTTATTCTAGCCTTTATTTTTAGGATATAAAGCCCCTAGTCAGAAAAACATTATTTCCTTTCTGTAAAATATGTGCATTTATTTAACAATACCTTAAGAAAGTGATAGAATTCGCCACGCATTTTTTGCCTAATTTCGCTCGTTCAATGGTAGGAATGAAGCTAACTAGGGCAAAAAGTGCGGTTAATTTTTATAGAATTTTAAACGAACACGTCACCTTTCGTATGGGTGACCACTGTATAAGGAAAAAACAATGCCAATTATTACTTTACCTGACGGTTCCCAACGTCAATTCGATCATTCTGTTTCTGTTCTTGAAGTCGCACAAGATATTGGTGCGGGTCTTGCTAAAGCCACTATCGCAGGCCGTGTAAATGGTGAGCGTCGTGATGCATGCGATGTTATCGACCAAGATGCAACGCTTGAAATTATTACCGCTAAAGATGAAGATGGTTTAGAAATTATTCGCCACTCATGTGCACACTTGTTTGGTCATGCCATTAAACAATTATTCCCAGATGTAAAAATGGCAATCGGTCCAACTATTGAAAACGGTTTCTACTATGACATTGATTTAGACCGCTCTTTAACGCAAGAAGATTTAGATGCAATCGAAAAACGTATGTTGGAATTGGCAAAAACCAATTATGACGTCGTGAAAAAACGTGTTACTTGGCAAGAAGCGCGTGATACGTTTGAAAAACGCGGCGAGCCATACAAAATGGCAATTTTAGATGAAAACATTGAACGTACTGCAACGCCTGCGTTATATCATCATTTAGAATATATTGATATGTGCCGTGGCCCACACGTGCCAAATATGCGTTTCTGTCAGCATTTCAAATTACAAAAAGTTGCTGGTGCGTACTGGCGTGGTGACAGCAAAAATAAAATGTTACAACGTATTTATGGTACGGCTTGGGCGGATAAAAAACAACTTGCTGAATACTTAACACGCTTAGAAGAAGCGGCAAAACGTGACCACCGTAAAATTGGTAAAGCATTAGATTTATATCATATGCAAGAAGAAGCTCCAGGTATGGTGTTCTGGCACAATGATGGTTGGACAATTTTCCGTGAACTTGAAACGTTCGTGCGTACTAAATTAAAACAATACGATTATCAAGAAGTAAAAGGTCCATTTATGATGGATCGCGTATTGTGGGAAAAAACAGGTCACTGGCAAAATTATGCAGATTTAATGTTCACAACCCAATCTGAAAACCGTGAATACGCAATTAAACCGATGAACTGTCCAGGACACGTTCAAATTTTTAATCAAGGTTTAAAATCTTACCGTGATTTACCAATCCGTATGGCTGAATTTGGTTCTTGCCATCGTAATGAGCCATCAGGTTCTTTACACGGTTTAATGCGTGTTCGTGGCTTTACTCAAGATGATGCACACATTTTCTGTACTGAAGATCAAATTGAGAGCGAAGTAACTAGCTGTATCAAAATGGTGTACGACATTTATAGCACCTTTGGTTTCACTAATATCGCAGTGAAACTTTCTACTCGCCCGGAAAATCGTATCGGTTCAGATGAAATGTGGGATCGTGCGGAAGCAGGTCTTGCAGCTGCATTAGCGCACAACGGTCTTGAATATGAAATTCAAGAAGGTGAAGGCGCATTTTATGGTCCGAAAATTGAATTTGCATTACGTGATAGCATTGGCCGTGAATGGCAATGTGGTACCGTGCAATTAGACTTCGCATTACCAGGTCGTTTAGATGCAACCTATGTGGCAGAAGACAATAGCCGTAAAACGCCAGTCATGATTCACCGTGCGATTTTAGGTTCTATTGAGCGCTTTATTGGTATCATTACCGAAGAATATGCAGGTTTCTTCCCTGCATGGTTAGCTCCAACCCAAGCGGTTGTTATGAATATCACTGATAGCCAAGCTGACTATGTACAAAAAGTTGCGAAACAGCTTTCTGATGTAGGTTTACGCGTGAAAACTGATTTACGTAACGAAAAAGTGGGCTTCAAAATTCGTGAACATACTTTACGTCGAGTGCCTTATATGCTTGTTTGTGGTGATAAAGAAATCGCTGAAGGTAAAGTGGCAGTACGTACCCGTAAAGGTGCTGATTTAGGTACATTTACTGTGGAAGAATTTGCGGAAATCTTGAAAAATCAAGTAAGAAGTCGTGAATTAAAGTTATTGAATGAAGAGTAATATTTTTCGAAAGTAACCAATATAATCTACTGGTTAAACAGTAGTTTCAATTTAACGGTGATCGTTTAATCGATCACCGTTATTTTTATCTCTTTCAGATCTATTGAGATTTCATTTATTTTCTAATCAGTAGTTGCTTTTAATACGCTGACAAATCTGCCTGATTTTTTTAGGGCTTTTTGCGCCAATGAGTCTATTGTGGCTTTTATCGCTAACTGATCTAAATGTTGATAGGTATAAATGACATCTGGACTACCTTTTTGCCAGTAACTTTCTTCAATAATTGAAGCAATTGAAACTAAAGAATCAAATTCACGTCGAATCTGAGTATGTTGTTCCGATAGTTTTTTACGTAATAAGTTTTCATCAATGCCATTTTTCACAATATCATCTAGTACCTGATTTGTAAGATGTGTAAGTTCCTCTACTCGGAGGGGAGAGCAACTAAATTCAATTTTTCCCTCAATTTGTGGTGCATGAACATCTTGCATAAACCAACTATTTACAGAATAAATACCAGAAACTTTTTCACGTAGAGTTAAGCGTAATTCTTCTTGCACAATATCTGCAAGAATATTGAATAAATATTTTTGTTCCGCTCGCCAAGTATTATCTGCGGTAAGGTATATTTCTACATCAGCTCTCGGTTCTTTCAAGCCATTCATAATAAATGATTGAGTTGGTGTATGAATAATAGTCGGGACAAAGTGACGTATCTGAGTTTTTGATTCAACAGAAGCTAAATAACGTTCTGCCAATTTCTTTACTTGATTAAGTTCAATATCGCCAATAATAAAATAGGTAAAATCTGTTTTATCTAAAATATAACGTTGATAAGCGTTACTTAATTGGTTTTTATCAAATGCTAATTGCTGTGCTTGTTTTTGAGTATAAACAGTTTCAATATTTGGAAAACGTAATTTTGAAACGGCTTTCATAAATTGTGTTTCTAAATCAATCTGTTTGAAATAATCACGGGTTTCACGTCGATATTTTTCTAAGGCAAGATCGGATATAGGAGAAGAACGTAATTTTAAGCGAAACAATGTCAGTAAATTTTCCAAATCTTTAGGTTTAGATACACCAGTAAAACCTTGTTTATCATCATCAATCACAGTTGCAATCACCAATGGATCGCGCGAAAAAATTTGATTAACCGCAGAAAGAGAAAGTTCTCCAACACCTGTTTCATCAACTACACTAACGGCTGCACGCAATAAGTGATAGTCCTTATCTGGGATAGAACGTAAACCACCTTGAGTAACAGCACGAAAATGTACTTGATTTGGAGTTTTGTCACTATAGTGGTAGATCAATTTACTTCCATTACTTAAACGAAATTCATAAATATCGCCGCGATCCCAGTATTTTTCTTGAGAAAGTGAGCCTGTGTTAAATGTTAAGTGCGGTAATTTTTCGATTTGTTTTTTTTCATCCCATTGGTGTTGTTGCATTTCCATTGCATTATTCCAACGAGTTTCTATTTCTGCAACATCAAAAGGCAAGGCTTTTTGTGGCAAAGGTTGAGTGATTAATAATAATTTTGCTTTTAATGCTAAGGTTTGATTTAACGTGCGTTGTAAATCAGCTAATGTAATTTGGGATAAAAAACGTTTATTGAGTTCATAACGATCATTTACGCTCAATACCACTTGCTTATTTGCTACAGAAGTAATGAGATCATCGGCAATTTTTAAACTACCAGAACGAATATTTAATTGTTTTTCATTGAGTTGAGTTAAGCGTTTAATCTCGCCGCTTAATTCACTTTGGGTAAAACCTTGTTGTTTTATACTGGCGATAAAGGCAAATAATTTATCTATCGTTTTTGAATATTGTGTATCTATAAGCTGGAGAGAAAAAATGCTTTGTAACGTTTCTTTACCTAAATGAGTACGATAAAAATTCGCAGAATCTACGCCATTTTCTGTTTCCTTTTCCCATTGCTGTAAACGTAAATTAAGTAATCGAGTAGTTATTTGCTGAATTAATTCTTGTTTATAACTCGCTAATGTATTGGTTTCAATTGTATTTTCAAAAAAACTTAATTCAATACTCGGAATTGTTGTGCCTTGTTCAGAAATAGAATCTAGTCGCCATTTGTTGATAAGAGGAATATTAAAATCAATTTTTTCCAATGTTGTTTTAGTAATTGGATTTTCTTGGGATAGGCTTTGTTTTAATAATTTTACTACTTGTTTTGTATCAATATCGCCTACAATAATTATTGACATATTATCTGGTCGATACCATTTATGGTAAAAATCAGCTACGCGTTTAGCTGAAATTGTTTTAATAATATCCATATCTCCAATAGGATCACGCAACACATAACGAGAACCCGCCATTTCAATAGCACTTTTCTTATTGCCAATACGTAACATTGGGCTTAAACGTCTTCGCCATTCTTCTTGTACTACACCACGTTCGCCATCTACATCTTTAGGTAAAAAAGTAATATTATTCATCCATTCATTGATGACATCAAAAGCCAATTCTAATTTTTGCTGATTGTTGTTATCTAAATTTAAAGTATAGACTGTATTTTCAAAATCAGTGAAAGCGTTAATATCTCGTGCAAACTTCATTCCAAGTTTTTCTAACACATTAATAATTTGATTTTCTGGGTATTTCTTTGAGCCATTAAATGCCATATGTTCAACTAAATGAGCAATGCCTTTTTGATCGTCATCTTCATGCATTGACCCTGCATTGATCACTAATCGAATATAAACGCGTTCTTTGGGTTCAGTATTTTTTAATACAAAGTATTGTAGACCATTTGATAGTTTACCGTGGTGAATATTTGGATCAAAAGGTAAATCACTATTGGGCGATGGATTCAGTGATTGACAAGCAATTAATGAAAAGATGAGTAAAAAAAGTGCGGTTGTTTTTTTCATTATTTTTACCTAGAAAAAAGAAAACTCTACGCTAAGTAAAACGAGTGTAGAGTAGGGCTCGCGGATGTTTCAAAGCCCACAAGCCCTATACATTGAAGAAAATTAGAATTGATAGCCAACTTCTAGCCAAAATTCACGCCCAGGCGTATAGACACCATATTCATCACTGGTGGAAATAGCAGTGACTTTATTTTTACGTGTTTTATTGAGCACATTTAAAATATCTACTTGCAAATAGACATTATGTTTACCTAGAATTGTCGGTTGCCAACGAATGCTACTATCCCATTGTGTATGTCTGCCATAGTGATAGCTACGGAAGCGTGAAATGCCATTATCATCGCTATCAAGTTCCTCATAGCTACGAATTGGGGCTTTCATATACACTTTATTAGACCAAGTGATATTGTAATCTGGCATCTCCATATCAATACCTAAACGAGCAATCCAATCTTCTGTACTGCTATTAACTTGTTGTAGCATTTGACTACGAGTCATTAATTTTCCGTCTAAATAGACGGGTTCATTTGGATCAAATTCATTACTTACATCTGCTCGTTTTGTATTTAGCCAATCAAAACCGAGTGATGTTGTCCAATAAATTTTACCCAATTTCCAGGGTTCAATATTGTTAAGTTGGAAAGTATAAACATCAACACCAAAGTTATGACCATTAATATAAAAACTTTTTGTCGCTTCTTTCTTCAACATAATGCGATTCTTATTATCACGATGAATATAACCAAGTTTGAGTGCCAAATTACCCATATTCTGATCAAAACTTAAGCTTAATTCATCTGCATAAGGTGTTTTAAGGGATGAAAAGTTCTGATGCTGACGTGTTGAATCATCATTAATCTTTAAGATTCTATTGGCTAATTTTAAAGAAGCAAAAGAACGACCGTAATAACGATTTAAACCCAGTGTAAATCCTGTATCGTCCCAAGGGTGATAACGTGCAACAAAGCGCGGGGCGATATTATTATTTTTTAAATAATCATCACGTTCAATACGAATACCAGGACGCAATTCAAATTTATTCCATTTTATTAGATCTTCAGTATAAGCCACGATATTCTGATAGGTGGTTTTTACACGACCTTTTGATGTTGTGCTCTCCGACAATATCATTTCTCTTGGATTATTTCTATTTGCATCTAAAATTACCTGCCCCACTTTTGAATGAACATCTTTTGGACGATAGAATTGATATTTTGTTGCCTGATAAATGCTTCCAATAGAAATAGAATGCTCGGTAGAACCTAAATGAAAAGGTTCCATTGCATATTCAGTAGAAAAATGTAAATTATCTTGAATTAATTGACTGTTTCCATATCCGCCTTTTTCATAATCATAAAGTTGATTATAATTTTCATCTAACACAGATATAATTTCTACATAATCTGTAGATGATTTACGCTTATCCTTAAAACGATCGTATGCTAAGGTATTTGTCCAAACGCCAGAGTCAAATGAATACACCCAAGCAAGCGTTGCCCCCAATGCTTGATGATAATCGCTTACATTGTTATCTATATTTTCCTTGAAATATTTCAATTCTTTATAATTTGAATAACGTAAACCGAGTTCAATACGCTCTTTTTCTTGCGGTGTCCAATTGAAATTTAATAAAAGATTATCGGAAAGTCGTTGATGATTTTGCTTATCTAGTTGTGCTTCTGTGGTTGCTGTTTTGTAACCAATCAAACGATTTTGTTCAATAGACGATATTCTACGACTATAGCCTAAAACCATCCCCATATTGTCACCTAGACTTTTTTCGGCTACAACACTGAATGTTTGTTTATCATATTTAGGTTGTAACTCTGCCACTCCTACATCATCTGGACGTACCAACTTTAGTATTTTTTGCGCTGCGCTATCTGCTTTCATTTTTGCCCAAGATGAACGCGTAGTGCGATATTTAAGTTTTATGCTATCAGTGCCACTATATTGTTTCGTTTTAGCGATAACGGCACCCCCCATAAAGTCCCCCAAGCTAGCAGAAATATTACTATCTTGTACTTCCACTTTAGAAAGCATAGTCGCATCAAAAAAATAAGCTTGAGTGTGACTAATTCCTGGAACAACTTGCATAGAACCGTCAAAAATACTGTTATCAATAGCAAGATCATTATTTATATTGACATTATCAACAAAATAGGCGGTTTGATTTGGATCGGCACCGTTAATTGAAATATTTTCAGGTTTGATTTCACCACGTTGAAAACCATTTTGGTCGCTATTTTCATAACGAATATGGGGGTTAGAACGAAGGTAATCAGTGATATTACCGTTTGATGTGGGCGTTTTACTTATCTCAGCAGAAGAGAGCGTTTTAATGGAAGAAAGCGATTTATTGTTGTCACCATACACAACAATTTCGGGCAATATATTTTTGTTGGTTGTTTCAACAGTTTGCCCCATAATAAATGGGCTAACAAATGTTGAGCAGAATAACAACATTAACGGTTTCTTTTGATGCATAATATACTCCCTTACTAAAGATATAAATGATAACTATTATAATTGTATTTTCATGCATTATTAAATGCAAGATATACTTCAAAATAGGTGCTAGTGAAAGAGAAAGTATAAAAAAACCACACTTTAAAAGTGCGGTTATATTCAATTCTGTTTTTATGGAAGAAACTATTCCACGCCAACCATTACAGAAGTTGCTTTGATGATTGCGTACGCTTCTTTACCAACTTCTAAGTTTAATTCTTTAACTGCTGCTAAAGATACAGTAGAAGAAAGCACATTACCGCCACCGATATCAATGTGAACGATCGCATTTACTGAACCGTTTTCGATTGAAACAACTTTACCTTTTAATTGGTTTCTTGCACTAATTTTCATAACATTTCCTTGTTAGTTAGGGTTTAAAAGAGCCTAGATTTTATCTTACAAGAAGCAAGTCGTAAATAAACCCAGCGTTTAAAATTTTCAAAAAATTGACCGCACTTTTATAGGCATTTGGCAGGTTTCGGCAAGCCTGCTAATTTTGTGGCTTGTTTTGCGGGACCTTCAGGAAATAAACGTTGCAAATAACGACTATTACCTTTATTCTCACCAAGCTTTTCAGCCATAGCTTTTACCAACATGCGGATGGCTGGAGAGGTGTTATATTCTTGATAAAAGTCTCGCACAAAGTAAATCACTTCCCAATGTGCATCAGTTAATTCAATACTTTCTACCTGAGCAATAGCACAAGCGACATCTTCGTTCCATTGCTGACTATTAAGCAAATAACCATCTTTGTCAGTTTCAACTTCCATTCCATTGATATTCAACATATTAATTTACTTCTTTAAAGTTAATCATTTCGTTGTTTGAAAAATCGGTTTGATCTTCATCTTCAAATTGCATTGGCGTGATTCGTTCTTCATCAAATGCGGTATCGCCTTCAATGCCATCAATTAGTTGCCCATGTTTGATGCCTTTGAAATCAAATAATTTCGGATCACACATATGTGACAATGTAATGTTTTGCATTGCGCTAAACATGGTTTCTAAGCGTCCCGGATATTGGCGATCCCAAGTATTAAGCATTTCTTTTACCACTTGGCGTTGAAGATTTGGTTGTGAGCCACATAGGTTACAAGGAATAATCGGAAATTCTTTTGCAATGGCATATTTCTCAATATCTTTTTCTTTGCAGTAAGCAAGCGGACGAATCACAATTTGTTTGCCATCATCAGAAATCAATTTAGGTGGCATGGATTTCATTTTGCCGCCATAAAACATATTTAAAAATAGTGTCGCTAACATATCGTCTCGGTGGTGTCCTAAAGCGATTTTGGTTGCACCAAGTTCTGTGGCTGTGCGATATAAAATTCCACGGCGTAGGCGAGAGCAGAGCGAACAAGTGGTTTTTCCTTCTGGAATTTTTTCTTTCACAATTTCGTAAGTATTTTCTTGTACAATTTTATAATCGACGCCAATACTTTCCAAATATTCAGGCAATACGTGCTCAGGGAAACCTGGTTGTTTTTGATCGAGGTTTACTGCCACAATATCAAATTTAATCGGCGCGCTTTGCTGTAAATTCAACAAAATATCGAGAAGCGTATAACTGTCTTTGCCTCCGGATAAACACACCATGACTTTATCGCCATCTTCGATCATACCAAAATCTGCAATAGCGTTGCCTACGTTACGGCGAAGGCGTTTCTGTAATTTATTGAAATTATAGGTTTGTTTTTTTTCTTGTTGGGCTAACTGGGTTAAATCGCTCATTTTGTTATCTTTAGTTATTCATGAAAGACGCACATTATACGTGAAAAATAGGAAAAGTGCGGTCAATTCAAAAGAAGATTTTTAAGATCCGTAAAAAATCCTGTATAATCTTTCCAATTTTTTGTTCAATTTTAACGCTTTGCAATTCAATGATTGAAACATCCCAAACTATTCCTGAACTCGTCTCTTGGGCAAAAGATCGCGAGTTTTCTTTGAATTTACCTACCGAACGCTTGGTTTTCCTGCTAGCGATTGCAATTTATAACAACGAACGTTTAGACGGCGAAATGTTAGAAGCCGATCTTGTGGATATTTTCCGCCACACGATGAATGCTTTTGAGCAATCCATGGATGCCATTGCAACACGAGCGAATAATGCAATTAATGAATTAGTGAAACAACGTTTGTTAAACCGTTTTAGTAGCGAATTTACTGAAGGCCTTTCCATTTATCGTCTCACTCCATTAGGTGTTGGCGTATCAGATTATTATATTCGTCAACGTGAATTTTCCGCGTTGCGTCTTTCCGTACAACTTTCTATTGTGGCCGATGAAATTCAGCGAGCATCCGATGCTGCAGAAGAAGGTGCTGCAAAAGGGGAAAATGAACACTTTTGGCGCAGAAATGTTTTCGCTCCGTTAAAATATTCGGTGGCAGAGATTTTCGATAGTATTGATTTATCACAACGCGTGATGGATGAAAATCAACAAAGCATTAAAGAAGAAATTGCCAATTTACTTACCAAAGATTGGCAGGCGGCAATTTCTAGCTGTGAACGTTTATTAGATGAAACCTCAGGCAATTTACGTGAGTTACAAGATACTTTAAATGCCGCAGGTGATAAGTTACAGGCTCAATTATTACGTATTCAAGATTGTGTAATTGGTCACGATGAGCTGTATTTTATTGAACAATTAATTACCGATTTACAATCCAAACTTGACCGTATTATTAGCTGGGGACAACAAGCTATCGATTTATGGATTGGTTATGACCGTCACGTGCATAAATTTATCCGTACCGCCATTGATATGGATAAAAATCGCGTGTTTTCACAACGTTTACGTAATTCTATTCATCATTATTTTGATCATCCTTGGTTCTTATGGACAGCGCAAGCTGAGCGTTTAGTTGATCTGCGCGATGAAGAAATGGTGTTGCGTGAAGATGATGCTTTAGGTGAATTACCAGAAGAATTGCAATACGAATCCCTTTCTGATTTACACGATCAAATTGTAGAGCATATGCAAGGCTTACTGATTGCTTATCGTGAAAATAACCGTCCGATTGATTTGAGTTTAGTGTTAAAAGAACAACTGGAAAATTATCCACTTTCTCGTCATTTTGATGTGGCTCGAATCATTGTTGATCAAGCTGTGCGCCTTGGTATGGCGAATGATGATTTATCGGGTATTTATCCAGATTGGCAAGCAATTAATAAACGTGGCTCAGAAGTGCAAGCGCATGTGATTGATAAGTATTGATTTTAAGATAATTTAAAAGCTAATTTCGACGGAATTACTTCTGTTAAATATGCCCAAACCCTTTTTAGCAAAGAAGGACTAGGGGAGATTTGGCAATAATGATTAACGAAGAAAGTAACTGAATAAAGTTTTAATAGAGAAATAACCTATGACAGACAACCTTCAAGATGTAATTTCCCCAAAACTCGCTGTGGCGATTGCAAATCCAATATTTCCAGAGGTGGATAGTCTATTGCGCTCAGGTCGCCATATCAGCACGGAGCACTTAGATAATCACGCATTTTTAATGGATTTCCAAAATGAATTAGACGGATTTTATCGCCGCTATAACGTGGAACTAATTCGTGCTCCAGAAGGATTCTTCTATCTTCGTCCGAAAGCAACGACATTAATTGCGCGTTCAGTACTTTCTGAGTTGGAAATGCTTGTTGGTAAAGTGCTTTGTTATCTTTATTTAAGCCCAGAACGTTTAGCCCAACAAGGTATTTTTAGCACGCAAGAAGTGTATGATGAATTATTAAATCTTGCTGATGAAGGAAAATTATTAAAAGCAGCTAATCAGCGTTCAAGTGGTTCCGATTTAGATAAACAAAAATTGGCAGAAAAAGTGCGGGCTGCAATTGGTCGTTTACGTCGTTTAGGTATGATTCAAACCGTTGGCGAACAAAATAGTGGGAAATTTACGATTTCTGAATCTGTATTTCGTTTTGGTGCGGAAGTACGTAGCGGAGATGATCCATTAGAGGCACAAGCTCGACTCATTCGTGATGGGGAAGCGGCAACACCAGAATCCTTAGCGTTGGAAAAACAAGCGCAATTAATGGAAAGTGATACGGAAAGTGCGGATGAAATTGACGAAGAATTTGACGGAGAACAAGAATAATGTCTGATGTTTTTGAATTAGAAAATGAAATCGAATTAGAGAGCGATGAAGTCATTATGGAAAATGAAAACGTCGAAGAAATCGTTGACGCACCTATGCCTTTTAGCATGATGGCAAACAATGGTGTAGAGCGTGGTAAATTCCGTTCTTTAACCTTAATTAACTGGAATGGTTTTTTTGCGCGTACTTTCGATTTAGATGAATTAGTTACCACGCTTTCTGGTGGTAACGGTGCGGGGAAATCAACCACAATGGCTGGATTTGTGACAGCATTAATTCCTGATTTGACCCTTTTACATTTCCGTAATACAACAGAGGCTGGTTCTACAGGTGGTTCTCGCGATAAAGGTTTACATGGTAAATTGCGTCCAGGTGTTTGTTACGCGGTATTAGATACCATTAACTCATGTCATCAACGTATTCTTGTTGGTGTGCGTCTGCAACAAATTGCGGGTCGTGATAAAAAAGTTGATTTAAAAACGTTTTCAATTCAAGGTGTTGAATTATCTCAAAATCCGACCGCACTTTTCATTGAAACTGTGGGCGAACGTCAAGCACGCGTCCTTAATTTAAACGAACTCAAAGATAAAATTGAAAATATCGGTGCGCAATTTAAACAATATCATTCCATCACTGATTATCACGGCATGATGTTCGATTTAGGTATTATTCCAAAACGTTTACGTTCAGCATCAGACCGAAGCAAATTCTATAAACTTATTGAAGCGTCTTTATACGGTGGTATTTCCAGTGCAATCACACGTTCTTTACGTGACTATTTATTGCCAGAAAATTTAGGTGTGCGCAAAGCTTTCCAAGATATGGAAAGTGCATTGCGTGAAAACCGTATGACTTTAGAAGCGATTAAGGTCACGCAATCAGATCGCGATTTATTCAAACATTTAATTACTGAAACAACCAACTATGTTGCTTCGGACTATATGCGTAATGCAAATGAACGCCGTGGCAATATTGAGGCTGCATTAGAATCTCGTCGTGAGTGGTATAAAGCAAAAGCAGAGCAGAATTTATCTCAACATCGTTTAGTTGATTTAAGTAGAGAAGCGGCTGAATTAGCAGAAAGTGAACGTACTTTAGAAGTTGATCATCAAAGTGCGGTTGATCATCTTAACTTGGTGTTAAACGCTTTGCGTCACCAAGAAAAAATTACGCGTTATCAAGAAGATATTGCAGAACTCACAGAGCGTTTAGAAGAACAAAAACTGGTGGTTGAAGATGCGAATGATACATTAGAAGAAAGCCAAGCCCAATTTGAGCAAACTGAAATTGAAATTGATGCGGTGCGTGCCCAATTAGCAGACTATCAACAAGCATTAGATGCCCAACAAACTCGCGCACTTCAATATCAACAAGCCATTGCAGCTCTTGAAAAAGCGAAAACATTATGCGGTTTAGCGGATTTAAGTGTTAAAAATGTAGAAGATTATCACGCAGAATTTGAAGCACATGCTGAAAGTTTAACGGAAACCGTACTTGAGCTTGAGCACAAAATGTCTATTTCTGAAGTAGCAAAATCTCAGTTTGATAAAGCGTACCAATTAGTATGCAAAATTGCGGGGGAAATGCCTCGTTCTGCGGCGTGGGAAAGTGCCAAAGAATTATTACGTGAATATCCAAGCCAAAAATTGCAGGCACAACAAACGCCACAACTTCGCACAAAATTACATGAACTTGAGCAACGTTACGCACAACAACAAAGTGCAGTCAAATTACTTAATGATTTTAATCAACGTGCCAATTTAAGTTTACAAACGGCTGAAGAATTAGAGGACTATCACGCAGAGCAAGAAGCGTTAATTGAAGATATTTCTGCTGAACTTTCAGAACAAGTGGAAAATCGTTCTACGCTTCGTCAAAAGCGTGAAAATTTAACCGCACTTTATGATGAAAATGCGCGTAAAGCGCCAGCATGGCTGACAGCTCAAGCTGCATTAGAACGTTTAGAGCAACAAAGTGGCGAGACGTTTGAACATAGTCAAGATGTGATGAATTTTATGCAATCACAACTTGTGAAAGAACGTGAACTCACGATGCAACGTGATCAACTTGAACAAAAACGTTTGCAATTAGATGAACAAATTTCTCGTTTAAGTCAGCCAGATGGTTCAGAAGATCCTCGTTTAAATATGTTGGCAGAACGTTTTGGTGGGGTGTTGCTTTCAGAGCTTTATGATGATGTTACCATTGAAGATGCGCCTTATTTCTCCGCACTTTACGGGCCTGCGCGTCATGCTATTGTTGTGCGTGATCTCAATGCAGTGCGTGAACAACTTGCGCAATTAGAAGATTGCCTGGACGATTTGTATTTAATTGAGGGTGATCCTACCGCATTTGATGACAGCGTATTATCCGCACAAGAACTTGAGCTAGGTGTTGTAGTGCAAGTTTCAGATCGTGAATTACGCTATTCAAGATTCCCTGAAATCCCGTTATTTGGGCGTGCAGCACGTGAAAAACGTTTAGAAGAATTACAAATTGAACGTGATGAACTGGCAGAACAACATGCCCAAATTGCGTTTGATGTACAAAAATGCCAACGTTTACACGAACATTTTAGCCAATTTGTTGGGTTGCATTTGGCGCTTGCGTTCCAGCCAAATCCAGAAGAGTTAATGTCTGAAATTAATCGCGAACGCAATGAAATTGATCGTGAATTAAACCTATTTAATAGCGGCGAACAACAATTACGCATTCAATTAGATAATGCAAAAGAAAAACTGCAATTACTCAACAAGTTGATTCCACAACTAAATGTATTAGCTGATGAGGATTTAATTGATCGTATTGAAGAATGTCGTGAGCAATTAGATATTGCAAAGCAAGATGAATATTTTATTCGTCAATATGGTGTAACGTTGTCACAATTAGAGCCGATTGCAAATAGTTTACAAAGTGATCCAGAAAATTACGAAGGCTTAAAAAATGAATTAACTCAAGCGATTGAGCGTCAAAAACAAGTTCAACAACGTGTATTTGCTTTAGCTGATGTTGTACAACGTAAACCGCATTTTGGTTATGAAGATGCTGGGCAGGCTGAAACTTCTGAACTCAACGAAAAACTTCGCCAACGTTTAGAACAAATGCAGGTACAGCGAGATACGCAACGTGAGCAAGTTCGTCAAAAACAAAGCCAATTTGCAGAATATAATCGCGTATTGATTCAATTACAAAGTTCTTACGATAGTAAATATCAGCTTTTAAATGAATTGATTGGTGAAATTAGCGATCTTGGCGTGAGAGCTGATGACGGTGCTGAAGAACGAGCCCGTATCCGTCGTGATGAATTACATCAACAACTTTCAACGAGCCGTCAGCGTCGTTCTTATGTAGAAAAACAACTGACATTAATTGAAAGCGAAGCGGACAACTTAAATCGCCTTATTCGTAAAACCGAACGTGATTATAAAACTCAACGTGAATTAGTTGTAGCAGCGAAAGTGAGTTGGTGTGTGGTTTTACGTTTATCACGCAATTCCGATATGGAAAAACGCCTCAATCGTCGAGAGCTCGCTTATTTATCTGCAGATGAGTTACGTTCAATGTCGGATAAAGCATTAGGTGCGTTGCGTACAGCAGTGGCGGATAATGAATATCTACGTGATAGCCTAAGAGTGTCTGAAGATAGTCGCAAACCTGAAAATAAAGTGCGGTTCTTTATTGCGGTGTATCAGCATCTACGTGAACGTATTCGCCAAGATATTATTAAAACGGATGATCCAATTGATGCCATTGAACAAATGGAAATTGAGCTTTCTCGTTTAACAGCTGAATTAACTGGCCGTGAGAAAAAATTGGCAATCAGTTCTGAAAGTGTTGCAAATATTATGCGTAAAACGATTCAGCGTGAACAAAATCGTATTCGTATGCTCAACCAAGGCTTACAAAACATTGCGTTCGGTCAGGTGAAATCTGTCCGTTTAGTAGTGAATATTCGTGATACCCATGCCATGTTGTTAGATGCGCTTTCTGGTCAGCAAGATGAATATCAAGATTTATTCAACGATAATCGCATCACCTTCTCTGAAGCTATGGCGAAGCTCTATCAACGCATCAATCCACATATTGATATGGGGCAACGCACAGCACAAACAATTGGTGAAGAATTGTTAGATTACCGTAATTATCTTGAACTTGAAGTAGAAGTATTCCGTGGCGCAGATGGTTGGTTACGTGCAGAAAGTGGTGCACTTTCTACTGGTGAAGCTATCGGTACAGGTATGTCAATTCTCTTAATGGTTGTTCAAAGTTGGGAAGAAGAAAGCCGTCGAATTCGTGGTAAAGATATTGTGCCTTGTCGCTTGTTGTTCTTAGATGAAGCAGCGCGTTTAGACGGTAAATCTATTTCTACCTTATTCGAACTTTGCGAACGTTTGGATATGCAGTTACTTATCGCTGCGCCAGAGAACATTAGCCCAGAAAAAGGTACAACCTATAAACTCGTGCGTAAAATCGCAGGCAACCAAGAGCATGTACATGTTGTTGGTTTACGCGGATTCGGTGCGACAGAATAAAAAATAGAAGGGAAGTGCGGTTAAAATTTTAAGATTTTTGACCGCGCTTATTATAAATCAATTTTGTTTTAGAAATTTTTATGAATTTAATTAGTCTTTTTTCAGGTGCAGGGGGATTAGATCTTGGCTTCCAAAAAGCAGGATTTCGTATTATTTGCGCAAATGAATATGATAAATCAATATGGAAAACATATGAAAGTAATCATTCAGCTAAATTAATTAAAGGCGATATATCTAAAATTTCTTCAGATGAATTTCCTAAGTGTGATGGAATTATTGGGGGACCGCCTTGTCAATCTTGGAGTGAGGGTGGATCTCTTAGAGGAATTGATGATCCTAGGGGAAAATTGTTTTATGAATATATTCGGATTTTAAAAGAAAAAAAACCAATATTTTTCCTTGCCGAAAATGTCAAAGGAATGATGGCTCAGCGTCATAATAAGGCAGTTCAAGAATTTATCCAAGAATTTGATAATGCTGGATATGATGTTCATATTGTTTTGCTTAATGCGAATGATTATGGCGTAGCTCAAGATAGAAAACGTGTTTTTTATATTGGTTTTAGAAAAGAGCTAAATATTAATTATATTCCACCCATTCCACATTTGATAAAGCCAACATTTAAGGATGTTATTTGGGATTTAAAAGATAATTCAATTCCAGCTTTAGATAAAAATAAAACAAATGGTAATAAATGTATTTATCCTAATCACGAATATTTTATAGGATCATATTCAACAATTTTTATGAGCCGAAATCGTGTTAGACAATGGAATGAACCAGCATTTACAGTTCAAGCATCTGGACGGCAATGTCAATTACACCCCCAAGCTCCTGTAATGTTAAAAGTTAGTAAAAATTTAAATAAATTTGTTGAAGGAAAAGAACATTTATATCGCAGACTAACTGTTAGAGAATGTGCAAGAGTGCAAGGGTTCCCTGATGATTTTATTTTTCATTACGAAAGTTTGAATGATGGTTATAAAATGATCGGTAACGCAGTGCCTGTAAATTTAGCATATGAAATAGCTAAAACAATAAAATCCGCATTGGAAATTTGTAAAGGTAATTAAATATGTCAAATAAAAGTAATGATAATGGCAGAGCATATGAGTTTGCATTTATAACTGAATTAGGACGAATTGCAACTCAAAATCAGAATATAAATATAGAAAAGAATTCTAGCTATTATGTAGTTGAGAAATCTTGGAATACATTATCTGATCTTGAAAAAGAAAAATATACAAAAAGTGCAATTGCTGGTATCAATCTTATAACAAACTTAGAGCCAATAATAGAAGATGGTGATGGTATATTAAACTTAAAAATACAAGCTGATAATAAAGGTGAATTAGGCGATGTTAGAGATATTTTAATTCAAAGAGAAAATATTAATTGGGAAATTGGTTTAAGTTTAAAACATAATCATTTTGCTGTGAAACATAGTCGTTTATCACATAAAATTGACTTTTCAGAAAAATGGTTCCAATTACCTTCTTCTCAAAATTATTGGGATAATATACTCCCTATTTTTGAGAAATTAGAAATTTATAAAAGAAACAAAATAAAATGGAGAGAGTTATCTAATAAAGAAGATGATATTTATTATCCAATACTAAAATCATTTATAGCGGAAATTAAAGAAAAGTATCATAAATATGATTCTATTGTCCCACAGAAAATGGTTGAATATTTACTAGGGTATTTTGATTTCTATAAAATCATAAGCCAAGATAATAAGAAACTAACATTTATTCAATCATTTAACTTGCGAGGAACACTAAATAAACCCTCTAAAAAAGAAAGGCAAATATTTTTATACCTATAGCTAATTTATCAACTAGAGTCATTAATATAGATTTTAAGCCAAATAGTAAAAATACGGTTGAATTATATTTAGATAAAGGATGGCAATTTAGTTTTAGAATACATAATGCTTCTACTATTATTGAACCAAGCTTGAAATTTGATATAAAACTTATTGGTGCTCCTGCCACAATTATTTGTTTGGAAGCTCCTTGGGAAGAATGATATGTAAAAATGGAAAGGGAATTAACTTACTAGTTAGGAATAATAATGAAAATTTTCACATCAAAAAAAGAGCTGTTGTCGCAGCAGAAACAATAAAAATGTATCAAATACTGGTCACTGGGGAATGGAGATTATGAAATTACCGTTAAAAGTCCCCAATATCTTGAATACATTATGAGTTTAATTAAACAAGCTATTAAGGATTAATAAATGCACAATCTTATTCTTGCCATTCTTTGTAGCGTAGCTGTTTCAGTTTTGCTTAAAATAGCCCGTAAAAAAAATATCATTATTGAACAAGCTATTGCATTCAACTACATCACAGCCATCACTTTCAGTTATTTCTTACTTAAACCTGATTTTAAAGGCTTAGAATTTACTGATTACATCGTACAAAGCGAAAATTCACCTATTTTTTTAGCTCTGGGCTTATTGCTACCTAGCGTATTTATTATTATGTCAAAAGCGGTAGAGTTTGCTGGAATTGTACGTTCAGATGCAGCACAACGTCTTTCGTTGTTTCTTCCTATTTTATCGGCATTTTTAATTTTTCATGAAACACTAAGCCAATCTAAAATCATTGGTGTTGTATTAGCCTTTATTGGTTTATTTTGTGTATTAACTAAGCCAACTCAAGGGCAAAGTGCGGTTAATTTTAAAGGTGTTTTAGGATTAATCGGCGTCTGGTTTGGTTACGGCATCATTGATATTTTATTCAAACAAGTGGCGAAAAGCGGCGGCGCATTCCCTGCAACATTGTTTATTTCTTTCTCGCTTGCAGCTTGTGTTATCTTTATCTATTTATTCTTAAAACGTGCCCAATGGACATCATCAAGTGTAATTGGTGGCATCGTTTTAGGTGTATTTAATTTCTTTAATATTTTATTCTATATAAAGGCACATCAAAGTTTTGCTGGAAATCCGACGCTTGTTTTTGCGGGAATGAACATTGGCGTGATTTGTTTAGGTACAATAACTGGCGCGTTAGCTTTTAAAGAAAAAATCAGTAAGCTAAATTGGCTAGGTATTATTTTTAGTTTATCAGCCATTTTCTGCCTATATTATTTAGATAAAATTATCGCGTAAAAGAGAGTGCCCATGGCAAAAGATTTCAGCTTTTTTATTTACGATTATGAAAGTTTTGGTGTAAATCCAGCAACAGATCGTCCTGCACAATTTGCGGGTATTCGTACAGATGCTGATTTTAATATCATTGGTGAACCAATAATGTTTTATTGTAAACAAACCAACGATTATTTACCTGCTCCTGAAGCGGTAATGGTAACAGGAATTACACCACAAGAATGTAATGAAAAGGGGCTTTCTGAGCCTGAATTCGCCGCAAATATCTTAGCAGAATTTTCCCAACCCAATACTTGTGTCATGGGCTATAACAATATTCGCTACGATGATGAAATGACGCGTTATACGTTTTATCGTAATTTTATTGATCCTTACGAATACAGCTGGAAAAACGGGAATTCACGCTGGGATTTGTTAGATTTAGTGCGAGCTTGTTATGCCTTGCGTCCAGAAGGGATTAATTGGGCTTATGACGATGATGGAATGCCAAGTTTCCGCTTAGAAAAACTCACTAAAGCAAATGGTATTGCGCATGAAAATGCTCACGATGCAATGGCGGATGTATATGCAACTATTGCTATGGCGAAACTAATTAAAGAAAAACAGCCTAAATTATTCCAATATTTCTTTGAAAACCGAGGTAAAAAAGAAATCGAAAAATTGGTTGATACAGGCGCAATGGCGCCTTTAGTCCATGTTTCTGGAATGTTAGGGAATTATCGTGGAAATTGCACTTGGGTTGCCCCTTTAGCTTGGCATCCGACAAATCAAAACGCATTAATTGTGTGTGATTTAACTGGCAATATCGATAATTTATTAGCCAAAAGTGCGGATGAATTGCGGACAGATTTATATACCAAAAAATCAGAATTAGAAGAAAGGGGAGTTTCATCTGTTCCATTAAAGCTTGTGCATATCAATAAATGTCCTATTTTAGCGCCAGCCAAAACCTTGTTACCAGAAACAGCAAATCGCTTGGGTATTGATCGACAATTATGCTTGGATAATCTTGCAAAATTACGGGCATCTTTTGATATTCGTGAAAAAGTGGCGGATATTTTTAATGAAGAACGTCAATTTGAATCGAATGATAATGTAGAAACTGAGCTATACAATGGCTTTTTCAGCAATGCTGATAAAAACAATATGTCTATTTTACGTAGTCTACCTGCAGAAAAATTAGCTGAACACGGTTTAGCTTTTGAAGATAAACGTATCCCTGAATTATTGTTCCATTATCGTGCTCGTCATTTTTATAAAACCCTCACACGCGCTGAACAAATTAAATGGCAAAAATACCGACAGAATAAACTTGAAAAAAGTGCGGTAGATTTTGAATCAAGTTTGCAACGTTTAGCAGAGGAACATTCAGATAATCCTGAAAAACTATCTTTGCTACAACAAGTATATGAATATGGTATAAAACTACTAGGTTAACTGATACGTTGTCACATTTTTTTAGAATAGCACGTTTTAATAAAACGTGCTTTTTTGTTGTTTTTTTCTGGGGAAAATTATCCCTAAAATTATCCAGATTTTACGAGCGTAATCACATAGATTTAGCTTACTTTACCTTTACGTTGTCTTTATATTTCAACTAAACCATTCAATAAAACGATAAAGTATCGCGTTACAACGTGCTATCTAGCCTTATTTTGTCTTGTTTTACTAGTACCTGTGACTTGTGTATAACTGTGTGATTTATTTAGCCCGTAGTTTTCGCTAACCCGATAACTAATTTCGCATAATGTATATTATGTTAAATCACCTGAGTGTAAAAGTAACTTTTGTGAGGCGATCAAAAAGGGATACTCTGCTTCTTCTCCATTAAAAATGTTAAAGCAATAATATTTAATTCTGGATTTGGATTGCGCTAGGTGAAATCTGAATAAATTGATAGAAGATTTGCTAGTAGATTTAATATCTTTAGTTTTAATTGTGACATTGTAATTATTTTATGTAACAAGATTACTCAAATGAGAATAATTGTTTTTAATTTTTCTTTTTAAAATTAATTGGTTATATGAGTTTTATTTTAATAAAAAACTTGCAATTCTCATTTGTGAGCTTAAAATGAGAATTGCAAGTCAAGTTTTATTGCACTTTATCAATCAAATGAAAAGGAATTAGTTATGCTTAATCAAATCATCACAAACAAGCTGAATGACCAAATAAATTTAGAGTTCTACTCTTCTAATGTATATTTACAAATGAGTGCATGGTGCTCAATTCATGGCTATGAAGGTGCAGCAGCATTTTTACTTCGCCATGCAGATGAAGAATTAGAACATATGCAAAAATTGTTCAATTATGTAAGTGAAACTAGCGGTATGCCGCTTCTAGGAAAAATCGATGCACCTAAACACGATTATTCTTCATTAAGAGAAGTATTTGAAACAACTTTAGAACATGAAAAATTAGTAACGTCCAAAATCAATGAATTAGTTGAAGTTACTTTTGAAAATAAAGACTACTCTACTTTTAACTTCTTACAATGGTACGTAGCAGAACAGCACGAAGAAGAAAAATTATTTAGTGGAATTATTGACAGATTTAACCTTGTTGGCGAAGACGGTAAAGCATTGTTCTTTATTGATCGTGAGTTAGCAACTTTATAATAGATAGGAGAAATAAAATGTTATCAGCAAATGTAGTAAAATTATTAAACAACCAAATGAATTTGGAATTTTATTCTTCTAATTTATATCTACAAATGAGTGCTTGGTGCGAGCAAAAAGGTTTTGAAGGTGCTGCAAAATTTTTATCAGCTCATGCTGCTGAAGAAATGCAACACATGCGTAAATTATTCACTTATTTAAATGAGACAGGATCAGTTGCTCTAATTTCTGCAATTGAAGCTCCATCACACGAATATAAATCATTAAAAGAAGTGATTGAAATTACTTATGAACATGAGAAATTGATTACTAGTAAAATCAATGAATTAGTAGGTAAAACTTTTGAAGAAAAAGACTACTCTGCATTTAATTTCCTACAATGGTATGTAGCAGAACAGCATGAAGAAGAAAAATTATTCAGTGGTATCTTGGATAAATTGAATCTTCTTGGCGAAGATAGTAAAGGTTTATTCTTAGTTGATAAAGATTTAGGTAATCTTGCTACTGAAGCTTAGTCTAAGAGACACTACTCCACTTCACTCACAAAATCCACCTGTTTAGGGTCCGCAAGGGAAATAAAATAAGCTGGAAAAAGTGATTTATCAGCGGGCATTTCGAAAATATCTTTGAAACAGGTTGTTTGCACTGTAGAATCGGCAAGCAACACGATACCCGATTTTCCCACCAAAGTGGGATTCACTTTCACTTTTGCCCAAGAAAGCGTTGAATCAGGTTTTAACGTCACTTTCTGCACCCATTGTTTTTTCCCTTGTTGAGCGGTAGCGGCGGTTTGTAATGCTGCTACAGCCTCTTGTAATTGCGCAATGTCTTTGCCGACTTGATAGACAAAACCTTGGTCTTGTTGGTTAATTTCTAATTTTTCCATGTTTGTAGTCCTCTTTAGCTTGGTGGTAAATTGTTAAAAGTGCTTTATCAAACAGAGCAAGGCTTGCCAGCTTTACACAAGGCTTAACCTTGATTTGCACGGTTTGTTTGGGTTTTACTTGGATAGTTTGCATCATACTCTCCGTGTAATATCGTGTTGTAACAATACTTCTCCCCCGCACCACGTTTTGATCTTTCCGTCAGGCGTGGTTTGCTGAAGGTCAAATCGCGCCTCTTTCCACGTTGCATTTTCCGTTTGTTCATGGGCGATGATAAGGCTGACTTCATTCCCGTTGATAATAATGCCTTGGTTGTCGGTTGATAAATGAATCCTATCACCCCCCTTACCTAAAGGCGCAATGTCGCAATTAAAATGGCAGCCTGTAAAATCCAAAGGATCTCCATTTTCTTCAGTAAAAACTAAGATTTCCACTTCGTCATCGCCACGAATCCACTCAAAAACAACCTCATCCATTCTTATCCTCCTTAAATCGTTCTTCATTTCCAGGAATTATTTCCAAGTCGATTATTTTCATTTTCCCCTCCAATAAAAAACCGCCCGTAGGCGGTATCTCTAATAATTAGATGATTAGATAACAATCTGTCCTTGCTCTTTTAAGTAAGCATAGATGCGATCTAAATCGATTTGCTCCGTTGTTTTGCCAATGTCATCTTGAGTTAATGGCTTACCAAAAATGCTTTTTGCTGCGGCTGGATAAATCCATTTATATTCAGAAATGATTGGGGTGAAGTCTGTCACTGCTCCATCATTGTCTGTACCAGTGCCAAGTACATATTTGGCATTAATTGAGCCGTCCTCTTGTCTAGAGTATGCGGCAATTACTGAATACATTGGATTTAAGATTTTGTTAAATGTCGTCATGGTTTTGTCCTTTGTTAGATAAAAGAAAACCCAGTCTATTGACTGGGTTGTGATTGGTTAAAATTAAGTTAGATATTAGATAGGTTTACTACGATCATGCTTGGGTATCTATCATCGCTTGGCTTAGTTGGAGTTGATGGAGTGAAGTATTCACCATCAATCTCGCTCTCGGTCGTACATAAGTAGCTAATTGTGCGGTTATTCCCAACCTTTAAGCATTGATGTAGCATTTGATAAATTCCGAAAGAGCCACTCGAAATAGTATAGCTTGGCTGGGCTAATATACCCACTCTATGGTTATAATTCTTTATAACTTGGGGGGTGCTCCCAAGTCTTACTGCATCTTGAATTAGTAGCGGTTTTTCTGACGAATTAAAAACAACTCGCCCAAGCTTGTCAAAGATCTCAATGCCATATTTATCATTTGATTTATGAGCTAGCATGAATCGATGTACGATCAGGGTGGCTTTTGCGTTTTTATTTTCAGGACAAAAACTGAAACCAACATGTCTCAGATCATCATGGTAGTATATAAAAATAGAGTTATATCTATTTAAGTTCATCGGATCGTTATGACTTAGGTCTGACACAACAAAAACATCTGTTGGCTCGCAGTCCAATAAAGCCTCTGTTAGTTCGCCGTTCTTGAATTCTTGTGTTAGCTTATGAGTTGATTTATAGACATAGGAACGATATGTCGAATCAATTTTTAAATCTGGTGAATTAATACCGAACTCAGGCATTTTAATATACTCCTATAATTAATTTATATTGATGTGGATTCTTCAAATTCCGAAATTGTGGATAACAAGTTATTTTTTTATCCTCAACTTTTAAAATAACCTCGCTTGGGAAAGTTGGCGCTCCATTCATTGGCAGAATCCACGCCACTAAGCGTTCTGATTCTTTTGTCGGATATGTAAAAGACACTTCTGACACACTGGTTACAATGCGCTCATCAACAAGACGTAGCCTTGATGTTGTTGAGTCAAAGATCAAATTTCCGTTAGCGTCAAACGTTTGCATTCCGTTAGATGACATACTTACTCCTTTTCCGCGCTGCTTCTTCTTTAGATATAAAAAAAGTAGCCCAACAAGAGCTACCATGACTGGCACAATAAAATTAATCATGTAATTTCCCTATTTTCACTCTAACTCTTCCGCTCTCATCATAAACAACGATCTGATTATTATTCATAATAAGCCCTACATTGCCTTGATTAGCCCTCATCTCGACTTACCCTTGGTTGCTCACCTTGAACCGATTGTTAATATTAATCGATCCGCCTAAATGTTTCCATCATCCAAGCATACCTCCATAACGCATATTCTCTTGTAGCATCTTGCCTGATTCTTGCTGTGCAATTTTTCGCACTAATTCCACGGTGATTTCAAGCTGTCCATTTTTTGATTGTTGGCTTACAGTTGCATCCATCGGTTCACCGTTATTAATCACCTTAACCGCTATATTCCCTGATGATTTAGGTTGATAAGCCATAGTTGGCAATCTTGGTACACCGACTCCACCACCATTAGCAAAACCACGACGAACAGAACCGTAATTAAGATGATCTAAAAAGCCACGACCCAAACGAGCAGTGGCTTCTTTTGTTATGACGTATTCGCCCTTATGTACAATACCAGCAGGCGTGTATTTCCCCCCTATACCAGTAAATCCCCCTTCATCAAATCCAACAAGTCCACCAGTATATTTTAATTCAGGGACTAAACCGCCTCCAGAGAACCCCATAAATTTGCCAAAAGATGTTCCTCCAAATGCTGCCTTGAGTGATGCAAAAATAATCATTTTTGTCGTCATTTGAACAATATCTTTGATGATTGATTTTGCCAGGGAATTAAAGTCAGTTTTACCCGTCATGATAAAGTCAGTTAAAGCATCAGACATACCATTAAATGCGTTCACGGTAATGTTGCTTATGTTTCCTGCAACATCAGAAACCTGATCTTCAATTGTTTTCATTCCTTGCTGGAAACCAAGAATTGCACTACCACGAGATTCTTCCGTTTGTTGCTGTATAATCCCACGACGCTCTTTAAGTTTGGCAATTTCTTCATCTAGTTTGGCTATATTCTTCTGCGACATCCCGTTTTTTAACCTTGCCGCTTCTAAATCAAGCTGGTGATTGTACTGCATTAACTCTTATTCTTGTCGAGTTTTCCCAAGTAGAGTTAATTCAAACTCCATTGCTCGTAATTTTTCAGAATTATCAAAAGTAAATTGATTAATAGAGACTTCTTGCTGTGCAGCATCAATCTGGGCCGCCATATCCTTGAGTTTTGCTAATCCATCAGCACCAAAATGTGCATATTTTTTAGCGTTGGCAGCGATATCTTGTGTAAGTTTGTTTACCTCTTGATATTGGCTTGTTTGACCGAATAATGCTATATCTTGCGCATTTTCCCGCAGTTCAGACAGGCGTTTTTCCATTTCGCTAACTTGATCTGTGTATTGTTTTACATAGTCAGTTTTAGATCCTTTTGAATGACGCCCATTGTCCTTTAGACTTGTCTCTATTTTATTTATTTGGTTTTCTTTGGTGAAATCTTGTTCTAGTTGAGCTTTACCATCTAAAATCTTTTTCAAAGTCTCAACAGATAAACCAACAGCTTTATCTGCCGCATTAGCTGCGGTAATGGTGCCTGTTGCAATGCCAATCAATACTTCATTATATTCAGCACCCTCTTTCCCAAGCAATTCATAGAGACCTGCTAAAACATATGCAGATTTTGCTTGCCCTTGTTGTTTTAACTTCGCGACTTCTAGTTTTTGAGCAAGCGTTGTTGATTTGCCATTTAATTTATCAATTGCATCTTTTAAATCTAAAGTTTTATCTGTGGCATTTTTTGCACCGTTTGCTGCTCCAGAGAAACTTTTTGGTAAATTTGCAATAATATTATTCGCAGTTACTGCATCAACACCAAGTAATTTGAATTTTTGCCGAACATCATCAAGACTTTTACCTGAACGCAGCATATTTTCAGCTAGAGGTGCGAGCATTTTTACAAGAGCTTTTTCTGCTAAACCTGCATTTTCTTCGATAGACTTGATTTCGTTTTGTAGATGCTCCAACTCTTTATTACTAATACCATTATCAACTTGAAAACCATCAAAATTAGCACTAACGTTTTTTGTAGCGATAGTGGCTTTAACTTTTTCGATTTCCTTGTAATATTTCTTAATATTTTCGAGTTGATCTTCCACTTTTAAGGATAATGCAGCTTCGCTTAACTCATTATAACTTTCTGCTAATCCTTGGTTTGCAGTTGTAGTATCAAGTGCCCACTGTCTTGCTTGCGCCGCCTGTGAACTGAAGAAAATTAATGATGTAGCAGCTATCCCAATTACACCAGCAGGCCCACCGAGTAAAGCCATTACACTTTGCAAACCTTTTGCCGCCATTGCAGCAATATTAGTTGCCGTGGCAAGATTACGTTTTGCAGTAGCTTCAGCTTGTGCAAGAGCAATAATTTGAGCTGATTGCACTTTCATTCTTTCACGCAATGCAAATCGTGTTTGTTCTGATTGCGCAAGCTGGAATTGTGCGTTTAAGCTTGCCATTTCAACCTGAGCCGCTGTACGCATTGCAGTAGCTTTTGTTGCTATGGCTTTTGCCTCAGCAATATGCGCTAGAGCATTTTTTGCACTAGCATAACCCGTTTTTAATAGTTCCAAGCCGTATTTACTAAGATGACCGATAGCAAGTGCAGCGGTCAGCGATCCAAGCCCAATAATTAATTCTTGGAGATGATCGCTAACAAAATCGACTCCAGTAGCTAGTTTTTGTGTAACACCTAACGCACTATTTGCTTCACCTGAAAACTTAGTTATCGATGTCTCTAAATTTGTAAAAGACATTGAAAGCGTTTTAACGCGTTTATTAAAGTCATTATCAACCGTATCTCGTGCTTTTACTAAAGCCTGGATAACGGCGTGAATATCTAATTGCCCTGCCTTAGCTAAGTTTTTCAGCTCACCAGTTGTTACGCCAAGCCCTTTAGCTATCGCATTGGCAAGTCCTGGAGTTTGCTCAATCACAGAATTAAGCTCATCACCGCGTAATTCCGCACTTCCTAATGCTTGCCCAAATTGCATTAATACTGCTTCGGCTGCGCCTGCACTAGCGCCTGAGATTGCAACAGATTTTGCAACAGTCTCAGTTAATTCGGAGACTTGCAATTGAGATAAATTCAATCTATCTGCATTTTGTGCAAAGCGTTGATAAATTTGTGCAGTAGCGCCAACAGCTTGATTGGTTTTCAAAGAAATATCAAACACCGATTCTGTCGCAGCTACCATAGCTGTTTGGCTATTTGTTACTAAGCGAATACGGTTTTGTAACTCAGTATAACTATCCGCGTATTTCATCACATCAGAAATACCAGATGATAAATAGGAACCGCCCGAACTTACAATGCCAGCCCAAAAAGTACGGCTTGTCGTTTTATTAATTGTATTTGCCACTTTCTCTATGTTATTCAAATATTGAGTTGTACGCTCTGAGAATTGTTTTGCTTTGGCCTGAGCTTTTGTAAAATTCAATTCAAATTGTTTTGCAAACTTTTGCGTTTGATAGGATGATTTATCAAGCGCCTGATTAAACTGAATTGAGTCTAAACTCAAAAGAATATTTAACGAACCTAAACTTGACATATTCACCTCATAAAAAAAGCCCGCCAGAGGCGAGCTTTTAGAAACTTATAATTTAATTAATAATAACATATTTCACACGATTCTTATCTTGTTCAGCTATCCTTAGTTTATTAATACGGTTATTTTCTTTAATAATAGCTACAACAAGACAAGTTGCGAAAATAGCAACATATACACCCAAAAAAGCGAGAATATAAATAAAATCAACAGCAAATAAAAGGAATAATGTTCCTAATGCAATAAGCAGTATAAAAAAGCATTTTGCTGTAAATTGAATGAAATCACACAATATGTTTACCGCCTTCTATAAGTTGAAAGTAACTGTTTTTCCTGTGGGTAATTCAACCGATAAATTTAACACACCACCCATTGCTTCAATGTAACGTTTAACTGATGATAATTTAATGTCATTGCCACGTTTTTCAAGGGCAACAACTGACGGCTGAGAAATACTTAATGCTTCTGCCATTTGCTTTTGTGAAAGCTCTAATTCTTCACGAATACGGTAAAGTTGTAATTCCATTCGCATATCGTTTGCCATAGCTTTCACTTTCGCTTGTTTTTCAGCTGGAAGATTATTCATCAGATCTTTAAATTTTACGCTCATTCTCTTGCTCCTTAGTTAATTCAGAAAGGTAATCATCATAGGTTTGTTCCGCTAGGGCAATCATCTCTTTGTAAAAGAGTTTTTCTTTCTTGCCTTTTTTATCTCCGCCACATAAAACAATCGCTTGTCTGACAGGGTCAAAAATATAAAATAAACGGAATACCGATAATTTAGACTGTACTCACAATTCTTTTAAATTGGTATATTTAGAGCTTTGCAGCGTATCCGCATAAGGTCTGCTTAATTGTGGACCTTCTGTTGATAATAATTCCAACGCCGCATAGATTTTTAATACATCATCTTCTGCCAGCGTTTTTAACCAGTTCAAAAGTGGGTCTTGTAAAATTACTTCCCATTCTTGTTTCATACAGCTATTACCTTTCTTATTATTTATATAGATTTTAATCTATATAAAATACAGGAGCAATAGATAATTTAACGATTTGCTAAATAATCAGCCACTCCGTCATCATCTTCATCATCTATTTTTTCTTGGTAAAACGGCATAAAATCAGATAATTCTGGAGCCTTAGATTTAGGGTCTCGATTTATCATAGCAAGCAAATGTGAAACTTGTGCAGTACGATAATCCTCTCGCCATAATCCAAAAGGCTGTTCCTGATAAAACATTTCGTATTCTTGGAGATGATGCTCTGGCATTTGCTCAATTTCTTCAAGTGTTTTGCCGAGCGAAAGAGAAAGGTTTAGTTGGAACTTTCGTCGGCTGGTAAGTTTTTTGGCTCAAGCTCCGCAATGGCTTGGCTTAATTGTTCAAATACCGCCTTATCAAGTGCCGAAAGTGCGGCTAAATCATCAGGATTTTTAGCATCAAATAAATTATTGCCTTGTTCATCACAAAGTCGAGTAGCTAATGTTCGAGTTAATCGATTAGGATCGTAGATTTTTGATAGTTGCTCAGTGAGAGTTATTTCATCGTTGAACGCTAATGTAATGCCCTGCTCTTCAGCGATGCGAATTAACTCTTGTTGCTGTCCATAAAGGGCTTGATTCATTTCACCAACAGTAAACTCACGGATATAATAATTCTCGCAGTTTATTTTAATTTGGGTTATTTTAGGCTTATTTGCTAGGAGTTTTTCGCGTAAATTCATTATTTTTTATCCTTATTTAATTAAACAATTGAATGAGCTCAATAATTGCTCTTAATAAATCAGCAGATACCCAAAAGAATATAGGTATGGAGAAAGCAAGAGCGATTTGCCAAATTGAATATTTCATAAGCAATTCCTTGATTATCTTTAAAAGAACTTTTAAAATACTTGCATCCACAATGATTCCTTTTTCGTATTGATGGAATGAAAAACCCCGAAAGTTCGCTGCTTTCGGGGTTTTGGTTTTTATAAAGTGCGGTCAAAATTCACCGCACTTTGCGGCTATGTTGGTAAGTGATAATCGCGTTTTGCTTTTTTAATCGTTACACCAGATTCAAATTTACCTTTTACTTCACCACTGAAATTTGGTGAGGTTTGGATAAATCCTGTACCGTAAAGAGATCCTTGACCATTTTTCAATATCATCATCCAAGGGAAGGTTTCTTTAGCATAAAACTTCTTACGCAAGTCAGCTTGCATTGCGGTACCTGGCGCATAGAAGAATGTTAATTTAATTGAGCCATACTCAATCTCACCTGCTTCTGTTTCAGTACCTTCAGAGCACATTGTTGTAATATCCTCCTCTCCCAGAGTGTCTCCATCACCCTCAATCTGTTTAATAGCGCAGAAATTAGATGACCATTTGACGACCGCCACTTTTGCTGATGAAAAATCCGTTGGTGCATCTTGACCGCTCCAATCGACCTCATCGGCGAGAGTGATTTTGTCTGTTGCAATAGATTTAACAGGATAGAAACCATCTAATGCACCGAGACCAGTAATCTTTACAAAGTCACCAGTTTTTGCACCATGTCCGGTTGCAGTAATTGTTGCATTCGGTTTTATGGTTGCAGCGGTAACTGCTTTGCCCTCATTTAAGCCCACGCCCAAATAAAATTTAGTGCCTTGAAAAGGTGTTGTTTGTGTAGGCATATCTAGTCCTCATACTTAATTTGATATTTAAGGTTAGAAACGAACCAAGTGCGATTCGTCACATCTTGCTCGTATTCGTAGCTAATAAGAGTCATTTCAGAAATATTTTCCGATAATTCATCATTAGATATAGCGACGCTTAATCGCTCTTTGATTTTGTCTGCAATATCATCTAATGCGTCGTCGCCTAAAGCAGTTTTCAGATAAATCGCGATATTTAAGGCTGCGGTATATTCGTGATGACAGAGATCTACCTCTTCGCACGAAATCTCATCAAGAAAAACTGCAATAGCTGTTTTTTCTTGGTCAATATCAATAAATAAAGGGCGCCCAGAATAGATATTCTCAACACCCTTTATACTGCTTTTGAGCATATCCGACACTTGATGTCGAATCTTCTTATGAATTAGCATTTAATCCTCTATTTTTAAAAATGTCACTCAACTCTCTTGTCAGTTCAACTTTGATCTGACTTGAATAATCTTTTAACTCATTATGGAAAGCCGTTGTTAATGGTCTAGATAACGGAATCTTAACAACATCAATTGAATACCGCTCTTTACCTTGTCGCTGCATAACGTGTTTACGACCATTTGCTAGAGTTTGAATAAAACCGCGTTGTATTTGATATTTGCCTATTCTAATTTGCCCTTTACTCGCTCGCATGGTTCGTCTAGGGTTTTCCAATAATCGAATTAACGGTAAATTTCTTCTATCAACTCGTATTTTTGCGACTGGTCGATTCGCTGTTGCTTTTTGGGATAATCGAGCTCGCTTGCGGATTAATTTAGCTGGCACATGAATCTCTTTGGAGACATTTTTTGTTCCATTTTTGATTGCACTTCTTGCTACCTTATTAATCGCTTTTGCTGCCGCTTTAGGCGCGACTTGATTAGCCAGTTTTTGGATATTAGCTTGTAATGCAGCCATCCCTTCAATTTTCACCGCCATATTTACTCCAATTGCAGTACGATCTTCTTATCTTCAAAGCTAAACCCTCGCACAACATATTCCTCTGTTGAAGAAATAATGATATCTCCAAGTTTTGGCTTATATCCTGATGCTTTAAAAAGAGTGAGAGTACGCGTCGTGCCATTAATTAAGTAATCATCGGTGTAATTGCCACTCATTAGTTTTGGGCTTTCATCAAGCACAGCTTTGTATTTTTTGCCGTTGATAACATAGACGGACATCATCACATCTGATATGACGTTGTCCGCCTGTGCGAGTGCCTCATCAAACGGACTAAGCGTTGATCTTGACATCTACAGTGCCCATCGATACGCCACTAGCATGCCAAGCAATACCTAAACGCTTGTTACTACCAGCGGTAATGGTTGCACCATCGGTTGCTGACCAGTAAACAATTGCACCTTGTTTAATGTCATCTTCCGCTTTTGCTTTCACCGTAAACACACCTGTAGTTAAACCAACGCCTGTTTCATTTTGTGCAACATCAGATACTGAGATTGCAGCAAGGTTTTCTAACATTACTACATCACCGCTTTTTACAGCAGCGGTAGCAGTAAAACGAACGGTGTTTCCGTCTTGCATATAGTTTTTAGCCATATTTATTGTCCTTTCTGAATTAATAAGAATTTGCCTAATGCATCCAAGAAATCTGGCGATAACCATAAAATCACACAAATAAAGGAGAGAAAGCACTGCCCATATAAAATGCCGAGCCGTCTTTGATTTATCGATGATTTCTAACATTTTACAAACCCCATCAAGTAGTTTAAAATCAATCACGATTTATTCCTTCTTGTATAGGAAGTTGGAATGAAAGAAACCCCAGGTAATTCTCCGTTACTTGGGGTTTCGCTATTTTGGGTTACTTATTGGTAACTTTTACAATGCCTCGGTAATCAATCACGTTAACACCTGCATCAATGCGCACCTTGGTAGATACACCATCAACAGTGAAACCTTGTTGTTGCTCCATGTATGGCGTATCAATGCCATCAAGATAAGAAACTTCAATCGCCTCTTTGTTGATTAAGTACCAAGATTTTGGATCGGCAACTTGTAAACGTGCGGATTTAACTGTCGGCACAATATCGCGGATTGGATTGATAATGCCAGAATTGATATCTGCCCCCTCCACACTTGCTGAACCTAGAACTTGTTTAGCACGAGTATAAAGTGAGGTTGGTAACAACATAAAATCAGGCTCAATCGCTAATGGTTCACCACGAGTATTGACAAAGCCATTCATCATTTGAATTGCTTTATCAATATTGGCCACATCTAATGCGGCATTATCAAATGAGTTTTTGTGCGAGCCATCAAATAATTTTTTGCCATCTTGCGCAATCGCGTTACCAGTTAATAACGCAAACACTAATTTAGCGATGGTTGCACGTGCAGCTTGTCCCATTTTTTCAGGAATTTTTGTCAACAAGTGCATATCGTCATTGATGATTGCTTGACGAGTAATGCTAAATAATTGCCCATAAGTCGCTAATGCAACGCTAGCACCTTCATCGCCGATTGTGCCGTAGGTGTATTCCTCGCCCTCACCGACTTGTGGTAAGTAGCCAAAATCACCCAAGCCAACACGTTTAGCCGCTCGGAAGTCAGTTAATGTGCCACGAGAGGTAAACTGATCAAAGTTTTCCGCTGCGGTTTCCCAACCTTTAAGCAAGGATTTGTGCGCCACATCAATTAAGATTTGACCAAAGTCAGAGCTTGAGTGGGTAAATGCCAAACCAACCATGCTCATTGCATTTTGACCCGATACACTAATGCCGCGATCAACCAATGATGCACGAGCAAGCTCACGCAAGGTCATTGCGTTGTAGGCATTGTCTTTGGCATTTACTTTATCTTTGTCGATACCCGCACGAGCTAACAAAGATTGTTTCACACTATCGCCAACGATGTTGCCGTTATCGGCATAAGGCGTTACTGCCGCACTTGGGGTTGTACCCGCACCAAGTTTTGCTAATAATTTGTCTTTGGCTTGCTCTGGAGTAATTGATAAATCACCCAAACACTCCACCAACAAATCACTGTGAGCTGAGCCAAACGGCGCAAATACGGCTTTAATGTCGGCGTTACGTTTATTTAATTCCGCCTGCACTTGTGCTGTGTTATCTACTTGTGCAACTGGATTTACAGATGCGTTTGTTTCAGTTTTGATTGATGTTGTTTCTGATGCAGTAATCACGCCTGCATTTCCTTGTGGATTCATCAACATATCTTTGATCGCTTTTGGCATGTTGTTATAGTCTCCTAAACGTTTGGATTGAAGTTGTGCCATTGCCTTAACGGGCTCGGCGAGTTTGTCGGCAAAACCGTGCTCAACACATTCTTTGCCATTAAGCCACGTTTCCGCAGCTAACATTTCTGCTAATTCCTCAGCAGATTTGCCCGTTTTTGCTGCATAAGCAGGGATAAGCGTATCTTCTACTTTATCCAGCAAATCGGCATATTTGCGCATATCATCTGCATCGCCACCTTGTACTCCCCACGGTTTATGGATCATCATCATTGCGTTCTCTGGCATAATGATTTCAGTTCCAGCCATAGCTATAACTGACGCCATAGATGCAGCAAGACCGTCAATGGTGACGGTCTTGTTGGAAGGGTGATTTTTCAGCAAGTTGTAGATAGCAATGCCATCAAACACATCTCCGCCTGGCGAATGTATATGCAGATTTATTTGTTTTAGATTATTGCCTAAGGCTTTAAAGTCCTTAGCAAATTGTTGTGCCGAAATCCCCCACCCGCCAATTTCATCGTAAATTGAAATTTCAGCAGTGTCGTTGGCTTTGATTGAGTACCAAGACTGGTTATTCGTCTTTGTCACGTTCGCTGCCATCGCCATTGGCGACAGAATCATCTTTTGTTTTTTCATTTGTCGTACCTGTGTTAGTTAAATCCGTGTCAAACTTGAGACCCAATTCTCGGTTTTCGTCCACCTCAACTTTACGGCGACGTTTAACTTCTGCTGGATTGCTACCGCTTGCTCGTACAGCTTGGCTTTCCGTTGCCAACCCACCTTTAATGCGCTCTTTCCACGCTTGCGCCTCTTTGGTTGGATCAATCCACGGCATCACTGGGCCACTATAAACTGCGTTATAAAGTGACGCTGGATCAATATCGACTGGCACCTCAATTTCACCGCTGACAATCGCCATTTTTAGCCATTCGCGGTAGATTGGGCGGGAGATATGTGCAACAAAGGTATCTTGTAAAACGGAGTAACCCTCAAAGCTCTCCACCAACTCTTGGCGCTGGCTTGAGTAAGTGCCGTTATAATCTCGCGCAATACTTGAGTAACTTGAGCGAGTCCCCGCTGCTGTTGCTCTTAATTGCCCATTCCTAAAGGTTTCTAGGTTCACATTTGGTCGATTAGAATTGATCAACCCAATATCTTCGCCAGGCTTTAAATCATCAATGATTGCACCTGGAGCAATTTCAAAGTCGCGCTCAGGGCTATCCGTGCTGTACTCATCATTGTCACCGTAAAGCAAGGAATCTCCTTTTTTGATGTACATCGTAAAGGCTGCAGCAATTCGCGCGGCTACTCGTTCGCTTTCCTCATAATCTTTGAGGTCGGCAAGGCGGACAATTACACCATGTAACATCGATACGCCACGCAATTGGTGCAAGCGCTTTTTAAACGCAAGGTGCAACATATTTCCTGCCGGCACTGATTTAACTCGCCCGTAAGTTCGGTTGTTTTCCTGCGGGTTGTCCATGTAAACGCGGTAAGACACAGGACGGCGCCAAGCATTAATCTCTATCCCTTGGATTACATTTGCCGTATCAAGGGTATTCATCGGCACAAAATCAGGCTCTAATGCCTCAAGGCTAAATGCGATTTTGGTGCTGTGATTGAGACCTGCTACACTGCCTCGCACAAGTTGGATAAACACTTCCCCATCACGGAGCCACGTGCGTAACAACATCCGCTCAAGTTCGGGGCGAGTAAATTGTCCTGTCACTTCAGGACGGATAGACCATTCCGCCCATTTTTTGCGGACTTGCTCCGCCAGCGCCTCATCAACATCACCACTTAAATTTAGCGGCTGTGGTTCAATATGGATTCCTCTAGAGCCAATCACACGCTCTTCCATCTTGTCCAAAATGCCGATCACAATATCGTGATTTTGGTCTAACGCTCGAGCTTGTTCTCGCAAACTGATCGCACTTTGTTTGGTCGATACATTCGCGCCTTGGCTTTCGCGTTTTGCCTTATGTGTACGGCTTGACATTGCTGCCTCGTATGCATTCATCACATATCGGCTTTTTGCTCGCTGTGCGCCCCATTTAGGCGAGATTGCGGCAATTGTTTTATCTAATATTCCCATCGTTTAAAATCTCGCATATTTGATTCTGTGGCGTTTAACTCGCTGTCTTGTTTCCGCTAATAACTCATTAAGCATTTGTTGATAGCGGTCACGTTGTTTTGTCCATTCAGACACTTGGTAAGATACCGATCGCCCATTAAAGCTCACTTGGCTTTGGGCATTTTCGATCTTTTCATCAAGAGCTCGGATTTTTTCTTCGAGTTCGTCTCTTTCGTAGATAGCCATTTTTGCCCCAATAACAATCCGCACGTAAAACGTGCGGTTTTTAGGCTCCCCTATAGGACCTATACTTCACAAGCCCCT